>JANRMC010000265.1:0-14288 GCA_033761915.1 Flavihumibacter sp.
CTAAAAAAAGATTGCACTGGCATAAAATAAGTTTTAAAGGGTACGATCAACAAACGGCCTGGTTTTTCTAAGCTGGGCCTCTTTTAAAAACTATCACAAAATAATTGCGCAGCAACAAATCAGTTTTAAAGGGTACGATCAACAAACGGCCTGATTTTTCTAAACCGGGCCTCTTTTAAAAACTCTTTACTGGTTGCTTCCGCTAAAAATATCAAATTCAGTTTTAAAGGGTACGATCAACAACGGACTGGTTTTTCTAAGCCGGACCTCTTTTAAAAAATCTACCTAAAAAAAGATTGCACTGGCATAAAATAAGTTTTAAAGGGTACGATCAACAAACGGCCTGGTTTTTCTAAGCTGGGCCCATTTTTAACACCCTTCCCTTGCCGGTTGCTAAAAAAATTAAACGCAGTTTTAAAGGGTACGATCAACAACCGCCTGGCATTTCTATGCCGGGCTTTTTTATTTTTTGTTACCATCAGTATAGCAATTATCAGCATCGTTGCGTCGCACACTTGTGCAAAAAGTCCGTAAGTCAGCAATACCGGAAGCTGGAAGATGTTTGCAATTTATGCAAGCCGCTTGCTGACTTACCGACTTGCAGACTGATATGCTTCTGCACAAGTGTGCGACGCAACGATGCCCCATTGAAAAACAACTGTTGGTTACATAAAAATCTGACACTTTTATAAACGCCTCTTGTAGTATCTTTGCCCACCTAAAAAGTAGAGTAATGGCTTTATTAAATGCTACCCGCACACACGGAGATTTTGGTTTAACCATTAAAGATGCCACCGGCAACAGTATGCAAATAGATATACCGGTTGACCAGGGAGGAGAAGGCAAGGGCCTGCGCCCTATGCAAACGGTTTTGGCAGCATTATGCGGCTGCAGCAGTGTTGATATTGTAAGCATTCTTAAAAAACAAAAGCAGGATGTAACCGGGTTTACTATTAGTGTGGATGGCAACCGCGAAGCAGGTAAAGAACCATCGCTATGGCAAAATATTTCTTTGGTATTTTCTTTAACCGGTAATATTGATGAAGCCAAGGCCCATCGTGCCGCCGAGTTATCTGTAAACAAATATTGTTCTGTTGCAGAAACCTTGCGCCGTGCCGGCGCCGCTATTACCTGGAAAGTAATTGTTAACGGCAACGAGGTTATTAAATAATTAGAGAAAAATTTGAAAGAACATGTCGCAACAACAACAACCGCAAACACAAGCCATACGTTTACAAACACCAAAAACAGAGCAGATGGAGCACTCCACTCCTTTGTTTTTAACCAGCAGCTTTACCTACCACTCTGCAGAAGAAATGGCCAGTGCCTTTGCAGACGATAGTTTGGATATAAATATTTACAGCCGCTTTTCTAACCCAACCGTAGATGAGTTTATTACCAAAATAGCTGCCCTTGAAGGTGCAGAAGATGGCATTGCCACCGGCACAGGCATGGCTGCGGTGTTCAGCACGTTTATGACCTTTCTGTCAAAAGGAGATCATATTATTTCTGCTTCTGCCGTATTTGGTTCTACCCATACTATATTAACCAAGTACCTGCCCAAATGGGGTTTTGAGTTTTCTTATTTTGATATGAACAAACCGGAGACTATTGAGGCGCTGATAAAACCCAATACCAAATTATTATATGTTGAAACGCCTTCAAACCCCGGGCTTGATATTATTGACCTTGAATTTGTGGCGGCTATTTGCAAAAAACACAAGGTGCTTTTTGTAGTAGATAATTGTTTTGCCACACCTGCCGTACAACAACCCATTAAATGGGGTGCTGATTTGGTATTGCATTCTGCCACCAAATTTATTGATGGGCAGGGCCGTGTATTAGGAGGCGTGGTAGTGGGGCGTAAAGATTTAATAAAAGAACTGTACCTGTTTGTAAGAAATACAGGGCCATCATTAAGTCCGTTTAATGCATGGGTACTTAGTAAAAGTTTAGAAACCTTGTATGTGCGTATGGACCGCCATGCAGAAAATGCATTGGCATTAGCAACGCATTTACAAAGCCACGCTAAAATCAGCAGTGTAAAATACCCCATGTTACCCTCTCACCCGCAGCATGCTATTGCAAAAAAACAAATGAGCAACGGGGGCGGTATTGTAACGTTTGAATTAAAGGGGGGTATAGACAGCGGCCGTAAATTTTTAAATGCCTTGCAAATGCTGTCTATGACCAATAACCTGGGTGATAGCCGCAGTATTGCATCGCACCCGGCCAGTACCACCCATTCAAAATTATCAGATGCAGAAAGAGCTGCAGTGGGTATTACACCCGGCCTCATCCGCATATCGGTGGGTTTAGAACATATATCAGATATCATAAAAGATATTGAACAGGCTTTGGAAAAAAGCTGATAAAATAAAAAAGCTCCTTTAAAAAGGAGCTTTTTTATTACCAGTTACCCATTTGTTCTGCCACCACCCTTTCTGTACTGGTTGTATCAATTTTATGTTCTTTCCATTTTGCATCATACTTTACAAACCATGATAACCATAACGTTCTTGATAAACGCATGAGCAAGGGTTGTATAGCTACTAACAGCACCGCATTAAAGCCTAACCAATAAAAGAACCGATTGTCTTTTAAAGACATTCCAATAATTACCCACCATGCTATAAAGGAGGCCACACAAACCGCTACTGAAATTGCATAGCTTACATAACCGGTACCATAATAAAACCCCACTTCTATTTCTGTGGGCTGCCCGCACTCAGGGCATTTTTCCTCCATTCTTACCGTGGTCTTTAAATTATAGGCGTTTTTATCTTTATAAATATAGCCCTGTCTGCAACGGGGACATTTGTTGGTAAGCACACTTAATAAATACGAAGGCTTTTTATTTTTCTTTGCACCCATAATAGTTGGTATTAGAATGGCGCAAAGGTAACTTTTATTAACAGAATGTTCGGTGTCAAAAATCACGCACACTCAATTGCTTAAAACTTTTTCCATTTGCATGCTGCGGCTTCCTTTTATAAGAATTATAGCATGCTGCGGTGCTTTTGCCTGCAGCCATTGCTGTGCAGCCGCTGCATTTTCCAGCGCAGTAAATGGATGTGCTATTTTCTGAAAATCGCCGCCCACCAATACCACCTCTGCAAAATGCTGTTCTTTTAAAAGATTTATGATGCCTTCATGTTCAGCAATACTTTCAGTACCCAACTCGGCCATAGCGCCTAATAAGGCTATTTTATTCTTTCCTTCCATGCGGCCCAGGTTTTCTATCGCTAAGCGCATGCTGCTGGGGTTGGCGTTATAGGCATCCAGTATTATTTTATTGGTACCCTGTTCAATTAACTGGCTGCGGCTGTTGGAGGGGGCATATGCTTCAACAGCGTTCTTAATAACTGCTGCTGGTATATTAAAATAGTTTCCTACAGTGGCTGCCACTAATACATTGGGTAAATTATAGGCACCCACCAGTTGTGTTTTTATACAATCTATAAGTATTCCCTTGGTTAACTGAACTTCTAAAAAGGGTTCACTTTTAATTACAGTGCCTTCTATATCTGCATGAGTTGTGCCGTACTTAATTACCGTTTGAATACCCTGGCTCATTTGCTGCAGGTAATCATAATCCCACATTACAAAAGCGGTTCCATTGTTTGCTTTTAAATAATCATATAGTTCTCCCTTGCCTTTTCTCACTCCTTCCACACCTCCAAAACCTTCTAAATGGGCTTTACCGCAATTGGTGATGATGCCATGGGTGGGTAAAGTGTATTTGCAATAGCTTTCAATCTCTTTTTGGTGGTTGGCGCCCATTTCTATTACAGCTATTTCAGCATCTGGTTTAACAGAAAGTAAGGTAAGAGGTATACCAATGTGGTTATTTAAATTGCCTTGTGTAGTATAGGTTTTGTAAGTACTGCTGAGCACAGCATACACCAACTCTTTAGTTGTGGTTTTACCATTACTGCCGGTTATAGCAATAAAAGGTATGTTGAATTGCTTACGATGATGCAAGGCTAGTTGCTGCAGCGTGGTTAATACATCATCCACCAGAATACAGCGATCATTTAACTGATAGGCTGCTTCGTCAATTACGGCATAAGCCGCGCCGGATGCCAGTGCTTTTTCTGCAAAAGCATTACCATTAAAACTGGGACCTTTTAATGCGAAAAATAAATCGCCGGGTTGTAGTTTACGGGTATCTGTCTGTACTGAAGGATGCTGCCTGAAAACAGTGTATAGTTGCTCAATTGTCATGCATCAAAATTAGCAGATTGCCTGCAAAATTTTTTCTGTTGTATAAAATGCCGGGCTCTTTGTTATAGCTGAAGGGTGCGACGCAACAGCAGCTGAACTGTTTTATGCTGCTGGTAACAAAAAAGCCACTCTTTACAGAATGGCTTTTTAAAATTATTTAAAGTAAGCTTAGCGTTTACGTGAGTTTTGGCGACGCACTTTATAATCGATACCGGTTTTGCGGCCATTACCTTCTGGGCTGCCCACACGGTCCATAGCGCAACGGAAACCAACGGTGCTGCTGCTTTGTGCTTCTTCTAAGAAGCGGCGGGTACCGGGGCTTAACCAGTAAGCACGGTCGTTCCAGCTACCACCTTTAATTACACGAGACTGATCGCTGATTAAAGTGGTTAAACCATAACCATAAGTAACGCCCGATACTAAACTGTCACCATCCAGGTAATTAATAACATCCCCTTTCTGGTAGTTACGGCGTTTAGCACTTTCATCATCGGTAATATAGCGGTTTTTAATACGGCCTAAGCTGTCTCTTTCGGCTTTACCTGTTGAAAGATCAACAGTTTGATATTTGTTACCGCGGAAAGAAGCAACATCATCCATATCTACTGGTGATAATGGACGGAAGACATCGGCAGTCCACTCGTTTACGTTACCACTCATATTATATAAGCCAAAACCATTGGGGAAGAAAGATTGAACAGGAGCTGTATAAACTGCACGGTCGTTTAAACCACCAGCCACACCCATGTTATCACCGGCGCCACGCTTAAAGTTAGCTAAGAAGGTACCTTGCCAGCTACCGCGTCGGGTATCTCTCAATCCATTTACATTCTGGCTCCAGCTGTAAACTTGCTTATTGGTAGTTAACTCTTCACCACGCTTGCCCTCTTTTTTACTGGGCTGCGGGTTTTGATTGATATAACCATAAGCGGCATACTCCCACTCAGCTTCTGTTGGTAAACGGTAGCCGGGTAATAATATACCATCTTCAAATGTTACTGATGTACGTGGCGTACCATTTGAATTTTTTAATGGATTCTTTTTAGACTTAGCCATGGTACCAGGAGTAGGCTGATACTCGCCTAACAGGTAAGCTTTGGTATCAAAATTTTCCTGGCCAAGACCGGTTAAATTCTTTACAGAATTTTTATTTATATAGCCTCTTTTTAATAAGATGCCTTCGTTTACACGGTTTGTTCTCCAGGCACAAAAATCATTGGCTTGTTTCCAGCTTACACCTACAACAGGGTAATAGTTATAAGATGGGTGACGCAGGTAGTATTCAACCAGCGGTTCATTGTAAGCCAATTCGCTTCTCCAAACCAGAGTATCTGGCAAAATAGCGTCGCGTACGGGCTGGTATTCATCACCTTCAAAAACGGTGTTAACCCAATACATATATTCGCGGTAGTGTACGTTAGCCACCTCTGTTTTATCAATGTAAAAAGAGTTAACTGTTACACGACGGGGAATGTTGTTGTGATCTGACATTACATCTTCTTCTGTAGCACCCATGGTAAAGGTACCACCCTGCACAAAAATGAGGCCGGGGCCTGTGCCTTGTTCTTTTTCTTTGGATACCTGGTAACCACCCATGTTTTTGTCATTGTAGTTCCAACCAGTTACAGAAGATGTTTCTTTCTTTTTACCGCCAAATAGTTTACCATCTTTACAAGAGGCAAAGAGTACGGCGGAGGATACGAGGATTGTTAAGTTTTTCCAGTTCATAGTTCTAGCCATAAAGAAGCCGGTTTTTAATATTGAAATAACGGGCTATTTCCTTTTATATTGTACGATCATTATAAAGGTTTTCCACTAGCCGGTTCGCGAATATAGGAAGTTTGTGTTTTTACTACCGTATAAATACGTTAAAAAAGGGTTTAGGTTTCTTAAAGTCAAAAACTTAGACAATTCCGGCAGTGTTGCTCCGGGGCAGCATTGTTGCGTCGCAATCCTTTCATCGGCAGTACAAAATGGGGCATTGGTTTTGGTATATTGGATGGCTTGAAACCCGCTGCAGCAATTTCAACCCTGCAGTACTTTTAGTATCAATTTCTTGTCCCTAACTTAGCAGTATGCATAAATGGCTGGCCAGCTTTTTTTTATTACTATTTTTTCAATCGGTACAGGCGCAGCGTACCTATAAAAACGCATCTGTGCTGGCCTCCGGCAACTGGTACCAGTTTAGCGTAAAAGATGCAGGGGTATATAAAATAGACCTGGCTTTTCTTAATAAATTAGGCATTACCAATACCTCAATTCCTTCCGCAGCCCTGCAAATTTTTGGAAATGGAGGCGGCATGTTACCAGAAGCTTGCAACGGCCTCAAAACAGACGATCTGGTTGAAAATGCCATACGTGTGGAGGATGGAGGAGACGGTATTTTTAATGGCAACGATTATATACTGTTTTATGCCAATGGCCCGGACGGTTGGGTGGCAGATTCTACCAACAAAGCTTACCACCACAACAAAAACTTATACAGTAATACTGCTATCTATTTTTTAACACTCGGCAGCAATGGTAAACGCATTACCAATGCACCTGCTGCCGGCCCCGCCAATACCCTTTCCACCGCTTATGATTTCAGGTTCTTTTATGAGCTGGATTCTGTTAATTTATTAAGCAGCGGTAAAAACTGGCTGGGAGACGAACTGTCTAATATGGCGGGCAAAAGCAACAGCAAAACTTTTTCAATACCCGCTAATAATATTGTAACTACCAATGCAGGCAGCCTCAGGTCGCACTGTGTGGGTCGCTCTGTCACCAGCAATAGTTTCTTACAAGTAAGTATCAATGGCAATAATTTAATGCAGCATGTTTTTGCCTCAACAGGCGCTGGTAATTACGATTTATTTGCCCGACCAGATACCCGGCAAACCAATTTTACACCCGGCAATAATCTTAATCTTACTTATCAATTTACACCCGGCAACCCCACCGCTCAGGCGTGGATAGATTGGTTTGAAATAGTTTGCCGTGCCACTCTTTCTTTAACCGCTAATGCGCAACTTTTATTCAGCGATTGGGCAAGTGTTGGCCCCGGGAATAATACAGAATTCCGCATACAGCCAGCACCTGCTGGCAGCATCGTTTGGGATGTGAGCAATCCATTAGCTCCCATACAGCAAAACCTTCAAACAATAGCCGGCGGGCTTAGCTTTACAGCAAACAGCAGCAGTATAAAAGAGTATATAGCTTTTGCTAACACAAATTTTAAAACCCCCGTTGTTATTGGTAAAATTGACAATCAAAACCTTCACAACAGCAGTACGGCAGATTTATTAATTGTAACCACCCCTTCATTATTAGCACAGGCGCAACGCCTTGCATTGCACCACCAGCAAAAAGATAACTTAAAAACAGTTGTGGTTACAGCCAGACAGGTTTACAATGAATTTGCCGGCGGGCAGCCAGACCCAGCTTCAATAAGAGATTTTGTAAAAATGTATTACGATAAGGCAGGTGCAGATACCACCAAACGCCCCCGCTATTTATTACTTTTTGGCGATGCTTCGTTTGATTATAAAGACCGCATACAAAACAATACCAACTTTATACCTTCTTATCAGAACAACTTCTCGTATGATCCTTTGGCTACCTACACATCAGACGACTTCTTTGGTTTTTTAGATGATAGCGAAGACATCAATAGCGGCACTGTACTTAATTTGCTGGATGTGGGCATTGGCCGTATACCCGCAAAAACAACTGAAGAGGCCGCTGCCGTAGTTGATAAAATCATCAACTACACCAGTACTAAAACACTGGGGCCATGGCGCAACCAGCAAACCTTTATTGCCGATGACGAAGACTTTAACCTGCACTTTACCGATGCACAGGTAATAACGGCAGCAGCCAATAGCACCAACCCCCTTTTCTTGCAGGAAAAAATATACCTGGATGCTTACCAGCAGGAAAGCAATGCATCTGGCAGCCGTTATCCGGCAGTTAACCAGGCGATAGACAACCAGATACAAAATGGCACGTTAATCTGGAACTATAATGGACATGGTGGCTTCAGAAGACTTGCAGAAGAAGTGGTGCTTGAAAAAGAAATTGTAGATAAATGGAATAATGGCAATAAACTGCCCTTGTTTATTACTGCCACCTGCGACTTTGCCCCGTACGATAACCCGGCCTTTTTTTCACTGGGAGAATATATTTTACTAAAACCTAATGCCGGCGCCATTGCTTTAATGACCACCACTAGATTAGTATTTGCATTCAGCAACCGAATTATGAACCGTAACTATTTACAAACAGCATTACAACCACAGGCAGACGGTTCTTATTTAACATTAGGCGAAGCAGTAAAACGCACTAAAAATTTCACCTATCAAACCCAGGCAGATATAACCAATAACCGCAAGTTTACATTACTGGGCGACCCTGCACTACGGTTAGCCTTTCCTACTTACAAAGTAGCCGCCACTCATATAAACGGCGTAGCTGTTGGAAATACACCAGACACTTTAAAAGCACTAAATAAGTACACCATCAGTGGTAGTATTACCAATGCAACAAACCAGCCGGCTACCAACTTTACAGGTACATTGTATGCCACGGTTTATGATAAGGCACAAACAGTAAGCACACTTGGCAATGACCCAGATAGTTATAAAGAAAACTTTCAGGTACAGCGCAACCAGCTTTTTAAAGGAAAAGTATCCGTGAAGGAGGGTGTTTTTTCATTAAACTTCATTGTGCCCAAAGACATTAATTACCAAACCGGTTTTGGAAAAATAAATTTCTATACAGAAAACGGACAATTAGATGGCAATGGCAGCTTCAGCAACTTTATTGTAGGTGGCTCTTCCGGAGAATTGAACGATAAAGAAGGCCCGCAAATAAAAGCCTACCTTAATGATGAGAAATTTGTAAACGGCACATTGGTGAATGAAAAACCCCAGTTGTTGCTAAAACTATCCGACTCATCGGGTATTAACGTGATGGGCACGGGCATAGATCATAATCTGGTTGCCATATTAGACAATAACCCTAACCAAACTTTTGTTTTAAACAGCTTTTTTGAAGCCGATCTCAATACCTATCAATCGGGCCAGGTAAGCTTTCAGCTACCGGCTTTAGAAGAAGGCAACCATACACTTGCCATAAAAGCATGGGACGTGGCCAATAACTCTTCGCAGGCTCAAATACATTTTTTGGTACAAAAGGCTGGCAACCTGCAATTGCAAAGAATTATTAACTATCCTAACCCCTTTACCACTAAAACCAGTTTCTGGTTAGAACATAACCGGCCCAACCAGGATTTAAGGCTTCATATTCAAATTTTTACAGTCAGCGGAAAGCTGGTGAAAACCATTAGAACAACAATAAATACGCCCGGAAACCGTTCTAATTCTATTGTTTGGGATGGCACTGATGATTATGGCGCTAAACTGGCAAGAGGTGTTTATATTTACCAGGTTAAGCTAACCGGGTTAGATGGCAAGACTGTATCAAAATTGGAAAAATTAATGATCTTGTAATCCTTATTAATTGAAAACACGTATTTTAGCCACTCATATAGTAAAAATACCAACAAACGACCGCATGATTAAATCGCTACTTTAAAACATTAACCTGATGAAACGTATGACCTTTAAACTATCTGCCTTCCTGGTTTTATTATCTGGATTGTCTGTAACTGCTTTAGCACAAGTAGACAGAAAAATAAACGTAGTAACTACGTCTGTTCCTTTTTTACGTATTTCTCCAGATGCCCGTGCGGGTGGTATGGGTGAAGTTGGTATTGCTACAGCACCCGATGCAAACAGCCCTTTTTGGAACCTGGCTAAAACTGCCTTTAATGAAAGCGAAGGCGGCCTTTCTTTAACATATACCCCCTGGTTAAGAAGATTACAATTAAACGATGTGTACCTGGCAACAGTTAGCGGTTACTATAAATTAAGTGAGCAGGAAGCCATTGCCGGATCGCTGCGTTATTTCAGCCTCGGTAACATTCAGTTTACAGATAATCTGGGTAACGATTTTGGTTCTTTCCGCCCCCGCGAGTTTTCTTTTGATGCAGGTTATACCCGCAAACTATCTGAGAAAATGGGCTTAGGTGTGGCTTTACGCTATATCAACTCAAACCTTGCCGGCGGCCAGGTGGTAAACGGTACTACTTACAAAGCAGGCAGCACTGTAGCCGGAGACCTTAGTTGGTTTTATACCGGCCAAAACCAAAGCGGCGAAGGCTGGAACCTGGGCGCCACTTTAACCAACCTGGGTGGTAAAATTGGTTATACTAACGATGCTAAACAAAAAGATTTCATACCTGCTAACTTAGGCATTGGTGCCGCACACAGCTGGGTGTTTGATGAAAGCAATAAATTAACCTTTGGTGTTGATGTAAATAAATTATTAGTACCCACACCACCTGCCGTTGGCGATTCTGCCGGCCTGGTAGCATACCGCAGCAAAAGTGTTGTAAGCAGCTGGTTCAGCAGTTTTGGAGATGCACCCGGTGGCTTTGGTGAAGAGTTGAGAGAGTTTCAGGTAAGCGGTGGTTTTGAATTTGTGTATCAGGATCAGTTTGCACTGCGTGCCGGCTACCATTACGAAGATGCCACTAAAGGCAACCGCAAGTATTTTACTTTAGGTGCCGGCTTAAAATACAATGTATTTGGCTTAAACGTTTCTTATATCATTCCTTCGGGCAGTGGTATCAATCAAAACCCACTCTCAAACACCCTGCGTTTTGGAATTGTGTTTGATTTTGGTGCAGAGAAATAAGAATAAGAACAAATCAATATCTTTAAAGCGTCTCTAACAGAGGCGCTTTATTTTTTGTTACCGGCAGTAGTACTACTCTTCAACTCCGGTTGCGTCGCACCCTTCAGCTGAAGAGTGCGACGCAACGGTGATGCCATGAAACCCGCTGCTGGTAATTATATAAAAAAAACTAAACAGCATGATGCGTATAGGTTTTGGTATAGACTTTCATCAATTAGTAGAAGGCAGGGATTTATGGATTGGCGGTGTAAAAATTCCGCACAGTAAGGGAGCCCTTGGTCATAGCGACGCCGATGTATTATTACATGCCATTTGCGATGCTTTACTGGGCGCACTGGCCCTGGGCGATATTGGCATGCACTTCCCCAACACAGATGAACGATACAAAAATATTGACAGTAAAATTTTACTGAAGCATTGCTTTGAATTGATTACCCAAAAAGGTTACACCGTTGTAAATGTAGACAGCAGTATTTGTCTGGAAGCGCCAAAAATAAAAAAGCACAGCAATGAAATGAGAAGCACTATTGCCGGCATTTTAAACATTACAGCAGACGATGTGGCGGTAAAAGCCACCACTACCGAGCAAATGGGTTTTGTTGGCAGAGAAGAAGGGCTGGTGGCTTATGCAGTTGTTTTGTTACAAAAAAACAAGCCTGCTTAACCAATGCCTGTTTCAATTACTTTTGCAGCCATGGCACCTATAAGTATTAATATTAAAAATGAATCGGGCAACCCATTGCCGGCCTATGCCACTGCTGGTGCAGCGGGCATGGATATTATGGCTTATTTGACGGCCCCCCTTGTATTGCAACCTATGCAACGCAGTTTAATACCTACCGGCTTGTTTATTGAGTTGCCGGAAAACTATGAAGCACAAATAAGACCCCGCAGTGGCTTGGCTATAAAAAATGGTATTACCTGTTTAAATACGCCTGGCACCATTGATGCAGATTACCGGGGCGAAATAAAAGTAATTTTAATTAACCTATCCAATGAGCCGCATACCATACAAAACGGAGACCGTATTGCACAAATGATTGTTGCACCGGTTACACAGGCTGTATGGCAACAAGTTACCAGTATTAATGCCACCCCACGCAATGCCGGCGGGTTTGGCCATACCGGCAAATAAGATTAAAATATGAAACAATTAGCTTTTGCTGCCTTAATTATTGGGTCAATGGTATTGTTTAGCTGCCGCTCGGCTAAAAAAATACAATCTGCCATTGCAAAAAAAGATACTATTACCACAGTGGTTATTGACGATTCTCATGCCGATTCAATAAAATATATACGCAATCTGCTTAGCCATATAGATAGCAACCGTATTGAGTTTAACACCTTTTCTGCCAAAGTAAAAGTAGAGTTTGAAGATAAAGATGGCAAACAACCGGACCTTACAGTATTCATACGCATTCAAAAAGACAGCCTGATATGGGTAAGTATTAATGCCACCATCCTCAGTTACGAGGCCTTGCGTATTTTAATTACACCAGATAGTGTGAAGGTGCTGAATAAAAAAGACAAAATTTACCAGCTACGCAGTGTAAACTACCTGCAAGAGCTGACACAATTGCCCTTTGATTTTAAAACCATACAAGACCTGCTGGTGGGCAACCCTATATACCTTGATAGTAATGTAGTTTCTTATAAAAAGAATGAGAACAATATTCTTTTAATGAATGTGAATGAGTTTTTTAAAAACCTGGTTACCGTAGGCAGCAGCGATTTTTTAATGCAACACAGCAAACTGGATGATACCGACCTGATACGTAACCGCACCTGCGATTTGACTTATAGCAGCTATGAAAATAAAAACAATATTAAATTTCCTACAAGGCGCCGCATTACCGTTTCAGAAAAAAGCAAATTGGATGTGGACATGGAGTTTAAGCAATACAGCTTTAACGAAACATTAAGCTACCCCTTCAGTATTCCGAAAAATTATAAACAGCAATAAGCGTTATAGTTTTACTTTTGAGGTTTACAACCGTCCGATCCGCCCCCTGTGTATTTTTTTGTACTGTAAAAACCATACTATGATGAGAACCTTTTTTTGTTTAGCCTTATTGGTATGCAGTCTTTTAGCAGGAGCACAGCAGCCCAACAAATCAGAACTGGATAAGCAACGTGCTGCCAACCAGCGTGAGATGGAAGCTTTGCAGCAACAACTAAAAGACATCAGCAAAAACAAAAAAGCCTCGCTGGCCCAGTTAAACCAGGTGCAGAAAAAAATTCAGCTGCGTGAAAAACAGATTAACCTAATTAACCAGCAAATACATTTAATTGAAGGCAATATTAACCAGAGCTGGAGAGAAGTAAGCAAGCTGAAAAAAGAACTGGATACATTAAAAGTACAATATGCCAAAAGCCTGGTGTATTCTTATAAAAACCGCAATAACTACGACTTTTTAAATTTTATTTTTTCTTCTGCCTCTTTTAACGATGCCCTGAAGCGGGTAACCTACTTGAGAAACTACCGTAATTACCGGGAGCAGCAAGCCACCAACATACAGCAAACACAGGTATTGCTGCAACAAAAAATTGCTGGTTTAAGCGCCAACCGAAAAGAAAAAAACCTGGCATTAAAAGATGAAAACGATGAACGCAAGGAGCTGGAGGTGGAAAAGAAAGAAAAAGATGCGGTGGTAAGTAAAATAAAGTCGAGAGAAAAAGAATTAAACAAAGAGCTGGCAGAGAAGAAAAGACAAGACCAGAAATTGGCGGTGGCAATAAGAGCAGCTATAGCCCGTGCACAGAAAGAAGCAATAGCTGCTGCGGCAAGAAAGCCTGTGGTTACAGCACCTACATCTGCTAATACAACCAATACAAAACCTAATAGCAACAGCACAGCCACATTTCCTAAATCTGATAACACTAACAAACGCAGTGTGCTGGATACAGATGCAGAAAGTATAGCCCTTTCTACAGATTTTGAAAAAAACCGTGGAAGCCTGCCATGGCCAACAAGTGGTGTTGTTGCCATGAAGTTTGGAAGACAGCCGGTTGAAGGTTTAAATGGAATTATAGTTGACAACCCCGGTATAACCATTGAAACAAATGCTGAAGCCAGTGTTAAAGCTGTATTTGATGGTGAAGTGGTGGCTGTAACCAGCGTGGGGCCGGTACAAGCTGTTATTATTAAGCATGGCCGCTATTTTACTTCTTATAGCAACCTTTCCAGCGCATCAGTAAACAAAGGACAGCAAATTAAAAGAGGTCAGGTAATTGGACGAGTTATGGAGAAAGAAGATGGTAAAGGGGACCTTGAATTTTTAATTACAAACGAACAAAACAAAAACTTTGACCCAGAAAAA
>JANRMC010000266.1:0-31493 GCA_033761915.1 Flavihumibacter sp.
CAACAGCGCCTTCCACCTGCGGCTGTAAGGGGTAAATACACTATAGGGGTTGCCATCATCCTTAATTACCTCATCCTTTTCAAATATCACCTGATCTTTATAAGTTGTAAAACTGCAGCCAACAGATAAAAGATAGTTGGCAATCATATCATCTCTTTGTTTTGCATAAGGCTCATAATCGTGATTGGTAAAAACAGCCTTTATAGCATATTGTTCTGCTAACTGTTTAAATGCAACTGCTGGTGTGGTGTAAAAAACCTGCATTGTGCTGCCCATGGTAAGCAGTTGCTGTTGCATACGTGTTATAGACTGGTGTATGAATGCCACCCTTTTATCGTCTTTGTCTTCCAGCTTATCCAATATATTTTTATCAAAAATAAAAATGGGTAATACCGGCCTGCCCGATTTTAAGGCATAATATAATGCGGCATGGTCTGTTAAGCGCAGGTCTCGTCTGAACCAGCAAACACTCAACTCTTGTTTCATAAACCGGTTGTTTTAAGTAATACTTAGCGCATTTAAACAGCTCAACGGCTAAAAAGTTCAGGGCAGGGCATTAAATAGTTGGCGGCTGTATTGGTAGCCATAGGCTGCGTTTTCTATACGCTGCACCCAGCGAATACCATATATGGCGTTGGTAAAAAAAACTTCATCGGCCGATAATAAAAGATGGGGATTTATGGTGGCTTCCTCACATGGTAAACCGGTAATGGCAGTTGCATTTTCTAATAACCAGCGGCGTAATGTGCCTGCTACAGCACCATCCGATAGTGGCGGTGTTTGCATCCTTCCATCTTTTACTATAAAAATATTGGCAATGGTAGTATCACACACTGTTTGCCGGTTGTTTAATACAATGGCATCGTTACAGCGCTGTTGTTTGGCCCACAATGCAGCCATGGCATATAGCAGGTAATTATTGTGTTTTATTGTAGCCAGTATATCTGCATTTTTTTGTGCATTGGTATAAATACCACCCACCAACCCGTTTTCATTCCACACGCGGGGTTGCAGGGGCAGGGTTTCTATAATACAATTGGGAAAATGATTGGCTGCATCGTACAATCCGCCTTCGCCACGAACGATGGTTAAACGGATTCTTGCCCGAAGCATTTTGTTTTTCTTACACAGGTTTTCTATCTGTGTTTGCAGGTATTGCGGGGTAAAATAACCGGGGCATTCAAACTGCAGCAATTGTAAGCCTTTAAACAAACGCTCAAAATGAAATGGGGCTAATGGTATGTTGCCCTCTTCATACCGCATGGTTTCAAACAAACCGTCTCCGTAACGCAGGCCACGGTTACTGGCGGTAATAACCGGCTGATTGGCTGCAATGGTTTTGCCATTAAAAAAAATAAAAGCCTCGTTCATATGTTTGCGAAAATAACAAAGCCCTGCGTAAACAGGGCTTTTGAATTTTATGCGGGTTGGCTGCTATGCCAACAAAATGTACAAGTGAGTGACACAACAACTGCCGGGAATGGTACAACGGCTAGTTACCTTCTTCTTCTAATATTCCGTTTTTAACGGCATACATTACCAAACCAGCCATGCTTTTGGCACCGGTTTTAGATTTTAATTTATCGCGGATGGCTTCTACCGTACGCGGACTGATGTCTACGATGTCGGCAATTTCTTTAGTGGTCTTTTCTTCGCACATCAGTTTTAAGATGCGGATTTCTTTTTCGCTCAGTTGTATATCTTCTATACTGTGCTCTGGCTTTTTAGTACGCAAGCCGCTTAAGAGTGCTTTATTGGTTAAATCGTTAAAGAAAAACTCTTGTTCTGCACAGGTTTTAATAGCCTGGTAAATCGTTTCGCTATCACTGTTTTTGGTAAGGTAAGAGTTAGCGCCAATCTCCATCATTTTACTAATCATGGAATGATCGTTATGCATACTTAGCATTACCACTTTAATATCGGGGTATAGCCTTCTTATTTCTGGTAAGGTGGCAATACCATCCATAATAGGCATTTGTATATCCAGCAAAATCACATCGGGGGTTATGTGTTTAAGCAGGTTTAGCAGTTGCATGCCATTGTCAGCTTCCGCAACCATTTCTATGTCTTTACGAACAGACAATGCGGTTTTTACGCCGGCACGAAACAGTGCATGGTCATCTGCAATAGCTACTCTTATGGGTTGACTGGGGTCAAGTCTTTTCATACGGGTCTGTTTATTTTTGCATAAGGCACTGATATAGGAAGAGCCTTACTGCAAATTGAATAAAATTTTGTCATAAATACTATGGTAGAATTACGAAATTAATTGATTTCGGAATATACTATGCCCCGATGCCTTATTAGAAAAAACCCGCACCAAACCATAGGAAGAAACCTAAGACCATCTGCTACATTTACGATTTTGGCAGTAAAAACTGTAGAAATAAAATCGGGCAGTTATGCTCTTGTTAACAATCTTATGCACATGTACTTTTGTATTGAAAGTTGATTGACGAGGATTAGCAACCTCAACCATCCAATGTCCTTAAATAACCGTCCAGAAACTTTGTTCAATATTCTATGAAACCCGAGCAAGTCCAATGTCAATCAACTTCTTTTTTCTTTAAGTCTCGTATCCTTTAAAACTTACCCCAATATCCAATCATCCAGCGGTCCGTCATCCTAAGAAAAACACCCATTTTTCAATATCCCTTGTAACCATGCTTATCTCTGGAACCCGCCAGAACCACATTTTCACACTATCCATCATCCTAAGAAAAGACAAATCCAGTATTCTGCAGCCACAAAAAATCCAGGAATATCCCCTGAAGACCTTATCCTAACTTTTAAGTTCTTAACTAAACATATGTACCTGCTTTTTATGTGCAACTATAGAAAATAGTAGCGTAAGCAATTTTTTGAGGCGTCAGAGCCTGTGTTTAAACGCACCAATTGCTTCCTCGGATTACTTAAGCCATGTTGTTGCCACCAAAAAGCAGGTTTTTTATTTTTTTACCCAGCCGTAAAATCTGCCCCGGCAGCCGTTGCGTCGCACCCTTCAGCGGCACAATTACAATTCACCGTTAATTTTTTGGTGGCAACCCAATGCCAATATATATTTGCAACCCGTTTGGGGAACTAGCTCAGTTGGCTAGACCTTCCCGATTGGCAATCGGGAAGGTCACCGGTTCTATAAAAAGTTCTTAGTATCAAAACATAATGGGGAATTAGCTCAGTTGGCTAGAGCGCTTGCATGGCATGCAAGAGGCCACCGGTTCGAATCCGGTATTCTCCACTACTTTTAAAAGCAACTCTTTTTGAGTTGCTTTTTTTATTTGCATTGCTACTACAGCGTCCCAATTGGCTATCGGGAAGGTCAGAGGTTCGACTCCCCTGTTCTCCACATTTTCAAAAGCAACCGTAGTGTTGCTTTTTTTATTTGCCATTGTTACTACTGCGTCCCGATTGGCTATCGGGAAGGTCTGGGGTTTCACTCCCCTGTTCTATAAGGTATAAAAACGGGCATTAATTAAAATCATTTACGGGCAACTAGGGTTATCCTTTAAAATTTCTCAAAAAAAATTCTCCAAATAGTTTTTACCAAAAAAAGCATTATAACCGCTAGCTATCTTTATAGACCATTCATTTATTTTACAGTCAAACTTGGCTGTTTTTTATTAATTTAATAACTAAACCATTTAATCAGCCTTTGCCGGCATGAAAAAAAATTTGAGCACAGACCGGGTTTTAATTATTGCAGCAATGGGGTTATTAGTAGCCATTGCTGCCTTAATTATGGTATCCATATTCCAGTCAAAAGAACTGCAACAAAATAATGAGCTTATTTTTACCACACAGGAGGTGCTGTTATCATCAGAAAAGCTACTAACTGAAACTATTAATAACGAAACCAGCTCAAGAGGTTATATTTTAACAGGGCAAGCTTCTTTTTTAGACCCCTACAAAAATTCTTCTATTCAGATAAAAGAACATTTAGAGTTTTTAAGAAGCCGTTTTATAGATAATCCAGTTCAAAATCAGCAGCTTGATTCCCTTATATATTACCTGCATAAAAGACTGCCTTTTTCAAAACAAACTATTGATTTGTATGATAAATATGGTGCAGCAGCAGCGTTAAAACTTGTGCAAACTGGGGAAGGAAAAAATTATACTGATCTGGTGCGTGCAATAATTGATAAAATACAAGCTTCGGAAAACAACTTATTGATGACACGCCGTGCGGCACTGGACAATAAAACCATTCTTTTTGCAAGAATCCTCTTATTCATTGTATCTGGTATGTTATTGGTGCTGTTCTTATTTCTATTAAAAGTACGATACGATTTTACCAATGATAAAAAGAATGCAACAGCCCTGCAAAGACTAAATAATACACTAGAAGAGCGGGTAAAAGAAAGAACCAACGCCTTATTTCAATCGCAGCAAGAGCTTACGCAGATGCTTTCCCGCATTACAGACGGTTTTTCATCGCTCAATAAAAACTGGGAATATATTTACCTGAATGACAAAGCAGGTAGTTTACTTAACCGGGATACTAAAGAACTAATAGGCAAAAGCATATGGGATATTTACCCAGATGCTGTTGGAAAAGACTTTTACAATGCCTGCCACAAGGCCATGCAAACGCAGCAATACACTTACCAGGAAGAATATTACCCACCATTAGATGAATGGTTTGAAAATCATATTTATCCTTCGCAGGATGGGGTATCCATTTTTTTCCGAAACATCAGTGAAAGAAAAAAAGTGCAATTACAATTAGCGGAAAGCGAAGAAAAATACCGGATAATAATAGAAACCGCCCAGGAAGGCGTTTGGATGATAGACAGTAATAATAATACCATTTTTACAAACCAGCATATGGCTCAAATGCTGGGCTACAGTAAAGAAGAAATGCTGCAACTTCCTCTCTTTCATTTTATGGATGAGGAAGGTAAAAAAATTGCAGAGCTAAATATTGCCAGAAGGAAACAAGGAATCATAGAACAGCACGAATTTAAATTCATTAAAAAAAGCGGAGAACCGGTTTGGACGCTTCTTGAAACCAGCCCCATACTGAAAAATGGAAAGTATGAGGGAGCTGTAGCCATGGTGATGAATATTACAGAACGGAAAAAAGCTGAACAAGAACTGATAAATTCTGAAAAAAAATACAAGCACCTGTTTGAAAGTAATCCCATGCCAATGTGGGTACTGGGTCTGGACTCATTTGATTTTCTGGCAGTAAACGAAGCTGCTTTAAAACATTATGGGTATACTAAAGAAGAATTTTTGAGTTTAGGGGCAAAAGGTATACGCCCACCAGAAGACATACAGCGTTTTGTAGAATTAAACCGTTCTAATTTTACCGCATTACATAATACGGGTGTATGGCGGCATAAGAAAAAAGACGGCAGCATTATTGATGTTGAAATTTTTGCTTACAACATACAGTATGAAGGTAAAAAAGCAACACTGGTGCTGGCAAATGATGTTACAGAAAGGTTACACTCAGAAAAACTGCTGAAACAATCCTTTGAAGATATCCGCCGTCTGGCTTCACACCTGCAGCACATACGAGAAGAAGAACGTAAAAGAATTGGCCGTGAAATACACGACGAGTTAGGCCAGCAATTAACCGCTATTAAAATGGATGTGGTTTGGATAGACAAAAAAATACCTGCCGAACAGGAAACGATAAAAGAAAAACTTAAAAACATTGTGCAACTACTAGATGGCAGCAACCTGTCTGTAAGAAAAATATTAAAAGAGTTACGTGTAGATCTTTTAGACAGTTATGGTATTGTGGAAGCATTAGAATGGCAGGCCCGCCAGTTTACCACTTCCACAGGTATCCCTGTCAACCTCAGTAACAATTCAGTTGATAGTGTATTACCAGCACCCGTAACCAATTGCCTGTACCGGGTTTTTCAGGAGGCCCTGACAAATATTACCAAGTATGCCAATGCCACCACTGTAAACTGCCGGTTAGAGTATAGTAAAACCGCAATTAGCTTATTTGTTGAAGACAATGGAAAAGGTTTTGATAAGGAAACAGTCAAATCAAAACAATCCTTTGGCCTATTAGGTATACAGGAAAGAGTGAGTTCACTGAATGGTAGTTTTGAACTGCATTCAGAACCCGGTAAAGGAACAACCCTATTAATAAATTTGCCTTTAACTGGCAATTAAAATAATAACTATGAAAAGAATAATACTTGCAGACGATCACAGCTTTGTTCGTTTAGGGCTGATGCAAATATTAAAAGACGAATACCCCAATGCTTTTGTTAAAGAAGTGGCCGATGGTGAAAGCCTGGTTAAAGAAGCAACCTTGCACGAGTGGGACCTGGTTATTTCTGATTTGGATATGCCGGGCCGCAGTGGGTTGGAAGCATTGGAACAAATTAAGCTGACAAGACCTGAACTACCTGTTATAATATTAAGCATATACCCCGACGATTTGTATGCGGTAAGGGTATTGAAAGCCGGGGCTTCTGCCTATTTAAATAAAAATGCTGCCCCTTATGAA
The DNA here is from genome assembly GCA_033761915.1 of Flavihumibacter sp. Lineage (GTDB taxonomy): Bacteria > Bacteroidota > Bacteroidia > Chitinophagales > Chitinophagaceae > JACMLD01. Next base: position 6,476 of record JANRMC010000266.1, read on the forward strand.
CTGGTAGATGCTATAAAACGGGTAACGCTGGGCAAAAAATACATTACTCCTGATATTGCAGAAAAACTACTATCTCAAAAAGGCAGTAATAACCCACACGAACTATTATCTAACCGGGAGTTTGAAATTTTTAAGTTACTGGCTACCGGCAAAACCATTACACAAATTGCCGAGTCTATGTCTATAGCATTAACCACGGTGAGCACACACCGCAGCCGCATACTGGAAAAACTGCAATTACATACCAATGCCGAACTTACCCGCTACGCCATCTCTCACAATATCATATCAGATATTGATAAATAACAATGTTTTTATACAAATTGTAGAATTAATACTACACTCATTTCGCCCTGCTTCTAATGAAGTTAGACTGCAAGTTCTACAAATTTTAAAGTAAAATCATCGGTACTTTATATCATAAATAAAGCTGATGCTGATACTGATTTTTGATAGCTCAAGACCTTTAGCAGACCGTTTGGCTGAAATTATAAAGGATAAAATTGAGGAATCTACAGTATACAAAGCGGCTACCTATAAAGAAGCTGAGCAGTTATTAGCCAAACATCAGCCCAATGCTGTTTTATTGGATATGAAATTTCCGGGTAACGGCGCTATTGATTTGCTGAGAACAGTTAAAAAGGTCAATGAAAAAACAGCGGCCCTGGTGCTTTACAGCTTTGTAGATGAGTTTAGTCTTTCTTTATGCAAGGCCTATGGGGCAAACGCGTTTATTGACAGAAACAAAGACTTTCAATCGATACCAGCTGTGCTGCGTAAATTATTAAATAAATGAACGGCTATGGATATAACTCATTTTTCCTGTGAGAAACTGAATGTGAAAGTGCAATGGGTTAGTTGTACCCATAAACCCAATAAAAATTGAGCTTCCACATTTTTAACTTTTTTGGCGGATAAGGTTATGGTTAACTAAAAAGCTCTCCTTTTGGAGAGCTTTGCTTTTATAATGTGTTTCTGTTTATCCTTCCCAAATCTCATCTTTCCCTTCCAGCCATAATTTCACAGATTCAGTTGTAACAGATTTTGGACGCTCAATGGCAAGCCCCAGCGCTCTATCCCAGCAAAGGCTGGCCAACACGCCTAATGCACGGCTTACGGCAAACAATACGGTATAATATTCATACTCTACCAAACCATAATGTACCAGCAGGGCACCACTGTGTGCATCTACATTGGGCCAGGGGTTTTTAATTTTGCCAAGCGACTGTAAGATGGGGGGTACCACTTCATAAATATTCCAAACAGTTTGTACCAAGGCATCATCTGGCATATGTTGTTTACCAAACTCCATTTGTGCTGTAAAACGGGGGTCTGTTTTTCTTAACACAGCATGCCCATAGCCTGGCACCACTTTTCCTTCACTCAATGTTTTTTTAACGTATTCGGCAATTTGTTCTTTGCTGGGCAATTCGGTATTCAGTTCTTCCCGCATTTCAAATATCCATTTAATCACTTCCTGGTTGGCTAAGCCGTGTAAAGGACCAGCCAGACCATTCATACCAGCGGCATAACTTAAATAGGGATCGCTTAGTGCAGAACCTACCAGGTGCGTGGTATGGGCCGATACGTTTCCGCCTTCATGATCGGCATGGATGGTCATATACAAACGCATCAACTCCCTGAAGCCCTCATCTTCAAAACCCAGCATATGGGCAAGGTTGCCGGCCCAGTCTAATAACCCGTTGGGGTGTATGTGTTCATTATTCTTGTATTTTCTGCGATACACGTAAGCAGCAATACGCGGCAAACGGGCAATCAGATCCATACAGTCATCATACACAGGATTCCAATAATCTTTTTTATTAATGCCCTTTGCATATTCTTTTGAAAAATGACCTTCGGTTTGCAGCGCCATTACGCCGGTTACAAACATGGTCATGGGGTGTGCATAAGCCGGTAATGCATCTATAGCTGCAAATACATGGCTGGGCACATGGCTGCGGCGCTGCCATACATTGGTTATATGGTGGGCATCTTCATCGGTAGGCAACTCGCCAACCAGCATCAGGTAAAAAAGTCCTTCAGGAAGCGGTTCTTTTCCGTCGGGTGCTTTGGGTAGTTTTGCCTGCAATTCCGGGATGGTATATCCTCTGAAGCGGATGCCTTCTTGTGCATCCAGTAAAGAAGTTTCTGTTACCAGGCCTGTAATACCCCTCATACCCTGGTAAACCTGGCCCAGGGTAACTTCTCCTATTTTACGGTTTCCGTGTTCTTTTAAAAGTGCTTTTATTTCTGCTCCGGCAAGATCTGCTTTTGCTTTAAACCTGTCTTTTAATATGCCCATAGCATACGTGTTTTAAATAATGTGAAGTAATTTTTGTGCGGTTGGGCTAAGGTAGCCAAACTACCCTGCTACAACAAAAATTAATGGTAAAGGATGCAGAATTTTCATAAAAAAAATAAAAACAAGCGGCAGTAAATAGAGAGGGGTTTTAAAGTGATTTTTACTGTTACAAGAAACCAACATTTACCAGCGGCTGAAGGTTGTAGTTAAAGCAATATTGTATCAGCGCTTAAGCGGATGTTGCAAAAATAGCTCAGTTATTTGGTGCGGTACCAGTGAGTGACACAACGATGCCGGGCTTTGTACCAATGCAGGCAACTACTACCCCACCAGTTTTATAACTAATACAGCTATACAATAAATTACGGTGGCTATAAATATGCCGCGCAGGGTTTTGTCTTTACGGGCATTTACATAAAAGGTAAACAATACGGCGTTGGCCACTAATGAAATGCTGCTAACTGCAGTTAACAGGCTTTTATATTGTTTTAAATAACCCAAAAACTCTATAAACTGTACGTTGCGGCTGTAAAAGGCTACAAAGTAGTAAATAATAAGCCCCAGCAACGGGGTTAATAAGCCCAGCACCAATCCTAATTTTATATCGTCTTTCTTAAGCATTATAATTTCCACTGTTTTTCTAATTTGCTTTTAAGAACGTAATTGGTTAAATCAAATTGTACGGGCACCACGCTTACATAATTATGTTCAAGTGCCCATACATCTGTATCGCGGCCTTTGTCTTTATTATTAAATGCCCCCGTAAGCCAAAAATATTTTCGGCCATGCGGGTCAGTTCTTTCAATAAAATCTTCTTCGTATTTGGCGTAAGCCTGGCGGCAAATTTTAATACCTTTTATTAAAGCACTGCTAACAGAAGGTATGTTTACATTTAACACCAAATGTTTATCCATAGGTTTTTGCAGCATCAATGCGGTTATTTTATGCACGTACTCACGGGCGGCAGTAAAATCTGCTTCAATGCTATAATCCAGCAAAGAAAAACCTATAGAAGGAATGCTTTCTATGGCGGCTTCAACTGCAGCACTCATAGTGCCGCTGTAAATAACATTAATGCTGTGGTTGGCGCCGTGGTTAATGCCGCTTAAACAAAGGTCTGGTTTACGGTGCAATACTTTGTCAACCGCCAGCTTTACACAATCTACCGGTGTGCCCGTGCAACTGTAAGCTTCCACCCCATCAAAAATGGTTTGTTTGTGCAGGCGCAGCGGGTGACCAATGGTTATGGCATGCCCCATACCGCTTTGCGGTTTATCGGGCGCCACCACCACTATTTTGCCAAGGTCTTTAACGGCTTCTACCAGATTGCGGATGCCGGGGGCCGTAATGCCATCGTCGTTGGTAATAAGTATTACCGGTTTTTCTTTCTTTTTTCTAATTGGGCTAGCCATACTTCAAAGCTATGAGAAAGGTAGAAACCGGCAAAAGTATTTCTGGGCAGCACCGTTGCGTCGCACCCGTTAGCAGCACCGCCTTAATGAGCACAAACAATTTAGTTGTTGTTTTAATTATTAAAAAAAAATATAAGCTGTTGATATTTTACAGGGCAAACCCAAACATACCTTATACAATACTGTGATACCAAAAGAAAGAATTTTTATTATAAAAAAAAATCAGGAACTTTAAAGAGTACCCTAACTGTAACGCATATCCCTCCTATGACTGCTGCCGAAACACAGCTTGCATATGTTTACAATTGAATACGATTTTTTTAACCTTTATCATCTGAAAGAAAAATATAAGGCAGTTGCCCAGAAATACTTCTATGGTACTGTTATGTCTTTCAATGATGAACACATTAAAGGCACTCTGCGGGAAGTAACGCTGGGTGATGGATTGATTTTACAAATGGCAGACTTTAAATTGCTGACAGAACATGTATTAAAAGGAATGCCACACAAAAAAGACCACTACGCCATCCATTTTGTATACGTAAAAAATAACACCGGCTTCAATTTTACTTTTAACGGCATTTCATCCAACATTGCTTTTCCGGAGATACAGGCGGCTATAATGACCAGCGATGAAGACAATATCAGCTTCACCGGTAAAAGCAACCTGCAATATGTAGTAATGAATATTATAGTACACCGTAGCTGGCTGCAAAAAAACATTCCTGAGCTTTTTGAAACCAACCATCTGCTGGACCGGTATTTTGCAATGAAAGAAAAACGCATTTGGATTAATATGACCGATAACAACCTGAGCCAGCAAATTAAAATTGCATTTGAAATACAGGATGGCCCCTTTTACAAACCATTAATGGAGAAATTGGCCGGCTTTATTATTTCCAGCTTTTTTATGAATATGGAACTTAAAATGCAGCGGGCTTAAAAGTTATTGCTGCTTTTTATTCTGTTGCCCAAGTGTGCGACGCAAGTATGCCGCTTTATATTACTACTGCCGGTTACCAAAAAAATAAACCCCGCAAAGGCGGGGTTCTTACTTATAGTTATCATCAATTCGTAATCATGTTATGCATCCTTACCGTGGCATTGTTTAAACTTTTTACCGCTACCACAGGGGCAGGCATCGTTTCTGCCAACTTTTGGACCTACTTTAATCGGCTCTTGTTTTACACCTGCACCAGAGGGGTCAAAATAATCGTTTTGATTAGCGCCATAATCGTCACCAGCTGCATCTATGGCTTCTTTATTGGCACGCATCTTACTCATATCTGTCTTTTGCTCCCGGCCTTCTTTTATGTTGTTATTGCTTTGCTCTGTGGGTATACCGCTGTGGCATAAAAAGCTTACAATGTCTTTGTTTACCTCGCTATCCATCTGGCGGAAAATTTCAAAAGCCTCCACTTTATAAATTACCAGCGGGTCTTTTTGCTCTAAGTAAGCCGTTTGCACACTTTGCTTCAGGTCATCCATGCGGCGCAGGTGTTCTTTCCACGCATCATCAATTAAAATTAAGGTGATGGTTTTTTCAAGAGCGTTTACCAGCTCTTTGCCTTCTGTTTCCAGGGTCTTTTGCATGCTGGCCAATACCTGTATTACTTTTTTACCATCGCTAAACGGCACCACCACATTTTCTATATGGTTGCCTTGTGTGCTGCGTATGTTTTTAAATACCGGTACAGATTGTGCTGCCAGCTCCTGCATGCGGCGTTGATAGTTGCCGGTTGCTTCCTGATATAATTTCTCAATGGCTTCACCGGCATTGCCTTTTTCTAACTGCTCTTTGGTAATAGCGGTATCTAAACCAAAGTTTACAATAACAGCCAGCTTAAAGCCTTCGTAATCGGTTTGCTCTCTGAAAGAGTTTACCAAGCCCTCTGCTACAATATAAAAAGCATTGTCAAGGTCCAGTGCCAACCGCTCTCCAAACAATGCATGGTTACGTTTTTTATAAACCACGTTACGTTGTTTATTCATCACATCGTCATACTCCAACAAGCGCTTACGTATACCAAAATTGTTTTCTTCTACTTTTTTCTGTGCCCGTTCAATGCTTTTGGTAATCATGCTGTGTTGTATCACTTCGCCTTCTTTATAACCAAAGCGGTCCATTAACCCGGCAATACGGTCGCTGCCAAACAAACGCATCAGCTCATCTTCCATACTTACATAAAACTGAGAAGAGCCCGGGTCTCCCTGCCGGCCGGCACGGCCCCGCAACTGGCGGTCTACACGGCGGCTTTCATGCCGCTCTGTACCAATAATAGCCAAGCCCCCTGCTTCTTTTACACCGGGGCCTAATTTAATATCGGTACCTCTACCCGCCATGTTAGTGGCAATAGTAATAGCACCCGCCAAACCAGCTTCGGCCACCACTTGTGCTTCGCGGGCATGTTGTTTTGCGTTTAATACGTTGTGCGGTATTTTTTTACCGGCCAGCATTTTGCTTAACAGTTCACTTACCTCTACAGATGTGGTACCCACCAGCACGGGACGGCCTTCGTTACGCAGCTTTTCTATTTCATCAATAACAGCCTTATATTTTTCACGCTTGGTTTTATACACCAGGTCCTGCTCATCTTTACGGATGGCTTTTACGTTGGTAGGTATAGCCACCACATCCAGCTTATAAATATCCCATAACTCTGCGGCTTCAGTTTCTGCAGTACCCGTCATACCCGCCAGCTTATGATACATGCGGAAATAATTCTGCAAAGTAATAGTGGCATAGGTTTGTGTGGCAGCCTCAATTTTTACATTTTCTTTTGCTTCTATGGCCTGGTGCAAACCATCGCTGTAGCGGCGGCCATCCAGTATACGACCGGTTTGTTCATCTACAATTTTCACCTGCTCATCCATCACCACATACTCCACATCTTTATCAAATAAGGTGTATGCTTTTAGTAATTGCTGTACGGTATGAATGCGGTCTGCTTTTACGGAGTATTCGTTTAATATAGCTTCTTTGCGGTGCAGTTTTTCATCGGCACTCAATTGCTCATTCTTATCCAGCTCACCCAATTTTACAGAAATATCGGGCAGCACAAAAAACTCAGGGTCTTCGCCCGTGCGGGTAATCATGGCCAGACCTTTATCGGTAAGATCTACCTGGTTGTTCTTTTCATCAATATGAAAATACAGCTCAGCATCTACCTTGGGCATTTCTTTCTGCTGATCGGCCAGGTAATAGTTTTCTGCTTTCTGCAGTTTTACTTTTATCCCCGGCTCGCTTAAAAATTTAATTAATGCACTGTTCTTTGGTAAACCACGATAGGCACGCATTAATGCAAGGCCTCCATCTTTAGGGTCATCATTGCCTTCAGAAAATTTCTTCTTTGCCTCAATTAAATATTTATTGGTAACCTGCTTTTGCGCTTCAACCAATTGCTGTACCCTTGGTTTTAAAACATGGTATTGTTGTTCATCGCCTCTTGGTACCGGGCCCGATATAATTAATGGCGTACGGGCATCATCAATCAATACACTATCCACCTCATCCACCATTGCAAAATGGTGCTTGCGCTGTACCATTTCATCGGGGGTGTGCACCATATTGTCCCGCAGGTAATCAAAACCAAATTCGTTATTGGTGCCGTAGGTAATATCTGCCTGATACGCTTTTCTTCTTTCTTCACTATTGGGTTGGTGTTTGTCAATACAATCAACCGTTAAACCCAACCATTCAAAAATGGGTCCGTTCCATTCACTGTCGCGTCGGGCCAGATAATCATTCACGGTTACAATATGCACCCCTTCTCCGGCCAATGCATTTAAATAGGCAGGCAAGGTACTTACCAGGGTTTTACCCTCACCGGTAGCCATCTCACTAATCTTTCCCTGATGTAATACGGTACCACCAATTAACTGTACATCATAATGCACCATATTCCAGGTAACCTGTCCGCCGGCGGCCAGCCATGTATTTTTAAAAGTAGATTCGTTGCCACTAATAGTCACGTACTCTTTTTTCACACTCAGGTTGCGGTCTTGTTCTGTGGCCGTGGCCACCATTTCCGTATTTTCTTTAAACCTGCGGGCGGTTTCTTTCACCACGGCAAACGCTTCGGGGGCTATTTCCAGTAACACCTCTTCAATTTGCTTATCCCGCTCTTTAATCAGTTTATCAATTTCGTTATACGCTTCATCTTTTGCCAACATTTCTGAAGCAGACAATGCTTCTGCAGCTGCTTTTTTAGCGGCTATTTCTTCTGTAATGGCTTTAATATGCTGCTGAATACGCTCTTTAAACTCGGTTGTCTTACCCCTTAACGCATCATTAGAAATGGACTGAAATGCGGTAAAATGCTGGTTCACTTTTCCAACAATCGGTTCTATTTTTTTAACATCCTTCTCCGATTTGCTGCCACCAAACATTTTCTGAAATATTCCTAACATAAAAACTTATTATTTTGGACTTAATGGTTTCTCCTTGTCAAAAAAGATGCTACAACACGGTTATGGCCAAATTGACAGGAGGGCAAAGGTAAAAAACAGTTTCCAGTTTTTAGAAGCTGGTTTTTATACATTTAGTTATTGATGGTACCAGCTGCAGCAAGCAGGTCAGCACTCTTGCTCGTTGCAAACCCCAAGTAGATTTGTGCGTTGCTAACGAGGCACACTTGTACCCCAATGCTTGTGGCTGCTACAAACTTCTATTGCAATCCTGTTACCCGCTCCTTTTAATACTCCCATTTTCTTTAAAGCTTTCTTAACTAACCTTATTGGCTTCAATGGTATCAATATTTAAAATTGCCCCATTTATGAAATACACCCTGCTTTTATTGCTTGCAGCTTTTGTTTTTATATCTGCCTGCGCCAGTAACGAAATTGGCTATAGCAAAGATGTAAACCCTGCTACCATTTACACCCAATACAGCATTATTAAAGAAAAAGACCAGGATAGTATACGCTGCCGGGCTCAATACCGCTTTGCCGGGCAAAATGGCACTACCCTGGTGTTAAGCCAGCCATCTATGATACAATTAGACCAGCAACCACTATTTGTTGACAGCAGTGATTTTGAAGGTGCTTATTACGAAAAGCAGTTTGCACCTGCACAATTTAGCGGCAACCATTATTGGCTGTTTACCGGCACAGATGGAAAAAAATATAAAGAATCGTTTACCCTGCAAACACCTGATTGCAACACCGCTTTTTCAACTACCATACAACCGGCCAACTATACCCTTACCTACCAGCAATTACAGGCGCCGGTAGCAATAACAGTAGCCATTAGCGACAGTGCCGGCAGCAACTATATTTTTACGCAAAATGTAAGCCCGCAAAATAATCAAGTGCAACTACAACCCGCTTTTTTTGATAGCCTTGCAACAGGCCCAATTACCATTAGCACCTACATTAATCAAAACCGTGCATTACAGCATTGTCCGGATGAAGGAGGTAACCTCTCACTGTATTACTTTATAAAGGAGTGGCAATTGCAATTAGAGCATGTGAATAAATAGTGGCTTGGAGGGCCGGTTAATTGGTTTTCAACCAGCTATTTTTTAAAAAAACAACTGGATTTTTGGCCTTCAACCTTTACCTTTGCGGCCAAAATTGGGCCAGCCCTGCTACCCTGTACAAGGGTGCGACGCAACGGCTGCTGAACACAGCGCTGAAGCCGGCCTCCAAAAAATAAAACTCGCTATATTATGAGTGGTGCTTTAAAAGAGGTACGTAACCGAATAAAATCAGTACAAAGTACACAGCAAATTACCAAGGCTATGAAAATGGTAAGTGCCGCCAAACTGCGCCGTGCACAAGATGCCATTACACAAATGCGCCCCTATGCCAAAAAGCTGCAGGAAATGCTGAGCAATATAGTTAGCGGCAGTGAAGGCGAAACAGGTGGCAGCCTGAGTGTTGAACGCCCAATTGAAAAAGTATTGTTTATTGCTATTACCAGCGACCGTGGTTTGTGTGGTGCCTATAACAGCAACGTTATTAAATTAACCAAGCAAACCATTGCTGAAAAATACAAAGCGCAATACGATAAAGGCCATGTGCAAATTTGGACCATTGGAAAAAAAGGCTGGGAGCATTTTACAAAAAACCGTTACAACGTTAACGCTGCACATAAAGACATTTTTCTTTCTTTAAATTTTGATAATGTGCAGGCCTGCGCACAAGCAGCGGTAAAAGCTTTTGAAAACAAAGAAGCCGACGTGGTAGAAATTGTATACAGCGAGTTTAAAAACGCTGCCACGCAAACTTTTTCGGTAGAGCGTTTTTTACCCATACCTAAAGTGGTAGCAAAAACCAATGCCAAGAAAAGCGATTTTATTTTTGAGCCGGAAAAGCAAACCCTGATTGCTGAACTGATGCCCAAAATTTTAAATACACAATTATACAAAGCCGTGTTAGACGCCAATGCCAGTGAGCATGGTGCCCGCATGACTGCTATGGACAAAGCCAGCGAAAACGCCAACGAGCTGATTAAAACACTTAAAATTTCTTACAACCGTGCCCGCCAGGCTGCTATTACCACAGAGCTGACGGAGATTGTAAGTGGCGCCGCCGCATTAAAAGGATAAATAGCCAATTATTTATATGAGACCCCTGCATTTTGCAGGGGTTTTTTATTGGGCCGGCCGGGGTAAGGCTAATCGGCAGCTGTTGCTCGTTGCAAACCCCGAGCAGGAAATGCGCAATGGTATCGGGGCACCCTGCAACAGCAGAATGTATTTCTGCCCGGGTAACTTGTGTGGATAATTATAGGATAGCTATTTAGCCCCAGAGAAGCAGAACAATTAGATTTGCCAACTGCATAAAAGAATAAAAGCTGAACGTATGGAAATAACAAACCTGATACCGCATATTGAAGCCCTGGTGTTTGCCAGCGACAAGCCTTTAACAGCCATTGAAATAACAGAACTGATTAATAATGCCTTTGGCTTTATGGAAGATAAAATAGTGCTGGACCAGGTAGAAGCGGCACTGGAAGGTATTGTAGAAAAATACCAGAGCGAGTTTTACCCCTTTGAAGTAAAACAAAGTGGCGGTGGATGGCAGTTTCTTACCAAAAGAGATTTTCATAAAACCATTGCCCAGCTGAATGGAGAAAAGTTTTTAAAACGCCTCTCTGCCGCAGCCATGGAAACACTTTCTATTATTGCCTACAAACAGCCCATTACCAAAAGCGAAATTGAAGCCATACGCGGGGTTAACTGCGATTATGCTGTGCAAAAACTTTTAGAAAAAGAACTGGTAATCATTTCGGGCCGCAACGAAAACCTGCCCGGCAAACCATTGGTGTATGCCACTTCTAAAAACTTTATGGATTATTTTGGCATTAATAATACCGATGACCTGCCAAAGATTAAAGAAGTGCTGGCCGATCAGGCTGTAGAGCCAACAGCTATTAGTGCCGATGCGCTTGCCGCCACAGAAGAAGAAACCGTGCTGGTGCTGGAAGAAGAAACCAATACAGAATCTTTAGCTGTAGCCCCCAACGGAGAACTGATTGCCGCAGCAACAGACGATACAGAAACAGCAATGGGTGAGGCCACAAACCCCGATGCAGATACGGCAGAAAATGAAAGAGAAGAAGAAGACACTGAACAAAATAGCGAAGAAGAAGATACCAACCCATCTGTATAAGCAAAAGCCCCGAACGGGGCTTTTTTAATAACAGCCATTAGCTAAATAAATAATAGCGGTAGCAAAAGCTTTATAGCAAATAAACAGTGTAAAAGCAGCACCACGTATCTTTGTTGTTCATTTAACGGGCTCATACCATGAAACTATTTTTTGTTTTTATTATCCTGTTCAGCAGTTTAACGCTGGCAGCACAAGAAAAACCGGTAGCACTAAAATATGCTCAGCAATTACTGCACACGGCACAAGCCGCAGAGCCGGATGCCGAAATGCAAACAGCACTTGCCGGTTACGATGCCGCTGCATTGCAAAAAGAACTGAACACCGATGAACTGCGCAAGGCTTTTTGGATAAATATTTATAACGCTGCCGTTATTATTGGCCAGTTAAACAATCCACAATGGTTTAAAGACAGTTCTTTATTTTTTAAGAAGAAGCTGGTTACCATTGCCGGCACCACGCTTAGTGCACTGCAAATACAAAATGGAATTTTACGCTTTGCTGCACCCGGAAATAAAAAACACGGGAAGTTTGAAAAGAAGTTTGGCATCCAAAAATTTGATAATCGCATTCATTTTGCATTAAACAACGGAACCGCAGATGCACCCGCCATACAAGTATATGATGATGCCGATATTGATGCTGCATTAAACGAAGCCACTACTAATTATATTAAAGCAGCCGTTAAAATGAATGAAGGCGGCTACGAGGTAAATGTGCCGGAATGGATGCGTACTTTTTTACCAGACTTTGGAGAAACCGACGGCCTTATTACACTGTTCAGAAAAAAAGAAGTGGTTTTTATGAATCTTATGCCACGCATTGTTTGGAAACCCCAAACCTGGCAACCCATAACAACTGCTGCTAAAAATACCCCCTAATAAATAAACCAACTATAAAGTTCAGTTACAAACAATGACCACATCAATACCTGCACAGGCTTTAGAAAATATAGCCAGCACTTACGGCACCCCTGTTTATGTATACCATGCCGAAAAAATTAAAGAACAGTTTCAGCGTTTGCAGCATGCTTTTAATAAAGACACCACCACTTTTTTTTATGCCGCCAAGGCGCTTACCAATATTTCAATTTTGCGCTATATCAATCATATTGGTTGTAATGTAGACTGCAGCTCTGTTAACGAAGTACAATTAGCCCTGCATGCCGGCTTTGAACACCACCGGATTTTATACACCAGCAACAATATTTCTTTTGAAGAAATTATTACAGCTAAAGAACTGGGAGTACATATAAACATAGACAGCGTATCAAACCTTAAAAAATTTGGAGAACGTTTTGGCCACAGCTATCCTGTGGGGGTACGCATACGCCCCAATATTATGGCAGGGGGTAATTTAAAAATTTCTACCGGGCACGAAGACAGTAAATTTGGTGTGCCCTTAGAACAGGTGCAGGAAATTATTGAGCTGGTTAAAACCACCAACCTGCATATAAAAACCTTACACATACATACCGGCAGCGAAATAAAAGATGTGGCCGTATTTGCCAAAGGGCTGGAGGTATTGTTTGACATTGCACAACAGTTTCCGGAAGTAGAAGTAATTGATTTAGGTGGCGGTTTTAAAGTGCCATATAAACCCGGCGAAACCGGAACGGATATTGAAGAGCTGGGCCGCTCTGTAAACAATGCATTTGCCCAATACAACCAAACCCATAACCGCCAGTTAAAAGCGTGGTTTGAACCTGGTAAGTTTTTGGTAAGCGAAGCCGGCTTTTTTATCACCAGGGTAACCGTATTAAAAGAAAATACCACCCGCAATTTTGCCGGCGTAGATACCGGTTTAAATCATTTAATACGCCCCATGTTTTATGGGTCTTATCACGAGATTCTTAATATTACCAACGCAGAGGCAGCACCTAAAAAATACAATGTAGTGGGCAATATTTGCGAGACGGATAATTTTGCTGAAGACCGCTTGCTGCCCGAGGTGCGTGAAGGTGATTTGCTGGTATTTAAAAATGCTGGTGCCTATTGTTTTGAGATGGCTTCTAATTATAACAGTCGTTACAAGCCTGCAGAAGTATTGTGGTTAAACAACCAGGCACAGCTAATACGCCGGCGGGATGAGATGGAAGATTTACTACGCAACCAGGTGGCCATCCAATTCTGATAATAGAATTATGTTACCAGCAGTAGTATTTCAATAAAGCATTGTTGCGTCGCACACGTCAACCAAGGTAAAAGCATAGGACATAAGGTTTATGGCCTTACACCCTACACCTTATAGCTTCTACCTTTTCTTCAGCTGAAGTGTGCGACGCAACAATGCTGAACCGCGATACACTGCCTGTAACCAAAAAAAAATTACTTTAACTTTAGTGTGTTATAATTTTTATGGCAGAGAAAGAAAAATTACGACTGGATAAATACCTGTGGAGCATACGGCTGTTTAAAACACGCAGCCAGGCCGCAGATGCCTGCGATAAAGGAAAAGTAAAATATAATGAAGATGCCGCTAAAGCATCTAAAACAGTAAGTGTAGGCGATGAGTATGAAGTGAAAACAGAAGCCAAACGCTGGCGTATAAAAGTGACCGATTTACTGCACAACCGGGTGGCTTATACAGAAGCTGTTAAATATTATATGGATATTACACCGGCCGAAGAACTAGAGCGTATACAATTTCAGGCAGCCAGTTTTCATACCGGCAAACGTTTAAGTAAGGTAGGCCGGCCCACTAAAAAACAACGCCGCGATATTGAAGGTTTTATTGGCGATTGATTACAAATCTTTTTTATTAAAACTATACACAGCATGCCACAGCGGCAGGGCTACCCATAACAACAGGATGCCCGTAGTAAATAAAATACCCCAGGCACTGCCAAAAAAATCTTTATACAACGCACCGGTATAGCCCATTAATGCACTTACATCTAATTGCAGCATCATAAAAATACGGGTAAGGTCTATTGGGTTGCAGGCGGCCATTACCAGTGTGGCTTTCTCCATCGGATAATCCTGCAAACCAAAAAGCACAATCAGTAATAAGCCATCATACAAGATGGCAAAATAAAACCAAAGTAACAGCGCCACGCCAATACCCTTTGCTTTATCTCTTGCTTTTACTGCAGCCCAAAAAGCTATAGCTGTAAATACCCATGTTAATAATAAACCGCTAAGCACCAATGCCCACCCGCTGAAATTATTACTGTACAATAATACAGGCAACCCCACCCCTGCTATAAACCCCACCGATAAAGAGAACACCACACCAGCATATTCACTTAACAAAATACGGCTGCGGCTGATGGGCTGCGACAACATGAGTTGTATAAACTCATACGAATTATAAAAATGAATGGTAGCAAAGATGATACTTACCAACGGCACCACCAGCAAAACAATATTCAGCAAACTGAGGATTGCTTTGTAACTGTTTTCTTCCATGCTAAAAAAACTAAAGCAAATAGCCAATAAAAAAGCAGTATACAACAATACCACTTTACTGCGGATGATATCATATACAATATAACGGGGTAGTTGTAACATAATAATGTTATTGTATTAACAAATGGGTTGTTGTATGATAAAAGTATCGGCCGTAATTGTGGTAAAGCTTTTACCGTTCATAATACGGGCCATTACCTTGCCCAACTTGGTTTCCCCTGTTTCGTCCTGTAAAGTGGCCACATCTTTTACAAACAGCAATTTACCCTCCTGCAGGTACATAATATGTGTGGTAAACTCTTCTAAATCGCTCAGCACATGAGAGGTAATAAGAATGAGTTTCCCTTTCTGTTTTTCTTTATTTATTTTTTCTTTTAGTATCTCGGCAGCCAACGGATCGAGGCCGGCTGTGGGTTCATCCAATATTAAAATGCCGGGGTTAAATAAAAATGCAATGGCTGCACTTACCTTTTGCCGGGTACCACCGCTTAAAGTATGCATGGGTTTATTAAAAATTTGCTGCAATTGGTAGCGTTCCATCAACTCATGGTCTAATTGATGAGGCGGGGCACTTCTTAGTTGCAGCAACATCTGAAACAACTGCCCTACTTTCATATTATCGGGGTAGCGACTTATTTGCGGCATATAACCAATTTGAGAACGATAAGCAGGTGCTGCTTTTACCAGTTGGTTATTTACGTATACATTGCCACTGGTAGGTTTAACCATGCCCAATATGGTTTTTATTAAAGTGGTTTTGCCAGAACCGTTGGGGCCAATAAGAGATACTACCTGACCGCTTTGCAAACTAACTGTTACCTGTTGCAAAACCAGTAGTTTTTTAAATTGCTTGGTTAGTTGTTCAATCCGTATCATAGCTTAATGGGTTTCATTGATGGTTCGGTATCGGCCAGTTGTTCTGGCGTTAAAGAAGGCATCACTTTCTCGGCTTTGTCTAATAACGAAATAGTGAAACTGCGCATTAATAAAACGGTACCTGGATTTTGTTCTATCAGCATTGAATACAAACTTACGGGCCGGTATGGTACATCGCCGGTGCCGTCTTTACGCAAATCGTAGCCCTCGTATTTATCCCAATAATTTTTTGTAAAGCTGTTTAATACCAGGCTGCCATTAGTGCCTACATCAAAACTATTGCCTGAAAAATTATTAAGTGTTACTGTATTATCGTTACAACTGGCCTGTACTTTTAATGCCCAGCCGTTTTGGTTGAATGTGTTTTTTTCTATTTTGATACGACTGGAGCCTTCCATAAAAACACCCACCGTATTTTTGTAAAAAACATTTAGTTGTATATGGCTATCTGTAATATCTTTTAGTAACAGGCCATAAGCAGAAGCGCCCCAATTATGCTGAAAACTGTTTTGCCGCATTTGCACGCCCTTTGAATACATAACTGCCACGCCGGCGCCATTGTTGCGGAATGTGTTGCCCAAATACTGATCGTTATTGGAAAACATAAAATGAAGGCCGTAACGTATGTTTTGTTCGCTGGTATTATTAACAACTTTTGAAAAAGATACAAACTCAAAATAAATGCCATCGCGATGATGAGTTATTTTATTTGCCGTAATGGTGGCGTTATTACACTTCCACAAATGAATACCATTACCGGTGGTTTGTTCTGTTTTTGTTAAACCAGCCAGTTCATTATGGTTGATTACGATATGATGTGAATTAGAGCAATGTATACCAAAGTAAGCATCATAAATTTTATTGTGGCTGATGGTGATGTTGCCGGCATCAATCATTTTAATAGATGCAAAATCGTTCATGGCAGAGTAGCCTGAATTTTTAAAAACAAAGCCTGTAACAGTAATAAAATTTCCGCTTAGGGTTAGTATTTCATATTTATTTTCTCCATCTAAAACCGGGTTATTAATACCCTGCAGATAAATGGATTGAGGTATAACAATGTTTCCTTCTTTATACAAACCGGGGTATACACACACCGTATCTCCTGCGGTGGCTTTTTGAATAGCGGCTTTTATAGTTTTGATAGTGTGTGCAGGCCCCACCTGCCACTGGCGGGCAGATGCGGCAATTGCACATAAAACCAAAACTGCTATAGTAATACAAGCCCGCATAATTTATTTTTTTTGATTTTGCAGCTGTTGCCATTTGTATAAAGTACCGTTTACGGCGGTTGCGTACTGCAGTGCTTTTGTTTCATCAGAAAAAGCCAGTGTTTGTCCGTTCATAGGCGTTTTAATGCTTGCGGCATGAACATACCATGCATTGGCAGCTGTTATTAAATTATTGCTGGCTGCATCTACAACCAAACAATGCCCTATCTTTTCTTTGCTGATGAAATGGGATTGGTACAGCTGCAGCATACAGGACAAATCGTCAAACTTATACACTTTACCTTTAGTAGTTACAAGCTCTCCCCCATTCCTGATATCTACAATGGTCATTTTACAGGTATAGCAATTGTCTTTACCCATTTGCAAAGGCTGAGGTGCTGCATTGCACGAAAAAAAAGAAACAAGTATTATGAGCCATGCCATTTGCAGGGTCATTGATTTTGATTTTTTTCGGGCGGCATAACTTTCTGCAAAAAAAACTACAAAGGCAAGACCTACAGCTACAATGACCACCCAACCGCCAATATCTGGTAAAGAGTAGGCATCAAAATTTAAAAGCTTTTTGTGGCCAAGTATGGGCGGCTGGTACGCTAAACCCGGCACTTTTATTGGCGCTTCAGGGTTTAGGTTATGACCATAATCGTACCCCCACTGATAGAAATCGTAAAGTGCTGCCATACCTCCCAGCAGAGAAACCACTAAATAGGATAACAATAGCTTACGGCTGCCACTTATTGCCACCACCAGGCCATATACAATAAAAGCACCTACTATGTATACCAGGTATGAAAATTCAGGAAACATTTCTGCGCTTATCTTTTTCATACCGATATAATGATTGAGGCCATTGATAATATCCACATCATCTGTAATACGGGTAAGCCATATTTTCATTACCAGCCCTTCGGGGTATTGCGGT
Source organism: Flavihumibacter sp. (assembly GCA_033761915.1). Lineage (GTDB taxonomy): Bacteria > Bacteroidota > Bacteroidia > Chitinophagales > Chitinophagaceae > JACMLD01. The sequence continues at coordinate 24,244 of JANRMC010000266.1, forward strand.
GCAAACAAATCAATACGCCAAACGGGTACAAAATAGGTAATGAGTAATGCCAGTGAAGCCAGTGCCAATACTATGCGGGAAAAAATGCTGAGACCTTTCATGATTGCTGATTATGGTATTTGCTGTTATGCTGAATACGGTGTTGCGGTACAAGTGTGCGACGCAACGGCTGCAGAATAGTATTGCTGCTGCCGGTTACCATTTTATTTTTTGGTTGGTGGCAGCAACACGCCATCTATAACATGTACAATGCCGTTGGATGCGGGAACGGATGCAACGATAATGGCGCTGTTATTTAATATTATTTTTCCATCTTTAATATTGATGGTGATATTATCTCCGTTTACCATGCCTAAAGTTTGCCCATCCTGAAAATAATCTGTTTTTAATGAAGAGGTGGTTACGTGATATTGCAAGATATTGGTTAATGCCTCTTTACTTTCTGGTTTCATTAAACCATCTACAGTACCTGCAGGTAGTTTATTAAATGCATCGTTGGTGGGTGCAAACACAGTAAAGGGGCCTGCATTGGATAATACATCTACCAGGCCGGCTTGCTGCACCGCAGCTACTAAAGTGGAATGATCTTTTGAACCTACGGCCACCTTTACCACATCTTTCATTGACTCATCATCTTTTACTGCCGATTGGCCGGCTTGCGGAGCGGCTTCTGCTACTGCGGTATTAGCTGTTTCTACATTGTTATTACAAGCGGTTATAAACAGTAAGCATATTAACCCAAGTTGTGCTATCTTTTTCATAATTACATTTTTACTAGTAAAAGGAAAAGAGTGGGGTGGCCTTCTTGCTAACCACCCCGGCTCATTTTTACCTAGACGGTTTTTCAGAGGGTTTATCAGAAGCGGCAGCAGCAGTTTTACCTGTGCTGAAGGTTATTGGTACATTAGATCCTGCTGGGCTTACACGTACATATCCTTGCATTTCCTGGTGCAATGCAGAGCAAAAATCGGTGCAGTACATAGGGTAAACGCCTGCTTTCTCGGGCTTCCATAAAAGTGTTTGTGTTTCGCCGGGCATTATCAACAGCTCGGCATTATTGGCCCCTTTTACAGCAAAGCCATGCGGCACATCCCAATCCTGCTCAAGATTAGTAACATGGAAATACACCTGGTCTCCCACTTTTATACCTTCAATATTATCGGGCACAAAGTGAGAGCGGATTGAGGTCATATACACATGCACTTCGTTTCCTTTACGTTCTACTTTTGCCTCTTTTTCTCCTTTGGCTGCATAAGGATGCATATTCTCTTCTATCTTATAAATTTTCTGACTGTTTTTAGATAATAATTCTGCAGGTATTGCTTCTGCATAGTGTGGCTCACCAATAGTGGGAAAGTCTAGTATCAGCTTCATTTTATCGCCACTGATATCATATAACTGTGCACTCTGTGCCAGCTCAGGGCCGGTGGGCAGGTAACGGTCTTTGGTAATTTTGTTATAAGCAATCATATACTTACCCCATGGCTTTTTAGTAGGGCCGCCGGGCACACATAAGTGACCAACTGAATAGTATGTAGGCACACGGTCCAGCACTTTTAATTCTTTTACATTCCACTTAACCACTTCAGATGATACAAAGAAAGAAGTGTACGCATTGCCATTGGCATCAAACTCTGTATGCAAAGGACCCAGGCCAGGCTTTTGTACCTCACCATGCAACACAGCATCATATTTTAAAACGGGTATACCATCATAATCGCCATCGTATGTTTTGTTGGCAATAGCCTGTTGTATTTTGGTAAATGAAAAAACAGGTATTACAGCTGCCAGTTTACCGCTGCCCACAATGTATTCTCCAGAGGGGTCGGTATCGCATCCGTGCGGAGATTTGGGGCAAGGCATAAAGTAAACCATATCGGGCAGTTCTTTAGGGTCTAATACCAGCACTTCTTTTTCCATTACAGAAGTGGCAGCATGCTTTTTTTCATCGTATTTATTATGCGCATAATTAACGGCTACTTTTTTCCCTTTACCGGCCTTTGCATATTCTTCTGCTTTTTTCCAGTTCACACATAAAATAAAATCTTTGTCTTTTTGTGTGCTGTTTACTTCCAGCAAAGTGTTAGCTCTTTCAGAATTATAGCAGCTGAAGAAAAACCATCCATGAGATTTTCCTTTGCCGGCTCTTGACAAATCAAAGTTTACACCCGGCAATAAAATCTGGAAAGCAATATTCATATCTCCACTGGCTTTATTTACACCAATAAAACTTACAGTGCCCCTGAAATTATCTTTATAAGTATTAATAGCCACATCGCCGTTTGAATAATCGGGCGGCACACTAAACCGGGTACCGGCCACCACATATTCTGTATTCTCGGTTATAAAAGGAGAAGAGTGGTTACCACCGCTATTGGGTATTTCAATAATTTCTGCAGTGCGAAAAGTTTTTAAATCAATACGTGCAATACGCGGCGTATTATTAGCATTACCAAATGCCCAGCGGCCATCATGTACCCCATCGGTGGTAGATAATGCAGGATGGTGCAAATCATCCCATGGTATAAAACCCTTTGAGGTATTCAGCATAGGTTTGCTTTCTTCGCTGTATCCATACCCTTTTTCAGGATCTACAGAAAATACCGGAATAACCCTGAACAAGCGGCCCGAAGGCAATCCATACACAGACATCTGGCCACTAAAACCACCAGAAACAAAATTGTAAAACTCATCATACTTACCCGGTGCCACATAAGCTTTTTCAGCAGCATCACCGGTAACGGCAGTTTTAGCACCACCGGGTTTACAACCTATAGCCAGCGTTAACAAACAACCAGCTATTACAGGTATAAAAAATCGTTTCATTGTAAATTTTTTTATTTTTTGCAGGTAGTAAGCTGCAGCAACCATGGCAACATCGTTGCTACGCTCAGTTCATCGTTAAATCAGTAATGAAGCTTTCTATTTTACACCATCGTTCTTACGCATAAACTCATACACATGGCGGGCATCATCATCACTCAGGTTCTGGTTGGGCATGCGTACCATACATATTTCAAGTTGTGCCTGTGCGGCCGCATCTTTATTCAGCATCTCATCCACATTGGTTACAAAATTCATAATCCATTCGGGGGTTCTTCTTTTGGTAACCTCCTTCCAGCCAGGGCCCACCAGCTTCTCATCAGTTAGCTTATGGCAGGCACTGCATTTCAAATCATAAATCTTTAAACCAGATTCGGCCATAGCATTATCCAATGCCGGCGCTATGGCCACATTGGTAAATTTGCCTATACCCTTATCAGAAGAAGAACTGTTGGTGGCAGGTGCTGCTGGCTCTGTAGCAGCGGCTGCAGTTTTCGGCTCGCTGCCACCACACCCAGCTGCAACAACAAAAGCAGCAATCATTGCAAGCATTAAAACAAACCAGGATTTCATGATTAAAAAGTTTTAGTTGATGATTTTATAAAAGACATTCACATCTTTTATAAAACAAAAGTATTTCGCCTCACAGGCCATACAACTGACCTTCATCAACTCCCCCGGTGATATTTATCACTTCAAGGCCGCCGCAATTACAAGTACATTTGTACCATAAGCAATCGTATTACATGATATTTTCCAAATCATTTGGCTACGCCATCAGGGGCATTTTATATATAGCAGTTATGAAAAACGAAAAGCAACGGGTGCAATTAGATGAAATGGCCGGAAAGCTGAATATACCCCGTCACTTTCTGGGAAAAATAATGAAGCGTATGGCTGAAGAAAAAATCATAGCCTCCACCAAAGGACCCTATGGCGGGTTTTCATTAAACAACACCACGCTTCAAACACCACTCATCAGCATCATTCATTTAACTGACGGACTGGAAACCTTTAACAGTTGTGTATTGCGAGTAAGAAAGTGCAACAGCAAAAACCCCTGCCCGCTTCATTTTGAAATTGAGAAAACAAAGAACGAGTTAATGACCACTTTCAAAAAAACAACTATTGCAGATCTGATACAGGAAAACAAAACAGCTTTTATAAAAAGTATTGCCACTTTTTAAAAGCGCTTACATTTGTTTAAAAAATGTCTGTCTTTACCGATCAGTTGGGGCACCGGTTTCAGCTAAATCAAACTCCGCAACGTATCATCAGCCTGGTACCTTCTCAAACAGAACTGTTATACACCCTTGGTTTGGATAATAATGTTGTTGGCATTACTAAGTTTTGCGTGCATCCTGCACAATGGCACCAGTACAAAAAAAGAATTGGCGGCACCAAGAATATCAACTTTGAAACCATCAGACAGTTACAGCCCGATTTGATTATTGCCAATAAAGAAGAAAACAACAAAGAGCAGGTGGAAGCATTGCAAGCAGTTTACCCGGTATATACCAGCGATATTAATAATTTAGAAGAGGCCCTGGTAATGATAGAGCAAATTGGCCACATTACCCATACACAGGCACCCGCCGCTGCCCTTATAGAAAATATAAAACAGGCATTTGGTACCCTGCAGCCGTTTTCTACACCTGTAAATACAGCTTATTTAATCTGGCAAGATCCGTTTATGACCGTAGGCGGCGATACTTTTATAAACCACCAGTTAGCCACCTGTGGATTTAAAAATATTTTCAGCCACCGGCAGCGCTACCCGGTTGTAACAATACAAGAACTGCAACAGGCAAACTGTCAATTACTATTACTTTCTTCAGAGCCCTACCCTTTTAAAGACAAACACATAGCAGCCCTGCAAAAGCAGTTGCCCCATACCCGCATTGCGCTGGCAGATGGAGAATATTTTAGCTGGTATGGCAGCAGGCTGGTAAATGCCCCGGCCTATTTTAAAGAGTTGATGACTTCCCTTGCCTGATGTATCTTTAGTTATACCAATCTTTTTTTAATGGCCTTTGTAAATTATAAAAACGAATTAGCCGGAAACGAACCCGGAAAACCCAGCCGAAAAAAACCGATGTTTCCGGTAAACGCCCCCCTGCGTTCTTACCTGAAACAACATGGCCGCGAAGTAAAACTGCCGGTGGCATACAAAGACCTTTTGCATTACACCTATTCGTTTCCTATAAAAGATAAACACGGCAAAGACACCCTTTGGGAAAGCGTAAGCTACGATATGCGGGAATGGAATTATATACGGGAAGGGTTGATACGTATTTATGCCATTTTAAAAACTGAAGGAGATCTTAGTTTTACCAAACACCTGGATGTGGCCCGTATAGATTTTTGCACCTTTGGTAACTCGCACCCTTTCCGCATCCGCATTGTAAACAAGTTTAACGATAACTACGACCACTACTACATTAAAGTAGCTGATGCCAGCCGTATTTACGGGCTGGAACTGGAACACCTGCTTTCTCCCAACCGCATTACTTTTTTTACGCACCTCAACACATTGGTAGAAGAACATATACCCGGCATACCCGGCGATTTGTTTATTAAAAATTACCTGGAGGCTGAAGACACTAATAAAATACGACTGGCAAAAGAGTTTGTAAAATTTAATGAGCGTTGTTTTGTGCGCCTCCTGGGCGATATGCGCAGCTATAATTTTGTGGTAGATATAACTCCGGATATAGAAGACTTTCAATACCGCATACGGGCTATAGATTTTGACCAGCAAAGTTTTGAAGGCCGCCGCAATCTTTACCGCCCGCAATTTTTTAAAGAAAATATAGCGTATGTTGATTTAACGCTGCAACATCTTAACAAAGATTCTATAGAACAATACCAAACAGAAGAGCGTACCCTCATGGCCTTTCGCCTGGCCAGCAGCCGCTACCGTGTTAAAGAACTGCTGGATATTATGACCCGCGATGAAATTTCCATGCCCCAAAAAATTGAACAGATAAAAGCAGAGCTCAACAGCTTTTATAATAACCATGCTTTTAAAAATTGCCATTCTATGGGGCAGGTGGTAAAAACCAACCTTAAGCAATCTTTACGCAAAAACCTGCTGCTCATACCCAAATTAAAAAGCAATACAGAAGACTAACATTCATTTGCGTTTGTTTAATTTTGTTGAACCAGTAAGTGCATTAAGCATTATCTTAGCGCCGCCAAAACGCCCCTTGTTTTGGCAAATAACACTTAATTACCATCTAATAATTTTACAAAAATGAAAAAGTACAAACCCGGGGTACTGTTTGGCAAAGAACTGGAAGCCCTGTATAAAGATGCTAAAGAAAATCAATTTGCGTTACCCGCTGTAAACACTATTGGCACCAATAATATTAATGCCACATTAGAAACAGCCGCTAAAGTAAACTCGCCTGTTATTATTCAGTTTTCAAATGGTGGTGCCCAGTTTATTGCTGGTAAAGGAATGCCCAATGGTGCATTACAAGCTAATATCAGCGGTGGTATTTCTGGCGCCTTACACATACACAATGTTGCCAAATACTATGGCGTACCCGTAGTATTGCATACAGACCATGCCGCCAAAAAATGGTTGCCATGGGTAAGTGGTTTAATTGATGCCGGTGAGCAATTTTATAAAGAAAAAGGCCAACCCCTGTTCAGCAGCCACATGCTGGATTTAAGTGAAGAGCCTATTGAAGAAAACATTCACACCTCTGTTGAGTTTTACAAACGCATGGCCCCATTGGGTATGAGCATAGAAATTGAGCTGGGTGTAACCGGCGGAGAAGAAGACGGTGTTGATAACAGCGATGTGGAGAATGATAAACTATACACACAACCACAACACGTGGCCTATGCATACACAGAGCTGAGCAAAGTAGGTAACATGTTTACCGTTGCTGCTGCGTTTGGTAATGTGCACGGTGTTTACAAACCAGGCAATGTAGAACTGCGCCCCGAAATTTTAAAAAACAGTCAGGATTATATTGAAAGAGAATTGAAGACCGGCAGCAAACCCGTTTACTTTGTGTTTCATGGTGGCAGCGGTAGTCCGCAACATCAAATTCGCGAAGCAATTGGTTACGGTGCTATTAAAATGAATATTGATACCGACCTGCAATGGAGTTTCTGGGAAGGTGTAATGAACTTTTATAAAAAGAACGAAGCCTACCTGCAAGGTCAGTTGGGTAACCCGGAAGGAGCCGATAAACCTAATAAAAAATATTACGATCCCCGCGTATGGTTGCGCAAAGGAGAAGAAACTTTTAGCAAGCGTTTAGAAGTGGCTTTTGAAGATTTAAATTGCATTAACCGCAACGCATAATTTGTATAACTACTATATAATTAAAAACACCCGCTGTATGGCGGGTGTTTTTTTATAGGTAACCAACCGCAGTATAAAGCCCGGCATTGTTGCGTCGCACACT
>JANRMC010000267.1:0-3953 GCA_033761915.1 Flavihumibacter sp.
GCCAGTTAATAGCATGTTCGGTTAACAGGTCAGAAATGTATGTTGAATCTTTATAAACCACCTGCTTACCGTTTATATTTAAAGTGGGATTATAATACACTCCCTGTCCTTTAAAACTTTCCCAGTGGTTAAAACCGGGGCGTGGGTTATCAGCAGCCGCTTCCTCGCCCATATGCCATTTGCCAAAGAAGGCAGTTTGGTAACCGGCTTTTTGCAGGTATTGCGGAAAATAGGTATTGTTTTTGGGTTCTGGTGAAGCATTGTCTACAATAGTATGTACATGCGAATAGGCACCGGTTAAAATAGATGCACGGCTGGGAGAACAGAGCGCTGTGGTAACAAAGGCATTTCTGAACCAGGCACCTTGTGTAAACAGCCGATCCATGTTGGGGGTTTTAAGCCAGGGTAGTTTACCGGTAAAGCCCATAAAATCGTACCGGTGGTCATCGGTTAAAATGAAAATAACATTGCGTGGCTTAACGCTTTGAATTTTATTTAAAACCAGCTGATTGCTGGTGGCAGTTTGTGCCAAGACCATTGAAAAAGACAATTGCAAGAATAAAAATAAGACAACCGCTGTTTTACTTTTCATAGCAATATCGTTTTATAATTGAAGGAAGTCTAGTTTGCTTATTGAAATTAAGCAATGCCATTGAACTTCATACTGCTGAGCTGAAAACAATATTTTATTTGAGATTTATCAAAAAAAGCCGGCCCTGATTAAGAAGCATGGCTACATAAAGAACCAATGCTGAAGGGTGCGACGCAACAACTGCTGCCTGTTTTGCTATGGCTGGTAACATAAAAAAACCGCTGCAGTTGCAGCGGTTTTATAAATAAACAATTTGTTGTGTTATGCTTTTGCAAACTCTGCACGGATGACATTTAATGCGCCGCCAGATTTGAACCAGCCAATTTGCTGCTCGTTATAAGAATGGTTTACAACAATGGTTTCTTTGCTACCGTCTTTGTGGTTTAACACCAGCTCTAACGTTTTACCGGGAGCGAAACTGTTGAGACCGATAATATCTATACTATCATCTTCCTGTATTTTATCGTAGTCTGCTTTATCTGCAAAAGTTAATGCCAGCATACCTTGTTTTTTAAGGTTGGTTTCGTGAATGCGGGCAAAGCTTTTAACCAATACGGCTCTTACACCCAGATGGCGTGGCTCCATGGCGGCATGTTCGCGGCTGCTGCCTTCACCATAGTTCTCATCTCCCACCACTATGCTGCCAATGCCTGCGGCTTTGTAAGCACGTTGCGTGGCAGGCACAGGACCGTATTCTCCGGTTAACTGGTTCTTTACATTGTCTGTTTTCTCGTTGTAAAAGTTAACGGCACCAATTAATAAGTTGTTACTGATATTATCTAAGTGACCGCGGAATTTTAACCAGGGGCCAGCCATTGAAATATGGTCGGTGGTACATTTTCCTTTGGCTTTAATTAAAAGTTTAAGGCCTTTGAGATCGGTACCTTCCCATGCGGCAAAGGGATATAATAATTGCAGGCGTTTAGAATCGGGGCTTACTTCTACTTTAACCTTGCTGCCGTCTTCTGCAGGAGCCTGATAGCCGGGATCATCCACAGAAAAACCTTTGGCCGGCAATTCGTAACCTGTAGGAGGATCTAATTTCACCTGCTCTCCTTTTTCGTTGGTAAGTGTATCGGTAAGCGGGTTAAATGTAAGGTCTCCGGCAATAGCCAAAGCTGTTACCAGTTCTGGCGATGCAACAAAGGCCAGCGTATTGGGGTTGCCATCGGCACGTTTGGCAAAGTTGCGGTTGAACGAATGCACAATAGTATTGCGTTCCTGTTTTTCAGCACCCATTCTATCCCACATACCAATACAGGGGCCGCAGGCATTGGCAAATACTTTGGCACCAATTTCAGCAAACGTATCTAAGAAACCATCGCGTTCTATGGTAAAACGCACCAGTTCTGAACCGGGGGTAATAGTAAACTCTGCTTTGGTCTTTAATCCTTTTTCTTTTACCTGTTTTGCCAGGCTTACCGCACGGCTGATATCTTCATAAGAGCTGTTGGTACAACTGCCAATTAAACCCACTTCTACTTTGGTAGGCCAGTTGTTTTTAGCAGCTTCTTCTTTCATTTTAGAAATAGGGGTTGCCAGGTCTGGAGTGAAGGGTCCGTTTAAGTGCGGCTCCAGTTCGCTCAGGTTAATTTCAATAACCTGGTCGAAGTACTTTTCAGGATTGGCATACACTTCTGCATCGGCAGTAAGGTGTTCTTTAATACCATCAGCAAGAGAAGCAATCTCCTCGCGGCCGGTGGCTTTCAGGTAACGGCTCATGCTTTCATCGTAACCAAAGGTTGAAGTGGTGGCACCAATTTCTGCACCCATGTTACAGATGGTACCTTTACCGGTACAGCTCATAGCGGTAGCGCCTTCGCCAAAATATTCAACAATGCAACCAGTACCACCTTTTACAGTTAAAATACCAGCTACTTTTAAAATGACATCTTTAGGAGCCGTCCAGCCATTTAATTTACCGGTTAGTTTTACACCAATTAATTTAGGAAACTTCAGCTCCCAGGCCAAGCCTGCCATTACATCGCAGTCGTCAGCACCACCCACGCCAATAGCCACCATACCCAAACCACCTGCGTTAACGGTGTGGCTGTCGGTACCAATCATCATACCGCCGGGGAAGGCATAGTTTTCTAATACCACCTGGTGAATGATACCGGCACCGGGTTTCCAGAAACCAATACCATATTTATTAGAGATCGAAGCCAGGAAATCATAAACCTCGCGGCTTTCATTTACAGCTTTATCTAAGTCTTCTTTGCTACCTGTTTTAGCCACAATCAGGTGGTCGCAATGCACGGTAGAAGGAACCGCAACTTTTTTACGGCCTGTGGTGTCAAATTGCAACAATGCCATCTGGGCGGTAGCATCCTGCATGGCCACACGGTCGGGGGCAAAATCAACATAGCTTTTACCTCTTTCAAAAACCTGGGTAGCATTGCCTTCCCACAGGTGGGCATATAATATTTTTTCAGTTAAAGTAAGCGGTTTACCCAACACCTTACGGGCAGCGGCCACACGTTCGGGGTAACTGGCATACACTTTTTTGATCATCTCTAAATCAAACGCCATAATACTGTTTTTTTAATGGTTACAATTTTAAAGAAGACGGAACCGTTTTTAAAAAAGAAGCTTTTTTTCAAGTGTTGCGAAATTACCTAAAAATGAATTTAAAGTAAACCAATTATGCAACTATTTGTTTAATTCTCTAACTTAGACATATGAAACGCTTAAAACAATACATAGAATGGCAGGTGTTTGGCGTTTGCTCGTACCTGGGTGAAAAAATGGGCATTGCCACCAGCACCATCCGGAAATACTTTATTTATATTTCTTTTCTTACCATGGGTTCTCCGTTAATTATCTATTTATTTGTAGCATTTTGGATGAACGTAAAAAACTACGTGTTATCCGCCAGAAGAAACCCTCTGAAACACTAACCCTACCTAATATTTTTAAGGCCGCTGATCAGTACATAGCAGATGTTTTATAATGCCAGTGTTATTATCCTGAAAATTCAGCATGGGGTTGTATGCTTTATATACAAAACAATTATACCAACCTGCTTTCTGTTATTGAAGATTTTGCCGCGGCTTTTCATGCAAAACTTATCAATAATACCATTCAATTGCCGTCTGCTGCCGGCACCGGCAGTATGCATTATTATAAATTGCCCAATGGCTTACAGCTATTAATCTCAAATTTTATTTTACAACAAGATTTAACCATTAAACGCCTGAAGGCGGAGCAGGAGTATTACCAGCTGTACCTGGTTGAAAATACCCATGGCAGCATCACCAATATAGAAATAGAGCAGGATAATTACAGACACTACAATCCCAATTTTGCATCTGTTGCGTTAAGAAGTTCTTTATTTGACTCTGAAATATTTATTAGCAAG
>JANRMC010000268.1:0-4553 GCA_033761915.1 Flavihumibacter sp.
GGAATGGTGTAATTAATATTTGCATCAGCAAAAAAATGCTTACCCAGTTGGTACCGCAGTGATACATCTGCACCGGTACGTTTTGTTTTACCACTGGGCTCTACCACACCTGCGTCGCCAACATATACAAATTCCTGCTGCAGGTATAAATACCAAACAGCAGCATTTATTAAAAGATTTTGGTGTGGCTTCAGCATTATACCTAAATCGGAACCATAGGCTGCCGGTAAAATTTGTTTACTCGTATTAGCGGTTATCAGGCGGGTATCATTGCTATGAAAACCTTTGCCTGTTTTTAAATACAGTTGTGTGGTTGCATTTACATTGTATTGCACATTAAATTTGGGACTAACAATTGCTTTATGATTGCTGCTTTGCAAATTTCCTTGTAAACGATTGGTGTAATAAAAATTGAAATAATCAAACCTCCCAGAAAGCGCAAACACCCATCTATCGTTAGTAAAACTTTGTTCAACCCAAGCAAAAGCATTGGTTTCTTTAATATCGCCCAATTGTATCTGCTGCAGGGTTATTGTACGGTTACGGGTGCTGCTTAATTCACTGTCTTTTGTTTCATCGTGCCTTAGTCCAATAGCCGCGGTGCTTTTACTGTTCCAATTACTTAATTGCTGGTTGGTTTCTAATTTACCCAGATAACCAATAATATCTCTGTTTTCTTTTTGCCGAATCTGGTCGCCGTTAACGGGGTCATTTAAAAAAAACGTGAAATTAGAATACAATTCAAAATTATAACGACTATAATATAATTGATTGGTAAGTGAAGTATTGCGGTTTAGGACTGTTTTAATAATGGCATTGAAGTTTGTACGGCCGGTTTGTCCGCCTTCTGTATTATCAATAGCCCCAAAACGCGTAATGGTTCCGTTAGCAACAGCCCGTTCGGGTACCTGGCCGGAAGCATCCCAATTACTGGCAAAAGCAGATGCCTGTAATGTTAAAAAAGAATTACGGCTTACCGGACTGCTGAATTTACTAAACAGATTATAGCGTCTGAAATGCTGCAAAGATTCAAAAGGGCCATCAGTATATAAAAATTCACCAGCCGTATACCAGTTTGTGTTTTTTTCTTTTACTTTTTTACTCAGGAAATCTATAAGAGCTACTGTGCGGAATGTATTAAACTGACCCGCTTCTGTTTTAACCATACTGGCGGTAAGGCTGTTAATGGTATTAAAGTTTACGTGACCAGCTACGGCCATATTTCCCTGCTGTGCGCTGTACAGGCCAGGGGCAAAGTCAATATTTTTTACCAGTTCAGGTATTAAAAAATGCAAATCGGCATAACCCTGGCCATGTGCATGGCTTACCATATTAACCGGCATACCATCCACATTAATATTTATATCAGTACCATGGTCAATATCAAAACCCCGTAAAAAAATTTGTTCTGCCTTGCCGCCGCCAGCATGTTGTGCAATAAACAAACCGGGCATTAAACGCAGCAAGTCTTGTGAGGAACGGGCCGGTCGCAGGTTAAGATCAATTCTACTGAGGGTACTAAACGTAGCCCCGGCCTTGCCAACCACCGTTACCTCTTTAAGGTTTAAAGCAGCGGGTAGTAAGACAATGCTTGGGTTGCTACTAATTGCAAAACCGGTTGTTCTTTTAGTTTCGAAACCAATATAGCTTACCAGCAATGTATCAGCGGCATCAATATCTATGATTGTTGCCTCGCCCTTAGCATCTGTAAAAAGATTTATGTTTTTTGTTTTAACCGTAAGCAATGCATTTTCCAGCGGCTCTTTTGTAATACTGTTTACAACTTTAATACGGTATTGTGTTTGGGCAACACCAGTAAACTGTAGTATTAAAAAAAAACAGACAAATAATAAATTTTTCATTACTTAGAATTAAATAGATTCAAGTTCTTTTTGTATTTCTTTACTAAGCACAGGCCCTAATTCGTAAGCTGCATTGTTAGCTTCTTTTAAATACTGCTTTGCCTTTTGTTTATTACCGGCAGCTTTATAAATTATACCCATATGATAAAGCGCCCCTGGTTCAAATACACGGTTTTCAACGTTAGATTTTATAATATTTACCGCTTCAGTAACAGCCCCGTTTTTATAATATGCCCATGCCAGTAAATCGTACGAAGTGGCCGTGGGTCTGTTTCTTACTTCTTCTGTTGCCAACTTCAGAGCAGTTTCATAATTACCAAAATTATCTGCCTGCAAATTAAAATGATAGCGCTTGTACATATCGCCGTACAGATAATTAATGGTCTGTTTATAATATTGTTGCAGCAATCGGGCACTTTTAATGTTTTTATTTTCAAATGCTGCAATGTCTGCCAGCATCAAATCATAATCTGCAATTGGGTGTACTTTTTTTAAGGCGGTTAATATTTTTTCAGCCAGTACAGTGTTTTTATCGTGAGAAAAGGCTAACCAGGCAATGCCTTTCAGGCAATGATAATAAGCGCTATCTTCCTTTAATACTTCCAGATAATTTTTATAGGCATCATCAAACCTGTTGGCATGGCCATACATATCTGCCAGATTCGATTTCGCCCAGCAATACAATGCCTTATTATCTCTATTTACCTGTAATACTGCTTTTTCCATCAACAAAATGGCCTTTTCCAGTTTTCCATTTACGTGATCTTCATATTTGGCCTGTCGTATCAGCTTTTCAAAACTATCTGCAGCATTTAATTGCTTAAGCTTTTTTTGGGCGGCTGCGTAGTTGCCAAGTTCCATAGCTACATCAAATTGCATTAATAGGGTAAGATATTTATCATCTCCTAAATTATATGCACTGTCTAAATAAGTTTGTGCTTTTAAAAAACGATGTTGTGTAATAGCATTAGCAGCTAATGCCCTATATACTGAAGAGCTATTCATCTTTACCAGTTTATTGGCAAGTGTATACAAACTATCCGATTGGTGTAATGCCGCAATATTACCCGTATATTCAAAACCTTTCACCAGCAAACCAGCTACTTTTGTTTGTGCCGAGATGGCATCGGGCCGTTCAGTAATACGAGCCTGCCAAAAACTCAAATCGTCATTCACTGATTTTAATGCAGCCGGTTCAGCCGGCATTTTAGCTATATAAGCAACAATATCATTTTCATTTACCACTGGCTGCTTACGAGAACAACCTGCAAAAAACATAAAAAGACTTATGGCGAGTATTGATGAAGTGTATTTCATGTAGATAATTATTGAGTGGTTAACCAGTATGGTAGCTATGGGTAACAGCCGTTGCTTATTAAAAAAACATGACTGAATCTGTGCCAGCTAATGAAATTGAACAGGTGTTTTTAAAAAAGGGCATAAAGCATTTGCTATATAACAACCGCTTTATGCCCGTATTTATAATTAAAACTTATTAATGCGGCGTTGCCAGGTAAGGAAAGCTGCTCAAAAAAGCTTTGTCATTGCCAGCCACATTGTCTTTAGTTAAGCCCGGGTTAGAAGTACCGTTGGGGCCACCAAAAATGAGTAATAAAGAAATATCAATTACATCATCAGCCAATGCTCTGCCGGTTAAAACATTAGTGCCGTCAAAATAGGTAGTGGGTGCGGTGGTTGAAACATTCAATACATCAGTAACCAATAATCCGCTTAAAGCATCTGCATTCTGGCCCAATGCATTGGTAGTGTATCCGGCATTTAAGCCCAACAATTTGGTCTTAAATTTAGCAGCAAAGGCTGCATTCATTTGTGATGGGGTAGTGGTATTAAATTTATCTTTCTCAGCGGCATCTACAAACACCGTGTTAATAGCAGGTCTTGCCATCTGGTCTTGTTGTTCATAGTATACAACGGGAGCATCATTCTTATCTTTATCGCAGGCTGTTAAAGTGGTTACTGCTGCAACCGTAGCTAATAAAAGATACCTGTTTATTATGCGTTTCATATTTTTTTCTTTAAGAGTTTGTTTGAATTAGATTTTTTTCTTTGTTTCCACCCACATGTTTACTTTACCGGCGCTGGCCCCTAACAGTGTTTTGGGTACTTCCACCACAATGCTCAAAACATTGGTGCCTTTAAAAGTATCGTTACCAGGATTATTAAAACTGGTAGCAGTGCCACCAATTATTTTTTTAAATTGGTCCAGGTCAAAAAAGAATGGATCATCTCTTGGGCCAGCAAATACTTTTATGCCATTGCTGCCAGTAGCCGTAACTGCGGTACTTCCGTAAGCCGTAACAGCAACTTCAGCAGTAGCGGCGCCTTCCAGACGGCTGCGGGTGCCTTTTTCTGAAGGCGCCACGGGTCCGTAAAATTTCATCTTACTGCCATCATATATTGCCTGAATAACCAGGTCTTCTATGTTGTCGTTGTTATTGTCTACATTAAATTCAATTAATGTATTCGCATCAAACTTTGCAGCACCGGTGGCCGATGGAGATAGCAGGCCTTGTGTATTAGCAACAAATACAATGTTGTTGGCATCTGCTCCTCTGAAGGCATACACATCTGTAATGTCTGAACTCTGGTTGGTAACAGCTGGCGAATCAATATGGTCTGCTGCCCATAGAATACTGCCACCCACCACAACACTCAAAGCAGTAGCCAGCA
>JANRMC010000269.1:0-3038 GCA_033761915.1 Flavihumibacter sp.
TTTCCGCACCAACGCAAAGCTGCTGAAACTTAACAGCGAAAAATTTACCATTTATCCGGCGCCATCCAACTGGCTTTCGCTGCACAAACACCAGGGCCGTATCCTGGCACAAGATGATAAAACCGGATTGATGGAGTATGAAAACGGGGGATGGCAACCATTTATTCCCAAAGAAGAATTGCCCACCGGTTTTTTTGTAACGGATATAACGCCATTTAATAAAGACACCAGCTTGCTTAGCACGATGGGGCATGGTATATATTTACTGGTTCAAAACAAACTGCTCCCTTACCGTTTCAGTAATTCAGGCTTCAATACGTTACAGCACATAACATCTTTGTTGGTAATAAACGATTCCACTTTTTTAATCGGCACTTATTTTAACGGCGTATATCATCTTGGCCAGCAAGGACAGGTGCTTGAAAATATTTCCACCAAAAACGGGCTGCCTAATAACACAGTGCGTTTTGTATTTGATGATAAAAAAGGTAACGCCTGGGCCGGGTTGGATAATGGATTGGGCTTTTTTTCATACAACAATCCTGTAAGCCATATAAACCCTCCCTCATTTAATAATGGCGCAGGTTATAATGCCACCGCTTATAATGGCGATTTGTATTTTGCATTGTCCACAGGGCTGCAATGGCTGCCGCTTGCTAATACAAAAAATATCAGCAGCATTGCCAATCAGCCTCAAATTGTTATTAACGGGCTCACCTGGAATGTATCAGTTGTAAATAACCAGTTGCTTGCCGGGCGGGATGACGGGCTTTGGAAAATAAATAATAAACAGGCGGTTATTATTTCAAATTCCAATGGTTATTGGGCCGGCAAAATAATTCCCGGCACGGCGCCGCAACAAGTAGCGGTTGGCAACTATACCGGTATTGAAAAATTTACAATGGTGGATGGAAACTTCAGCAGCCGTGGGCCGGTTCAAAAATTTACAGAAAGCAGCCGGTATATAGAAACAGATGATAAAAACATTTGGGTATCGCACCCTTACCGGGGTATTTATAAAATTGATGCAGCTACCGATGCCGTTAGTTTATTCAATAAACAAAACGGCCTGCCTGCCGATTTGGATAACCACGTTTTTAAAATAAAAAACAAAATTGTGTTTGCTACCTCTGCCGGTATTTATGAATACAATGCCGCAGAAAACAAAATGGTGGTAGCGAAAGAATATGAAACACTTTTTGGCAAACTGCCTGTACGATATTTGAAAGAAGATTCAACAGGCCACATTTGGTTTGTGCAGGAAAAGATGGTGGGTGTGGCGGATTACAATACTGATAAACCAGCTATTCATTACATACCCGAACTGAAAAATAAAATCCTTAGTGGATTTGAAAATATTTTTCCTTACAATACGAATAATATATTGGTGGGGGGGGAAACCGGGTTTTACACCATTGATTATGAAAAATACCGTGAAAGTATAAAACCTTTTACCGCTTACATTACCGGTGTTAAAACCATCAGCCGTAACGACAGTGTATTGTTTGGCGGTTATGCTTTTGATAGCAGTATAGCCATAAAGCAAATCACCATTCCGTATAAACTGAACTCTTTGCGCTTTGCCTATGCTGCATCTTTATTGGGGCAGCATTCCAGCGTTGAGTTCAGTTATTATTTAGAGGGCTTTGATAAGGGCTGGAGCAACTGGAGCCCTAATGCGGAGAAAGAATACACCAATCTGCCCGCCGGTACTTATACATTTCATGTAAAGGCAAGAAGCAGTCCTTCACATGAGTCGGCAAGCTTTCTATACACATTCACTATCAAATCGCCGTGGTACGAAACGATATGGGCTTATGCATTGTATGTGCTGCTGGCAGCTGCGCTGCTATATGTTATTTTAAAATATCAATCCAAAAGGCACCGGAAAAAATTAGCGGCCAAACGTCTTGCAGACCAGAAGCAGTTTGAAGAAGAGCAAAAACAGATGGCGTATCGGCATCAATTAGAACTGGAACAATCGGAAAAAGAATTAATCCGTTTACAAAAAGAAAAATTAGAAGCGGAGATAACACATAAAAATGCTGAGCTGGCCAGTGCTACCATGAACCTGGTGCAGAAGAAGGAATTTATTTTAAAACTAAAAACCGAATTACAGCAACTGCAAAAAGCGGCCAAAGTGGGTGATGATAACCCGGAGCTTAAGAAGGTTTTAAAAGCATTGTCGGAAGAAGAAAAATTAGATGAAGAATGGAATAACTTTTCGCAACACTTCAATAGTGTACACGGCGATTTTTTGATCATCCTGAAAAATAAATTTCCTTCTTTAAAACCACATGAAATTCGGTTGTGCGCCTATCTGCGTATGAATTTGAGCAGCAAAGAAATTGCGCCGCTGATGAGCATTTCGCTGCGGGGGGTTGAAATCAGCCGATACAGGTTGCGGAAAAAACTGGCATTGGCTTCAGAGGTGAACCTTGTTCAGTTTTTGATGGATTTGTGATCAAAAAGTGGAATAATTCTTTGATCATTAAAATTGTCATAACTAAAGTGTGGGAGTTGACGGGATCGAACCGCCGACCCTATGCTTGTCAGGCAGAAAAACCCGATGTTAACCCTCAAATTATCAGTGCCTTTGCTATTCTGACCTTGTAATTTACAAGTAGGTTATAAGCAAAAACTACAGGCTTTGGTTAATAAATATTGGTTCAAATAGCTCTCAAAATTTGGAGTCTTTTCATTGGAAGGATTAATTACTTCTTGACGTTAAAATTAGTTATATAATGCAACTGCAACAGAAAAATAAGGTATAGATTTCACACAGCAGGCATATTGGATAGGTGACCTGCCCTCCCATTTAAGGGACAAATAAAACAATTATTACACAACAGCTAGTTTAAAAAGGCAATACTGACAACATTCTTCTCCCATTTTGATAACAATGCAGATACCAGCCATTTTCAAGATCAATAATGGCAGTTCTATCCTTGTAATTAACTTTGCTCTCATTCTTATATAACGGCTAAAAACGTATCTGGGTAGCTCTGGAAGTGGGTAGTTTTCTTTGCTCCATTTGC
>JANRMC010000270.1:0-2656 GCA_033761915.1 Flavihumibacter sp.
CGTGGCAGGTCTAATAAATCCATTACCTGTAAATCCAAACCGGGGGCACTCATACCCGTGCAACTCACGGTTATCAGATGGGTAATTTCTTCCGTGTGCAGCGCCCCTTCCAGGCAATTACGTATGGCATCCACACTTAAAGGTGCTGCATGTTTTTCATACCAGCGCATCCGCAGTTCTAAATCAGGAAAAGGCTCCAGCCCTTCTGTATTCGGATAAAACTTCCAGTCGCCCGCGGGTTTACCATAATCTGCCAAAACAGAATAGCGGCTTTCAATAGCACTTTGGTGATACAGAAATTTCAGTTTTCTTTTTTCCACTTCGTTCATGGCATACACCTGTTGCATAAAATGCAAAATATCTTCCTGCTGGTGTTTATAGGCAGGCACGGCGGTTCCAATAGCTGTTATTTTACTCAAAATTGTTCCAGATGGTTAAGGCAATAAATCCAATATTGGTACATACAGATGCAATTATGTTCATCCGCATGGTGTTTTCAAAACTGGCAGCCTGGGTGTTTTTCCAAACCTTTGCCAGCCACACAAAATAATATACGAGAATGGGCAGCATACAGGTTGCCAATACAAAAAAACGATCCGGCTCTAAGCGCAGAAAAAAATTAAGCGCCAGCACTGCAAAAGCAATGCTGTAAACAACGGCACAAAAAATGAAAGTACCCCGGTAACCCAGCCTTGCGCTAATGGTATTTACACCGTCTTTCCGGTCGGCCTCGTGCTGGTAAATTTGTGTAAGCGGGTAAAAACCGCCAATTAATAAACTGCTTGCCAGCATACCCGTTACCGGAATATTGGCGCTAAGGTTGGCATGCGCCCCATGATACACCAGCGCAAACGTAACCGCCCCTTGAAAAACAACCACTGTTAAATAACCCAACAACGCATATTTTTTTAACCGTATGCCGCGGTAGCTGTACGCCCTTGATGCTAATATATACAATGCAATACCCAAGGCAAACCAAGCATCAATAAACAAACTTAACAACACCGCCAGCACATCCATAGTTACCGTAACCAAAAACAATTGCCGCGTGGGCTGCAGCGGATTTTTAATACCACCCACCGGCGTTTCATCCCTATCCATATAACTATTGTAACCATTGCTGGCCGGGTATACCAGCACATGCAAAATAATAAACACCAGCACCGCCCGCCACCAGTTGGTATACACCAGTTGGCTGAGGGCAAACCAATAAACAGGCATTAAAAAAACAGAAAACGGAAAGCGCAATAATTGCCAGGTAGATTTTTGTAAAAGCATGCCGTAAGTTAGGGCTTTGTTTTTTGTTACCCGTCAGTTGCACGACGGTTCAGCATCGTTGCGTGGCACACTTGTGCAGAAGAATGTCCATGGCCAATAGCTAATATTCAATAGCAACACCATTAACTATAAACCATGTACCATTAACCCGCTACCGTACAAGTGACTGCCTTAAAGGGCGGAACCACTGCTGCCATAAAAAATAGCCGTACACTACCAACAATTTTCTTTTACTATTTTTGCCCGATGCAGCTAATAGAAGTAAACAACCCCTTACTGGAAAAAGCATTTATTGAAGTAAATATTACTTTAAATAAAAACACCCCCAATTATATTCGTCCGCTGGATAAAGATGTGCTGGAAGTATTTGATAAAAAAAAGAACAAAGCCTTCAGGCAGGGTGAGTGCATCCGCTGGATACTGAAAGATGCTGCAGGTAATTATGCCGGTCGTATTGCCGCGTTTACCAATAAAAAATATAAAAGCAAGGGCGATGATGGCCCGGTGGGTGGCATTGGTTTTTTTGATTGTATTAATGATGCCGGCACCGCTGCTTTATTATTTGATACCGCCAAAAACTGGTTACAGCAAAAAGGTATGACGGCCATGGATGGCCCCATTAATTTTGGCGAACGCGACCGCTGGTGGGGCCTGGTTACAGAAGGTTTTATGGAGCCTTTGTATTGTATGAATTTTAACCCGCCCTATTATCAGCAATTATTTGAGCAATATGGGTTTCAGGCATTTTATTATCAGATATGTTTTGGGTTAGACCCTAAAAAACCGCTTACCGAAAAAGTATTTAAGCGGCACGAACTGCTGGCACAAGACCCCGGCTTTAGTGCCAGGCATATTAAAAAAAATGAGTTGGATAAGTTTGCCCAGGATTTTACCACCATCTACAACAAAGCCTGGGCTGGCCATGGCGGTTTAAAAGAATTGAAATTAGAGCAGGTGAAACTGATGTTTAAAAAAATGAAGCCGGTAATGGATGAGCGCATCGTTTGGTTTGCGTATTACAAAGAAGAACCCATTGCACTATTTGTAAACCTGCCCGATTTAAACCAATACTTTAAACACCTGAATGGCCAATTTGGCTTGCTGCAGAAGCTGCGCTTTTTGTGGCTGCAAAAAACAAAGCCCAATAAAAAATTTAACGGATTGGTATTTGGTGTGGTGCCACAATACCAGGGCATGGGTGTGGATAGTTTTATGATTGCAGAATCGGCCAAGGTAATACAGCCAAACACTTCTTATACCGAATATGAAATGCAGTGGATTGGTGATTTTAACCCCAAAATGCTGAACATTGCAGAAAGCATTGGCGAAACTTTTCGCAGCAGGCAATTAACCACCTACCGCTTTTTGTTTGACCGCA
>JANRMC010000271.1:0-4245 GCA_033761915.1 Flavihumibacter sp.
AGCTGACGAATTCAAAAAAATAAAAAAGCAAATTATAATGATGGGCAAATGGTGATAGGTTTTGTTTTAATAGCCCCAACTCGTCGTCGTACGTAATTCATTTTAAAGAATGGATCTCGGCGTACGGCTGTGCCTGCGCCGTATTTTTTTGCAGCTTTCAGCTACTCCAACTGGCAGTTATTCAGTTATGCAGTTCGGTGTAAAGAATCTGTGCCAGAAATTTATAATCTGTTTGCTGATAAGAGTACATTACGCACAAGTCCCGCTGAGGCGGGATGAAGGGCAACAGCTACTCGTTCCTCATAGCGTTGCTGCTAACATGTGCGACGCAACCACGGTCGCCAGTACCACCACCGTTGGTAACCAAAATATCACACATTCGTGTATAAATCGGGCTTTGTTTGTGGGTGGCAGTTTGTACATTTGCGCTTTCTAATAAAAAGCTTTTAACCTCCTGTATGGAAATTACCGCTAAAACAGCCGCCCAATTACGTATTACCGAAGAAGAATTTGAACTGATTAAAGAAAAGCTGGGGCGTACCCCCAATTTTACCGAGCTCTGCGCCTTCAGCGGTATGTGGAGCGAACATTGCAGCTACAAAAACAGTATTAAATGGCTGAAAACCCTGCCCCGCGATGGCAGCAAAATGCTGGTGAAAGCTGGCGAAGAAAACGCCGGACTGATGGATATTGGCGATGGCTACGGTGTGGTATTTAAAATAGAAAGTCATAACCACCCCAGTGCTATTGAGCCCTTTCAGGGGGCGGCCACGGGTGTGGGCGGCATACACCGCGATATTTTTACCATGGGTGCCCGGCCCATTGCTTCTTTAAACAGCCTGCGTTTTGGCAAGCTGGAAGAAGCCAAAACCCAGCACCTGCTGGCGGGTGTGGTGCATGGCATTAGTCATTATGGCAACTGCTTTGGCGTACCAACCGTGGGTGGAGAAGTGTATTTTGAAGAGAAGTACCATACCAATCCACTGGTAAATGCCATGAGCGTGGGTATTGTAAAGAACGGAGAAACGGTATCGGCCACGGCTAAAGGTATTGGCAACCCTGTATTTTTTGTGGGCAGTGCCACCGGTAAAGATGGTATTGGCGGTGCCAGTTTTGCCAGTGCCGATATTACGGCAGAGAGTGCAGAAGAATTACCCGCCGTGCAGGTGGGCGACCCCTTTCAGGAAAAGAAATTATTAGAAGCCTGCTTAGAGGTTTTAAAAACCGGTGCCGTGGTGGGTATGCAGGATATGGGTGCTGCGGGTATTATTTGCAGCACCAGCGAAATGAGTGCGAAAGGTGAAGTGGGCATGCGTATTGACCTGGAGAAAGTGCCTACCCGCCAAAAAAATATGAAGGCCTGGGAACTGTTGCTGAGCGAAAGCCAGGAACGTATGCTGATGGTGGTGGAAAAAGGTAAAGAAAAAGAAGTGCTGGATGTATTTGAAAAATGGGATCTGCCCTGCAGCGAGATTGGCGAAGTAACCGGCGATGGCATTTTGCGTTTTTACATGCACGGTGTGCTGGAAGCCGAGTTGCCTGCGTATGATTTGGTATTGGGTGGCGGTGCCCCGCAATACAGCCGCAATTATATACAGCCCGATTATTTTAGCAAGATAGAAGCTTTTAATGCCAACAGCATAGAAGTGCCCGATGATTTAAGAGCTGTGGCAGAAAAACTGGTTACCATACCCAATATTGCCAGCAAAAAAGCGGTGTATGTGCAGTACGATAGCATGGTGGGCACCGGCAATGCCAGCACCAATGCCCCCAGCGATGCGGCTATTGTAATTGCCAAACCCACTAATAAGGGGTTGGCGTTAACAACAGATTGTAACAGCCGCTATGTATTTGCCAACCCGTATAAAGGTGCTATGATTGCTGTGGCAGAAGCGGCCCGTAATATTGTGTGCAGTGGTGGCGCACCATTGGGCATTACCAACTGTTTAAATTTTGGTAACCCATACGATCCGCAGGTATACTACCAGTTTGTAGAAGCTATTAAAGGTATGGGCGAAGCCTGCCGGCGTTTTGATACCCCCGTTACCGGCGGTAATGTAAGTTTTTACAATCAAAACCCCGATGGCGCCGTGTACCCCACACCAACCATTGGTATGGTGGGTTTGCTGGATCATGTGAATGATAAAATGACTATGGACTTTAAACATGCCGGCGATACCATTTATTTGATTGGTAAAAGCAGTAACGATATCAACTCATCAGAATACCTGCACAAAATTCAGGGGGTGGAATACAGCCCGGCCCCGCAGTTTGAATTGGAAACGGAGTTTATGCTGCAAGAAAAAATAGCAGCGCTGATAAAAGCAAGAGTGATAGAATCGGCCCACGATGTTAGCGAAGGCGGTTTGTTTACGGCTTTATTAGAAAGCGGCTTTAATCGTAACCTGGGTGTGGATGTGGTGGCCACTGATTATAATATTCGTAAAGACGGCTATTGGTTTGGCGAGGCGCAGAGCCGTGTGGTGGTAAGTGTGCGCAGCAGCAAGGAAGAAGCGTTTAAAAAAGCCATGGGCATACATCCGTTTGAAGAGTTGGGTGTGGTAACCACCGGCAGCGTAGAAATAGACGGCATGGAGTGGGGACATATTGAAGAGTGGAAGGAGTTGTATGATAATGCCATTCAAAACCTGTTAAGCGGCCACGAAAGTGAGCATGCATTAAGTGCATTGTAAGAGAAAATAAGGTGTAACAAGCAGGAGTGTTTCATAGCATCATCGTTGCGTCGCACATGTTAGCAGCAACGCTATGAGGAACGAGTAGCTGTTGCCCTACATCCCGCCTCAGCGGGACTTGAACTGTGGTGCTGTACTCGGCGGAGTAAGTAATTTTATGTTGCAGGTTGCAACCGCAGTTAATGTGATTTTGAAAATTAAAAAAAGATAGTAGCGGGTCAATCCCCTCCCTGGAGGGGTTAATGTAAGATAAGATTGAAGCAATCTAATAGGGGTGGGTTATTGTATTTTCTAATTTTACATTTTCATTATGTCAGATACCAATAAAAAAATTCCCACTACCGCTGCCATTATAGTTACCGGGGCTGCTGGTTTTATTGGCAGTTGTCTGGTGGGTTTTTTAAATGCACAGGGTTTTACCAATATTATTATTGCAGACGATTTTAGCCGGGCTGATAAAGCACCCAACCTGGCCGGCAAACAATACAGCGCTAGAGTAGAAAGAGAAGAATTGTTTGCCTGGTTACAAACGCACCAGCCGGTGGTTGATTTTGTATTTCATATTGGTGCCCGTACAGATACCACAGAATTTAATTACGCCATCCACCAGCATTTGAATGTGGAGTACTCTCAAAAAATATGGAACTACTGCACCATACAAAATATTCCCTTGGTGTATGCTTCTTCTGCCGCTACTTATGGTGGCGGTGAGTTAGGCTATAACGATGCACATGAATTATGTTTTCAGTTACAGCCACTAAATCCATACGGTGTTTCTAAAAACGAATTTGATAAATGGGTGCTGCACCAGGAAGATCATCCACCATTTTGGGCCGGACTGAAATTTTTTAATGTATACGGCCCCAATGAGTATCATAAAGGCCGTATGGCCAGTGTTATCTGGCATTCTTTTAACCAGATAAAAAAAGAGGGACTGGTAAAATTATTTAAAAGCCACCGCCCCGATTTTAAAGATGGTCAGCAACTGCGGGATTTTGTGTATGTAAAAGATGTATTGGCTGTTTGTTACTGGCTGTTGCAAAACCAACCGGCATCGGGTATTTATAATTTAGGTACCGGCCAGGCCCGTGCTTTTGAAGATTTGGTAAAGGCAACTTTTGCCGGGCTTGACAAAACACCAGCGATACAATTTATAGATATGCCGGAAGATATACGGGACAAATATCAATACTTCACAGAAGCCAATATGAATAAGCTGCGTGCCGCAGGTTATACGGCAGCGTTTTACAGCTTAGAAGAAGGCGTGCAGGATTATGTGCGAAATTACCTGGCAACCGAAAGCTTTTATTAATGATTGAAATGTATTTACTGGCAGGGCTTTGCACGGTTGCTGAAGAGTGCGACGCAAGGATGCTGAATGGTGTATAGATGCTGAACCCATAAAAAGAATATGGTACTGCCCTCTTGTTAAATTTTATCAGGCAATTTTTTCTGTTACTTCTTTTATTGAAGCATCAACCAATACATTTAGATTAATTCTACTAACAGGCTGTAGTGAAATATCAGCTTACATTTGTTTAAAATTAAATTT
>JANRMC010000272.1:0-17332 GCA_033761915.1 Flavihumibacter sp.
AAGGGTTACCGGTGCCTGCACCAAAAATTACCACTCGGTGTTTTTCTAAATGGCGCATGGCCCTGCGGCGTATATAAGGTTCTGCAATCTGTTCCATTTTAATAGCACTTTGCAGGCGGGTGTACAGGCCTGCTTTTTCTAAACCGGCTTGCAACGCCATGCCATTAATAACCGTTGCCAGCATGCCCATATAATCTCCGTGGGCTCTTTCAATACCTGTTTCTGCTTCATTCATGCCTCTGTAAATATTTCCACCGCCAATAACTATGGCCACTTCAACACCTGCATTTACGGCCTCTTTAATATCTTTTGCATATTGTGCAATAATGGTGGTGTTTAAGGGTTCATATCCATCATCACTTTTGCCCATTAATGCTTCTCCGGATAACTTAAGTAAGATGCGTTTGTATTTAAGTGCCATGTTTTTTGTTTTAAGCCGCTGCGAATATAGTAATTAAATATGCTGTTATAAAACCTGCAACGCTTTAAACACAACAACTATATAAAAACACTAACTTTATACAGCCACCGGCGTTGTTTGGGGTTGGCATAACAATTCTACAAGGCTCAGATTACCTTATCTATAAACTTTAGTCTTATGAGAGAAGAGCCTTTTTTTGAAATTGGCCTTTGCATGGCCGGCGCCGTTTCTGCTGGCGCTTATACTGCCGGCGTAATGGATTACCTGGTTGAAACACTTGATAAATGGGAGCAGGCCCGTGCAACTAATGACCCAACCGTTCCTGCACACAAAGTACGCATCAGCATTTTAAGTGGCGCTTCTGCCGGTGGCATGACGGCCATGATTACTGCCGCCGCCCTGCAAAACAAACTACCTCCAATAAACCTGCAGTACAGAACCGATGAAGCCTATAAAAAACAAAACAAGCTTTACAATACATGGGTTAACCTGGTGGCCGATGACATGATACCTGAAATGCTCAGTTATTCTGATTTAAAAAAAGGTACAAAAGCCCGTTCTTTTCTCAACTCAGATTTTATAGATCGACTGGCAGATGATGCTTTGCAGTGCTGCCAGAACGATGGCACCCAAAGAAACTATTTTGCACCAGACCTTGAACTGTTGGTTTCTCTCAGCAATATTGCCGGCATACCTTATGAATTAGGGTTTATTTCTAATGCCCGTGTAAGCAGCCGTTATAAAACAAGGGCACACGGAGATTATGGACATTTCATTATTACCAACACTGTTGAAGAGGCCGCTTCATTAATAGATAAAGGCCGCATCCCGCTTAGTTTTATTCATAATATAAATATTGATATTGCCCGTGATTGTGCCAAGGCAACCGGTGCTTTTCCGGTTGGACTAGCTGCCCGGCAGGTAAGCCGCAATAAACTGTTTGTTGAAAACAATTCTATTCTTAACAAACACTACCATTCTCAAAACCGGAAGATGAGTATACCCGACCCCTATATAACTGTAAACGTAGATGGAGGCATGATTGATAACGAACCCTTTTCTGTTACACGTTGCCTTTTATTAAACCGCACACAAGAAACCGATGCAGCCAATAAAGATTATAAAACTTTCAAAAGCTGTGTGCTGATGGTTGATCCTTTTCCGAGCGAGGAAGTAGAAAAGGATTTTAATTTTGAAACTGCTTTTAACTTAGATACCAGCGTGGCTAATATTATTAAAACCATGCGCAGCCAACTCATGTTCAGGCCCGATGATATAGAAGAAGCCATGGACCCCAATAATGCCAGCCGGTTTATGATTGCACCCAAACGAACCACCAATGGCAATGCTTACCACGGCAGCAGGGCCATTGCCTGCGGATGCCTCGGCGGCTTTGGTGGTTTTATTAATAAATCGTTTCGCATGCACGATTATTTTTTGGGCCGCCGTAATTGTCAGCATTTTTTACGCCAGCGCTTTACCATACCATTAGAAAATATTACAGGCAACACCGTTACTGCCGATAATATTTTAAACCCATTGTTTAAAGCCGGCTATAGTAACCCGCAAGCCATACAACGTTTTATAACTAAAGATGGCAATGCCCTGCCCATCATTCCCGATATGGATTATTACAACCACCAACCTTTTAATAAAGAAGAAACATACCTTCCATGGCCCACCATAAGCAGCAAGTATTTGCAAAGCATCCACCCGCTTTTAAAACAAAGAATTGAAAAAGTAATGCTCAGTCTGGCACCACCCAAAGATCGTTTTTTGTTATGGCTGGGTTCAAGAGCATTGCTACGAAGAAAAATTGCAGCTGCAATTATTAATTGGCTGCAAAAAGATTTAAACGGACATGAATTAATAAAGGAATAAAATTTTTGTACCAGCAGCAGCACCAATAGCAACACCGTTGCTACGCTCAGTTCAACGGCAACGGGGGTGGCAGCATCAGCTTACTATAAACCGGTACCCAATGCCTTTAACAGTAATAATTTCCAAACTGGGGTCTTCTTTTAAATAACTGCGCAGTTTAGTAATATATACATCCAGGTTGCGACTGTTAAAAAAAGAATCGTTGCCCCAAAGCAGGTTTAAAATATCTTTCCGGTCAATAATACCATCTTTATTTTCCACCAGCAGTTTCAGCAACTCACACTCCCGGTACGATAATTTTTTTTCATCGCCATTCACTTGCAATACCTGCCTGTTGGTAAAAAAAGTGTACTTACCCAGCATTATAATTTCATTACTGGCAGTTATGGTTTTTTCTCCGTTCAGGCGCAATACATTGTCTATACGCACAATCAGTTCTTCCATACTAAAAGGCTTGCGTATATAATCATTTCCGCCCAGGCCAAAGCCTTTAACCACATCGCTGGTTTGTGTTTTGGCTGTAACAAATAAAATAGGCACCTGTCTGTTTAAGCTGCGTATTTCTTCCGCTATTTCAAAACCATCTTTATTGGGCAGCATCACATCCAGTATGCACACATCCGGCTGAAATTGTTTAAATGCATCTATTGCATTGGCCCCATCACTTTCCATATGCACACTAAAATGCCTTGCCTGCAAACTTTCTTTTACAATTTTACCTAAAAACAATTCGTCTTCAACGTATAAAATTTTTACCGCCATAATTTACCGGGGTAGTTTAATAGTAAAGCGGCTGCCAATACCGGGCTGGCTTTTTACCGCTATAATTCCGTTGTGTAACTGCACAATATACGCCACATAACTAAGCCCCAGCCCATACCCTTTTACATTGTGCGTGTCTCCGTGCGGCACCCTAAAAAACTTATCAAAAATTTTCTGAGTGTATTCTTCAGCAATGCCAATGCCATTATCCACCACGGCCAGTTCAACACCATCGGGTATTTCTTTCAGCACTACTTCAATAGAAGGGTTGCTTCTGCTGTACTTTAAAGCATTATCCAGCAGGTTATAAATTACGCTGGTTATATGCATGCGATCGGCCATTACAGTAAACTGCTCACCTTCTGTTTGTATATTTAGTTGGGCCTTATTTTTTTCAAATTGTAAGCGCAGGGTGGCAGTTACTTCTTCCACCAGCTGTTTAATGTCTACCGGCTCTTTGTTAACAGTTACCTGGTGTTTTTCAAACATAGACAGCTTTAACACTTTATCTACCAGCAATGAAAGCCGTTGTAATTCCTGCCCCGATATATCCAGGTATTCTTTGGTCCGTTGCGGGTCTTGCAGTGCATTAAAATTTTTTAAAGCTTCAATGGCCACGCTTACCGTGGCAATAGGTGTTTTAAGCTCGTGTGTAATATTGCTGATGAATTCATTTTTTACTGCTGCAAGTTTACGTTGTTGTCTTAAGTTTTTATATAGCAATAAAAAAGAAAGCAGGGTAATACTTATTAATAAAACAGATACCAGAATGGGAATAGATAATTTCTTTAAAATATAAGGAAAAGTATTGCTGAAATTTAATTGGTAAGTAACCGGTTTTGCAAAACCAATGGTTACTTTGTTATTATCAGGGTCGGGGGGGCCACCAAACTCCCGGCGGGCCACGGTATCTA
Source organism: Flavihumibacter sp. (assembly GCA_033761915.1). Classification (GTDB taxonomy): domain Bacteria; phylum Bacteroidota; class Bacteroidia; order Chitinophagales; family Chitinophagaceae; genus JACMLD01. The sequence continues at coordinate 3,979 of JANRMC010000272.1, forward strand.
ACATTAAAATTGAAAACGGAACATCTATTCGCTCTTTTAAGAGAGCGGTCTGGTAGCGGTCTGTTATTTCTGCAACGCTAATGGGTTTTTGTAAAGAGTCTACACTGGTTAAGAAATCAAAGACCTTATCGCCGGGGCGGCCGCCTAAAAACATTCTTATATTGGTATCTGTACCTGCCAGTTTTCCGGGGCGGGTTTGCACTATCATTGTTGGTCCTTCTTCCGGGGCATGCTTTAATGAATCTTTAAACCGTTGGCGGATGGCATTGCTGATGCTTATAATGGCGCCGCGGTTTTGATAGCGAAAATTAATATTGGTATCTAAGTTCAGTTTAGAGGCTTGCAGTTTATAAACGGTTTCTCTAAACAGGAAATTTGATTTTATACGAAGTATGCGTTGTTCTTCTTTATAATTTTTATACAACCAATACCCCTGAAAAACGGTGATAATGCCAATGGTAATGGCCATTAATATAACTGGTATGTGAACCCTTTTATTCATAATTAAATTAATACCGGCTGTATATGCCCCTGTTTACACAACTGTTGAACTGAGCGTAGCAACAATGTAGCCCTTTTTACTGCTGCTGGTTATACAAAAATATTCTTTTATAAGAGCCCTGCCACTTACTGTTAACCTTAATTAACCTTAATGCAATAACCATTAACCTGGTGTTGCCAACGGTGCTTTTAGATTTGTATTCTAAAATTGTTTGTTATGCAAAAACTATTTATGGTGCTGGCGGTTTCTTTACTGGCATTTACGGCTGCTGCACAGGTTAGCCAGGGAAAAGTTATTTATGAACGCAAAATGAATATGCACAAAAGAATGCCGCCTGAAGCGGAACAGATGCGGGCCATGATACCTGAGTTTAATACCTCTAAAGCGCAATTGCTTTTTAATGGTGATGAAAGTGTTTTTAAAAATCTGCCTCAGGAAGAAGATATACGTGAAAATGCCGGTGAAGATGGACGCAGAATGGTTTTTAGAATGGGTGGTGCCGATAATGAAACATATAAAAACTTTGCTAAAGAAACATTGGTAGAACAACGGGAGTTGGGCTCTAAAAAATATATTATTGAAGACACCCTGCGCAAACTAAACTGGAAATTAGCAGAAGGCAATAAAACTGTAAATGGTTATAACTGTAAAATGGCCACAGCAAAAAATCAGCGTGGTGATGAATTGGTTGCCTGGTATACGGAAGAAATACCGGTTAGTGCAGGGCCAGAGTCTTTTGGTGGTTTGCCTGGTTTAATTTTAGCAATGGATATTGGTGGCGGCTGGATTACTTATACTGCGGAAACGGTTACAAAGTCGCTGGATAAAGACGTGGTGAAAGCACCCAGCAATGGTAAAAAAATTACCCGCAAACAATTTCAGCAAATGATGGAAGAAGCTTTTGGCCCGCAAAGCGGCAATGGCGGACCTACCATGCGCATTATAAGAAACTAATAATATTGTTTTAATAAAAAACGCCGGCATCAACCGGCGTTTTTTATTTAGTTGCATTCTCTGCATATACCATTTACCACCACATCTACCTGTTTAATTTTATAAGCCTTGGGCAGGTTTACTTCGGGCACCACCACTCCATCCAGGCAACTGGTTTTACCACATTGCTCACATACAAAATGCACATGATGGTCGTGATGGTGGCCTTCTGTACAATTATCTTTGCATAAAGCATAGCGTACGGTATTATCTGCCGTGGGTATGGTGTGAATGATTCCTTTATCTACAAATGTTTGCAGGGTTCTGTAAACGGTAACTCGGTCAAATTTTTCGCCGGTTTTTTTTTCTATATCTCCATGGGCTATGGCTCCATTGCTAGCCAAAAACAGTTCTAATATTTTGGTTCGGCTATCTGTAACACTAAGCTGGTTGTTTTTTAATAAAGATTGTATTTGTAGTTCAACAGACATAAAACTTCTTTTTCCTTAGCGCATTAATTAGGGTTGTTATTAAAAATACCATTTACAAAACGGGCATTTTGTTTTTCATTCAATAAGGTGGTAATGTCTTTTTTTAATTCTTCCACCTCTTCTTTTACCAGGCCATCGTAAATTTTTCTTACTTGTCCGTTTTTATCCACCAGTGCAAAAAACTGGGTATGTATAAATTGATCTTCTATTTTTTCATTATTGTTCTTAGGGTCGTCTAACAGGTAACTTACACGGGCGGCATTGTATAAACTATCTTTGGTGCCGGTTAAAAACCACCAATTAGTTTGCTGTACCCCTAAAGAATCTGCATATTGTTTCATTCTGCCCACGCTGTCTGTTTCAGGGTCTACTGTATGAGAAAGAATTAAAAAGCCCGGCTCGTTTTTATATTGCTCATACACTGTTTTCATATTGGTGTTCATTTTGGGGCAGATGCCTTTACAGGTGGTAAAGAAATACTCAGCCACATACACTTTTCCGGCAACCTCTTTTTCTGTTACGGCTGCGCCATACTGGTTGGTAAACTTAAACGGTTTTACATAGCTTAGGGTAGGCAGCTTCACCTCTCCAAAACCGGGTATAAAGCGGGTAAGTACAAATAAGAAAATAGCTACCAGACCCGTAAAAAATACTAAATAGATAATTGACTTCTTGCTCATAATTAATTGCACACAAAGTTAAGCTAAGGCCCGTTATTATAAAGCCAGTTTTGATGTTACGGGTAAAATGAAAAGAGTACTAAAAATAAATGTTGCAACAAAGTTGCAAATACTTATATTTGCCTTTCGTTTGAAATGGAAAATTAATTGGGATGCCATGGGGGTTGCCACCACTGTAGCCTGCGCCATACACTGTGCTGTTTTACCGCTATTGGTAAGTACACTGCCGGTGTTGGGCATTAATATTATTGATAATGCGGGCTTTGAATATGGTATGATAGGTATGGCATTTGTAATTGGCATTACAGCGCTTTGGCATGGTTTCAGGCGGCATCATCATAGCTTTTGGCCCATTGCCCTTTTTGCAGCAGGTATTTTATTTTTAGTAGCCAAACAACTGTGGCACCAGTGGCAGTTATGGTTACTGATTCCGGCTGTGTTGCTTATAGTTACTGCACATTTTATTAATTACCGCTTCTGCCGGGTACATAACCACGCCCATACTGACGATTGTAACCATTAATTCTGCATTCTTTTCCCTAAATCACAACCAACCTGCCGCCGTATTTGTTATTTTTGTATTCTTAAACGGATTGTTATGATTAAGACAGGAAACCCGGTGATTAGTATTTACACCGAAATGACGCCCAACCCGGAGACGATGAAGTTTGTAGCCAACAAATTGTTATATCCCGGCAAAAGCATCGATTTTCAATCAGTAGAAGCTGCCAAACCCTCTCCTTTAGCCATTGAGCTGTTTGGCTTTCCTTTTATAAAAGCTGTTTTTATTGCCAGCAATTTTGTAACGCTTACTAAAACCAGCGAAACAGAATGGAATGATGTAATTCCTTCTATCCGCCAGTTTTTAAAAGAATACCTGGAAGAAAATAAAGCAGTGGTGAACGAGGATGAAGTAGTGGTAACAAAGAAAGAAAGCAGCAACGTGGTAAGTGCCGATGATGATGATGTGGTAAAGCGTATTAAAGAATTGCTTGAAAACTATGTGAAGCCTGCCGTAGAAATGGATGGCGGCGCCATTCAGTTTAAAAGTTATAATGAAGGAGTGGTAAGTTTAATGATGCAGGGAAGCTGCAGTGGTTGCCCTTCTTCTATGATTACGCTTAAAGCCGGTATTGAAGGTATGATGAAACGCATGATACCAGAAGTAACCGAGGTGGTGGCAGAAGCTGAATAATGCAAATTAAATTATAGCAAAGCCCCGCATGATTGTGGGGCTTTTTTTGCTGCCATACCCACTACAGTACAAGTGAGTGACACAACAGTGCCGATAAAAGTGCCGCAGCCTGCAAATAAAATATATAAAACCTGCACAATCATTATACCTTTGCCACCGAAAAAATTGTTGTATGCCGCAAGAGAAATTAAGTTACTTATCTGAAACATTAATTGGTTCTGAAATTGTAAAATTGGGTGGAGAGATTCGTGAAAAAATAAGATTGGGCGAAAAAATTTACAATTTTACAGTAGGAGATTTTGACCCTGCCGTTTTTCCCATTCCGCAGGAGTTGGAGGACGCCATTGTAAATGCGTACCGCCAGCATTTTACCAACTATCCTGCAGCAGAAGGTAACTTAGATTTACGCCAGGCTATTAGCCAGTTTATTAAAGAACGCGAAGGGTTGCAGTATTCAATAGATGAAATATTAGTGGCTTCTGGTGGCCGCCCGTTAATTTATTCTTTGTTCAGAGCCGTGTGCGATGCGGGTGATAAAGTAATTTATGCAGTGCCTTCCTGGAACAATAATCACTATACCCATTTTGTAGGCGGAGAACATGTGGTGGTGGAAGCTACTGCCGCTAATAATTTTATGCCTACAGTAAAAGAATTACAACCACATATACAAACGGCTAACTTAATTGCCCTTTGCTCTCCGCAAAACCCCACCGGCACCACATTTACCAAAAAAGACCTGGCCGATATTTGCGATATGGTGGTGGCAGAAAATGCACGACGCAAAGAAGGTGAAAAGAAATTGTATGTAATGTACGATCAGATGTACTGGCAACTTACTTACGGCAGCATTCAACACCACGACCCTGTAACTTTAAACCCCGCCATGCGGCCTTATACCATTTATGTAGATGCCATTAGTAAAGCATTTGCTGCTACCGGTGTGCGGGTGGGTTGGGTAATGGGCCCTGCTTTAATAGTAAGTAAAATGAAAGCCATTCTTACCCACGTAGGTGCCTGGGCGCCCATGGCAGAACAAAAAGCAGTGGCTGTTTATTTACAACAAAAAAATGCTATTGACGCCTATCTGCAGCAATTTAAACAAGAGGTAGCCATACGGCTTACTGCTATTTATTACGGACTGCAGCAATTAAAACAACAAGGCTTTGCTGTAGATGCCATTGCACCACAGGCCGCCATTTATTTAACGGTTCAGTTTAATTTATGTGGTAAAACCACCCAGGCCGGTAATGCATTAACCACCCAGGCCGATGTTACAGCCTATTTGCTAAACGAAGCCAAGTTAGCGGTGGTACCTTTTTATGCATTTGGCGCCAGCAACACCTCCAGCTGGTACCGTTTAAGTGTGGGCACCTGCAAAAAAGAAGAAATAGACATTATGCTTTCTCAATTAAAAGCAGCCTTAGAAAAATTGCAGTAAAGTTTTGGTTTACCAGCAGTAGTACTTTAATCGGGCATCGTTGCGTCGCACCCGTTAGCGGCAGTGCGTTATTGTGCTATTAAACTGTTTATTGTATCAGTAATTCGTATAAACGTTTTGCATCTGCTGCTTTAAACAATTCTGTTCCTTCATTCATAGTAGCTGCAGAGCCGCAGGCCACACCCCAGCACAATACTTCTTTTAAGGAAAGATTTTTTTGCAGGGCCTGTGTAATGCCTGCCACCATACTGTCTCCGGCACCTACCGTACTTTTCTTTTCCACTTTAGGGGCAGCAACAAAATGTTTTTCATCTTTAGTAATTAACCAGGCGCCTTCTCCACCCATTGATACCACCATCATTTCTGCATAGCCATCCATTAATGCCTGTTGTGCTGCATCATCCACTTCATTTTTTGCAAGTGTTTCCACATTCAGCATTTTTTGAAGCTCGCCAATATTGGGTTTTATTAAAAACGCTTTTTTATTTTTTAATGCCTGCAAGGCTGCCCCAGAAGTATCTACAATACATTTAGCACCGGCAGCCGCGGCTGTTTTTACAATTAAGCCATAAAAATGATCGGGCAGGCCGGGCGGCAAACTACCGCTGGCCACCACATAAGTGGGCGCAAAATTTCTGATGGCATCAATTAATGTAATAATGCTTTGCGCATCTACTTCCCGCCCCGGAAAAGTAAAGCGGTATTGATTATTGGTGCTGTCTTCCACCACAATCCAGTTTTCGCGGGTTTCTACTTTGCTGTCAATGGCATGAAAACGCAATTGCTCCTGTTCTAATAATTCTTTCAGCATATTGCCATTATGCCCACCCGCCGGAAACAGTGCCACAGAAGGAATAGCCAGGCGCTGCAAAGCTTTACTTACATTAATGCCACCACCACCGGGCTCATGCTTCACTTCGCTGCATCTTAGTTTTGCTTCTGGTTGCAGAGTGGGTGTTTTACTGCTTTTATCTATACAGGGGTTTAGTGTAATGGTAACAATCATGCATTTACTTTTCGCTTTAAAGTTAGTGGAAACAAATAAAAACAATTGTTGTTATAATGATTACCGCTTTATAGTAAATTACAAGATGCGTTTTTTATTGCTGCTGTTTATTACAGTAACTACTACGGGTTGTTTCAGCCGTTTTGTAATGACGGATAAAGAATTGGCTGCCTATTATAAAAACAGGCCCCTCCCCCGTTTTGCAGTTATAAAAAACGATAGCCTGCAATTGTATTGCGCCACTGCTGGTGCAGATACCTTACCGCCTTTATTAGTAGTGCACGGTGCTCCGGGAGCCTGGTATGGCAGTCGTAATCTTTTAGAAGATAGTTTGCTGCTGCTGCATTACCAGGTAATAATTGCAGACCGGCCCGGCTACAATAAAACAAGGTTTAAGAAAAAAAGAAAAGCCGTTAGCAGTATTGCTTTGCAAAGCCAGTTATTGGTGCAGGCATTGCAGCTAAACCACTCTGGTAACAAAAGGGGTATTGTAATGGGCAGTTCTTATGGCGGACCTATTGCTGCAAAAATGGCTATTGATTATGCTGACCGGTTTAACCATGTTATTCTTTTAGCGCCAGCCCTGGACCCTGATAAGGAAAAGTTCTGGTGGTTTCACCCCTTCATTAAAGGAGGCCCTATAAAATGGATGCTGCCACGTAACCTGCGCAATGCCACCACAGAGAAATTTGCACACACCAAAGAATTACGCCTGCTGGCACCACAGTTGCAACAATTAAACGTGCCAATAACTATAGTGCAGGGCGGTAAAGATGATATTGTTGACCCTGCGAATTTTGATTTTGCAAAAAAGATTTTAAAAGATAAACCAGCTTATTTTATTTTTTTACCCGACGCCAATCATTTTATACGGTGGCAGCAGCCCCGGTTAGTAAAGCAGTTACTATTACAAGAGCCGGGAGCCAGTGGTTATTAAATAGCCTGTGTTTTAATGTTAAGAAAGCACTGCTTAGTTAATAACCAAAAGATGAACTGAGCGTAGCAACAGTGTTGCCACGAAATACCAATGCCGGTAAACAAAAAAAGCAACTTATATTAAGAAGTTGCTTTATAGAAAAAAGTTGTTGTTTTAAACTACCATCCGTCGCCATCCAGCATATTGCCGATGCCGCCCAATACACTGCCTTCTTCTTTACGCTTTGTGGTGCCATAAGAAAGAATGCGACCAGCCAGGCGGCTGATAGGCAGGGTTTGTATCCAAACCTTACCGGGGCCACGAAGGGTGGCAAAGAACAAACCTTCGCCGCCAAACAGGGTGTTTTTTACACCGCCAACAAACTGAATATCGTATTGAATGGTTTGTGTGTAGGCTACCAAGCAACCAGTGTCTATTCTTAAAAACTCGCCGGGTTGTAATTCTCTTTCAAACACGTGTCCGCCGGCATGTACAAAGGCCATTCCGTCTCCTTCCAGCTTCTGCATTATAAACCCTTCTCCGCCAAACAGGCCGGTGCCCAGTTTGCGTTGAAACTCGATACCAATATTAACGCCATGTGCGGCACACAAGAAAGAATCTTTCTGGCACACTACTTTGCCGCCCAGCTGCAATAAATCGAGCGGAATAATTTTGCCGGGATATGGAGAAGCGAAGCTGACTCTTTTTTTACCGGCCCCTGTATTGGTAAAGGTGGTCATAAACAGGCTTTCGCCGGTAAGCAGGCGTTTGCCGGCAGAAAATAGTTTGCCCAGAAAACCATCTTGTGGCGGGGCGCCGTAGCCAAAAACAGTTTGCATTTGTATGCTATCGTCCATCATCATAAAACTGCCGCTTTCTGCAATGGCAGTTTCTTGCGGATCTAATTCTACTTCCACATATTGCATCTCTTCGCCGTAAATGCGATAATCAATTTCGTGGTTACGTCTCATGGTTGTTTTAAATTTTTCAATGAAGATATTAAATACTGATTCTTTTATTGATGAATTATTTGATAAATGGTGCGCCTGATAAGGTATCCTGCTGTTACTTTGTTTACAAGCATTAACTAAATTATATATGAAATTACAAGCAAGCCTGCTGGCAGGTGTTTTAGCTGTTGCATTGTGCACACAGGCACAAACCCGCTTAGTAGAAAAAGTTACCCGCAGTGGTAATGAAATTACTATTCCGTATGAGAAATATGTATTGCCAAACGGGTTAACCGTAGTGGTACATGAAGACCATAGTGACCCGCTGGTGCACGTGGATATTACTTACCATGTAGGTTCTGCAAGAGAAGAAATTGGTAAAAGTGGTTTTGCCCATTTTTTTGAGCATATGATGTTTCAGGGAAGTGACCATGTTGGGGATGAACAGCATTTTAAAATAGTAACAGAAGCTGGTGGTACATTAAATGGTTCTACTAACCGCGACCGTACCAATTATTACCAAACCGTACCCAGTAACCAACTGGAGAAAATGCTGTGGCTGGAAGCCGACCGTATGGGCTTTTTGCTGGATGCAGTTACGCAAAAGAAGTTTGAAGTACAGCGCTCTACCGTAAAAAATGAACGGGGGCAGAATTATGATAACCGGCCTTATGGTTTATTGCAAGAGTTTAATGCTAAAAATTTATATCCATACGGCCATCCTTATTCATGGTTAACCATTGGGTATATTGAAGACCTAAACCGTGTTAATGCAAACGATCTTAAAAACTTTTTTTTGCGTTGGTATGGGCCTAACAATGCCACATTAACGGTGGGGGGAGATGTTACAACCGCCGATGTTATAAAGTTGGCAGAAAAATATTTTGGCAGCATATCCCGCGGACCTGAAGTGGAGAAAGTAATAGTGCCGGCTGTAAAACTGGATAGTACAAGATTTGTTTCTTATACTGATAATTATGCGAGGTTGCCCTTGTTAATGATGTCGTTTCCTACGGTACCCAGCTATCACCCGGATGTGGCGCCACTGGCTTGCCTTGCACAAATACTGGGACAGGGTAAAAATTCTATTCTTTACCAGAAAGTGGTAAAGCCACAATTAGGTTTTCAGGCCAGTTGCAGCAGCCAGCAAAGTGAGCTGGCTGGCGAAATGAGTTTTATTGCTGTGCCTTATCCCGGTAAATCTTTAAGTGAAATGGAGAAACTGATACGTGCCTCTTTAGATTCTTTTGAAACCAGAGGTATTACCGAAGATGATCTGACTAAATTTAAAGGTGCCATAGAAGCGCAATACATTAATGGCTTGCAAAGTGTAAGTGGTAAAGTATCTCAGCTGGCCGCATTTCAAACCTTTACCGGAACGCCCAATAAAATTGGTGCGCTGTTAAAGATGTATACTTCAGTTACCAAAGAAGATGTGCTGCGGGTGTATAACCAGTATATAAAGGGCAAGAATTGTGTAATAACAAGTGTGGTAACCAAGGGACAGGAAAAAATGATTGCAGCTACTGATAATTTTAAAATAGATAGTAGTAAATACACAGCACCTAACTATGGATACGAAGGTTTAGCTTACAAAAAGGCAGTTGATAATTTTGACAGGAGTAAGATGCCGGGCAATGGCGCCAACCCAATGGTTAAAGTACCCGCTTTCTGGAAAAAAAATCTACCGAATGGCATTAAATTGATTGGCACCCAAAATACAGAAATACCCACCGTTACTTTAAACATTACAATACCGGGAGGTCATTTACTGCAAGCGAAAGACACTACTAAAATTGGTTTGGCTAATTTGTTTGCAGGCATGATGAATGATGATACGAAAAACTACACTGCAGAGCAATTGGCGGTTGAGTTACAAAAACTAGGAAGCAATATCTCTGTATTCAGTCAGCGGGATGGTATTACGTTTACTGTGCAAACACTTAAAAAAAATATAGACGCTACATTGGCTTTATTGCAAGAGCGCTTGTATAACCCTAAGTTTACACCAGCCTCTTTTGAACGCCTGCAAAAACAAACACTGGAAGGCTTAAAACAGCAAAAAACACAACCAGCTGCCATTGCAGATGACGTAGCTGCAAAAGTTGCCTACGGCGCAAATCATATTTTAGGAATGAGTGAGGATGGTACAGAAGCTACTGTAAAAAACATTAAGCTGGAAGACATACAGAACTATTACAATAACAACATTACTTCTCAGGGCACTAAGGTAATTGCGGTGGGAGATATTACACAGCAGGAGTTATTACCTAAGCTTGCTTTTCTAAACAAACTGCCCAATAAAAAAATTACGCTACCTGTAATAACTACTGCTGGTATTAATTATGGTAAACCAAAAGTGTTTATTGTGGATGTACCAAAGGCGGCTCAAACAGAATTCAGAGTGGGTTATGTAACCAATTTGAAGTATGATGCTACCGGGGAGTATTATAAAGCCGGTTTAATGAATTATGCTTTAGGAGGTGCTTTCAACAGCCGGATTAATTTAAACCTGCGGGAAGATAAAGGTTGGACTTATGGTGCACGTACCAGTTTTGATGCTGATGAATACAGCGGTGAATTTGGTTTTAGTGCAGGCATTAAAGCCGATGCTACAGACAGTGCATTGGTAGAAGTGGTTAAAGAGCTAAAGAATTATTCTGAAAATGGCATCACCAATGAAGAGTTGGTGTTTATGAAAAGCGCCATTGGGCAGCGGGATGCTTTGCGCTATGAAACGGGTGGCCAAAAGGCTGGCTTTATTGGAAGAATACTTGATTATAACCTGCCCGCCAATTATGTGGAGCAGCAAAATAAAATTTTAAGTACCATTACTAAAAATGATATTGATGCTTTGGCAAAAAAATGGGTAAAGCCAGAGCAGCTTACGATTTTAGTGGTGGGCGATAAAGCTAAAATTTTACCCGGTTTACAAAAGCTGGGTTATGAAATTGAGGAACTGGATACTGATGGACGAGAAAAAAAGAAAAGAGCTTTCTAAAGAACAAGGCCGCCTTAAAGGCGGCTTTTATTTTAATGTATATTCATATTAATTGGAAAGACCGAACAGGTTACTGTACCGGTAAGTAATAATAACCCCCCCGCAATAGCAAACGCCTTTGCCCATTCATTAGATCTGGCCAGCAACGCTACCAGAGCAATTACCAGCAACAGTATCCCAATAATTAAACTTATAAGTCCAGTAAATGTTAGTATATCTGTGCTAATCCCTCCACCGCTTGCTAATAAAGCCAACATAAGGCAAATACCAAAGCAGATGGCATATATCTTCAAACCTTTATTCATAATTGAAATTTTTCTCTTTCCTGTTGTAACTGTTTTACGTACGCTTCTTTCTCATCTCTGTAAAAAAGATTCATTGTTTCAAACGGTATAATGCGGCCATCTTTATGTACAATATGCACACAACTTTTTTTTATGGCCCGTACATCAAAGTCATACGCGTCAATAAACCGCATAATAATTATACGGAAAAGATTGCTATAGCTTAAGCCGGGTGCTTGTATCTGTGGCAGGCAGCATAACAATTGTTTCATATTTTCCTCAACCCGGTCAACAGAAATTCCGGTGCTGAATATTTTTAGTAAATGTTCATGCAGTACCGGGTCCTGCTCATAAACAATTGTATTACGGCTATTATCCAATAAGTGCGCCGGATCTATATATCGCGTCAGCGGGAAAACCTGTCCGGCCAGTTTTAATGCATACCCCATTACCAAAGCATCAGGGTTGCACGGTACAGGTATCAGATCATTGGGTTGAAATAGGCTGGTTTGGTCTAAAATTTTTTGCCGTACATCCGTCATTGTAATCCTATCGGTAGCCGGGTTAAATCCTGCTGTTCTTCCGGCAATTTGTGTGGGTTGAAAAGTAACTCCCCTTACACAAGGTTGTAATAATGCATACTCAATAATTTTCCCAATCTCATCATCATTCAACCCTTTTTGTACAGTAACCACCAGAGTGGTAGATATATTAAATTCATTCAAATACTCTAATGCTTTTACCCGAACTTCCGTTAAGTCTTTGCCCCGTAATTGCTCCAATACCTCCTTTTTAAAAGAATCAAATTGAAGGTAAATTTCAAAGTCGGGCATATAAGCTGCCAATTGTCTTGCAAAATCTTTATCCTTTGCTATACGAATGCCGTTGGTATTTACCATCAGATGGCGTATAGGTTTCTTTTTGGCAATGTCCAGAATGGCAAAAAAATCCGGATGCACTGTAGGTTCCCCACCACTTATTTGCACCACATCGGGTTGCCCTTCATTAGCAACTATAACATCCAACATATTTTCAACCTCTTCTATTGTTCTATGCCGTCCATAATGCGGACTGCTCATTGCATAACAGGTTGGACAGGTAAGATTACAACGATCTGTAATTTCTACAACTGTTAAACAACTGTGTTGTTCATGATCCTGGCACAAGCCACAATCGTATGGGCAGCCGTAATGTGTTTTGGTATTAAAATGCAGGGGCATTTCACTTGGCTTATTATAATTACGTATATTTTTATAATATGCCACATCTGTTGCAATTAAAACCTTACTAAACCCATGTGCTGGGCAGTTTTTTAATAAATACACCTCGTTGTTCTCAAACACCACTTTTGCATCTATCCTTCTAAGGCATTCAGGACATAAGCTTACTGTATAATCATAGTAAGTATAATCTCTTTCAGGCATATTATTATTTTTTGTAACCAACGGCAGATCAAGCAGCAGCATCCTTGCTACGCTCAGTTTATCTTTTGTACAGGCTTCAGCTTTTGGTTTATTGGCAATAGCAGCTTCTTTGGTTTTATTATATAAGGCGCATACCATAGTAAACCTAGTATACACGCAACCTGTATTACAGATAAACCAACCGATAGCGTATAATGCGGCTTAATAAAATCCAGAAACAGCCTGAACAATATATAAGCAATCATAAATAATTTAAACCGGGCACCGTTTTCTAATTTAATTTTTTTATCCAGTACAATTAAACAAAAACAAAGCAAGCATAAAAAAACCATTTCGTATAAAGCAACCGGATGCCTTTTTAATCCATCGCCTAAATTCATACCCGTAATTGCAGTGGTTTCAATACCATACGTTTCTTCATAAACACCCATGCTAAAGCAACCAATACGGCCAATAAACAACGCAAGCAGCATTGGGTATACAAATAAGTCTCCGCTGGCTTGCTTTTCTCCTATAATTTTTTTAACCAACTCT
>JANRMC010000273.1:0-2892 GCA_033761915.1 Flavihumibacter sp.
ACAAAGCGTTGCCGCTAATAGGTGCGATCCTTGGGTACACTCAGGATAAACTGCCCGCTTGTTGCCCATTTAACAAAAAGTTGAACCGAGCGTGGCAAGGATGCTGCTATGAAATACTATGGCTGGTTACCCAATAAAAAATGACAACTTTGTTTTAATGTGCAAAGTCGGCGGCGTAATTGCCTTTAATGCGCTCTATGGGCGGATTGAAGTAGCCGAATTTTACCTGTGGAAATTCTTCGTGTATCAGACCCATGAGTTGTTTTACGCCCATGGGTTCTCCGCAATCGGTGATGTTAATGCGGCCAAGGTACCAATCGGGGTCTATATTAAAATTGCGCCACTGTATCATGGTCAGATCGGTTGCTTTAATAAGCTGGCGCAGGGCTTCGTATTCGGCTTCGGTGTCCGTCATGCCCGGAAATACAAAGTAGTTGATGCTGGCCCAGCTGCCGTAGCTGCGGGCTATCTTCAGACTTTCCACAATGTCTTCAAACGTATAATTGTTGGGGCGGTAATAGCTCTCGTAAATATGTTTTTGTGCACTGTTGGTGCTTACGCGTATAGAGTTTAAGCCGGCTTCGCAAAGGGCTTTTACCGCATCGGGCTTTGAACCGTTGGTGTTTATATTGATACTGCCTTTGGGTGTATGCTTTCTTATTTCAATAATGGCTTCGCGGATGGTTTCCCACATCAACAGGGGCTCGCCCTCGCAACCCTGGCCAAATGAAACGATGGGGTAGGGGGCTGTTTCTAAATGTGGTACGGTAAATTCTATTATTTCTTCTGCACTGGGTTTAAAAGTGAGGCGGTCTTGTGTGGATACAATGCTTTCTTCCTGCGGCTGAAAAGAGATGCAGCCAATGCAATTGGCATTGCAGGCGGGTGAGGTGGGCACGGGGCACTCCCAACGGCCTAATGAAAAATTACGGGCGGCGGGGCAATGATAGGTTTGGCAGCAGTTTTCCATTAAATGTTTCAGCAGGCGGTTGTGCGGATAAGCCTGTAGTAACTGTGCGGTGCCACCATTAATTTTATCCTGGTTATAGCCGGCACATTCCTGCCGTATGTCTGCTTCTATTCTTACAGCGGTTACATAAAATGTATTGTTTTGCCAGCCGGCAGCGGTATAACAAAAAAGGGGCAGGGTGGGTGCATCCGGCGCCGTTTCGTAGGCGGCTAAAAACAAACCGGTGTGTGCGGGTGGTATAAAGGCAGCTACGGCCCAGCCTTTATCGCAGAGGCGCAGCTCGCCACTGTTTACATCTATACCAATGCCTTTGCGGCCGGGTAATTCGTACAGAGAGCCGCCATCGGGCAGGGGTATCCAATCTTCTACCGGCACCGGAAAGGCATCCCAGCCTTCGCGGCCAATGGCATACAAACTGGTGTCTTCAAAAATATTACCCTTACCATCTGAATACAATAAAAAAGGCGACTCTTGCAACATATACTTTCTTTAAAATTGAAAGCAGCGGTTGGGGTGGCTACTTTCCTAAATAGTGCTTGCAAAAGTCGTGAATTTGATCCAGTTCTTCGAATCCAATATTTTTTCTGAGAGGGAATTGCCAGCTTTTATCGGCGGTTTGTATTTGTATAGAATCGTAGCGGGCTTCAATGGCATTTATTTTAGACCATATAAAAAATTGTCCGCTGGGCAGGCCGGGTAGCGATATGCCGGTATGGTGTATAGAAAGTATTTCTGGCTGGTTAACTTTTTGCTCGCAGTAAAGCAGGTAGGCAAAAGCCATGCTGGCCAGCAGCAGTGCTGCCGACATCAGGTGTCTTTCTTCGCTAAAGAAAATAATAGCGGCGGCTAATAAGGTAAGTGTTTCTGTAAGCCGGAAGGCCAGGTTTATTTTGGGCAGTTCTTCCACCAGGTTGCGGGTAAGAAAAACAAGCAATACAATATCTATGGCCACAATTAACTGGCACCAGAAATAAACCGGATTGATGGTGGGGTTGCGATAGAGACTGAATGCATTGGCCAGTATGGCCATGCCGGCCAGCAGGTGCAGTAAACGCCCAGTACGTTTTAAATTTTCAAAAGCCGGGTGTATGATGGTTAATGATACCGCATTCATATAGCAGTTTTTTGCTGAGATGCCGGTTCAACTATTTTCCACAATCCAGTTATGACACGGCAATATATTGATTGGCCCTGGTAAGCATGAGGCGGCAATAATTATTAAACTCATCTTCTTCTGCATCGCCTTCTTCATCTATGGTTTCGCGTTGCAGCAGTTTATTATTTTTATAATCCAGTGTAAGCAGGTTATCCTTTAAAACAATATTATTAAACTCGCTCCATTTGTGGCGTGTTGCAAAAACGGTGTTAATAGTAATGCCCTGTTCTGTAAAACCAATTTCTAAATGGTGTTTGGCAATTTTTTCCATTATAGCCAAAGCAAAAATGGGAAAGCAGAGCCACCACATAAAGGGCATGGCTGCCCAGCCAAAGCCGGAAACTAATAGTCCAATTTTAAGATAAACAGGTTGTGCCGGGTTTTGCTTGTATTTACGGTATGCAAACACGCCAAAAACTACCATCAGTACTGCGGCAGCAATCAGCACCCGCATAAATGGGTATTGATTGATACTACCACGTATAAAAAACACCAGGGAGATACTGCAGATAAGCAGGTTGATGATATTGATATACCGTCGGTTCTTATTGGTGAGTGTAACTACATAGTCTTGTACCATGCAATAAAGTTAAGAAGGCAGGATGTATAATTAACCCGGATGTAAAAATTATTAGAGATTGGGAAATTTAGCCAGGAAGAAAAGAAGAGAAAAAAAATTTTCGCCCTTACCGCCTTACCGGCAAAAAATTAATTAGCTGCTACCAGCAAATTACATAAGCGCCACAGTACATGTGCCCCTACATTG
>JANRMC010000274.1:0-8586 GCA_033761915.1 Flavihumibacter sp.
AAAAAGTATTTTGTGTTTATGCTACGCGGCAGCTGCTTAACCCCATACATGACAATGCCACAGCCAAAATAGCTGTGGCATTGAATAAAATAAAATCTTAAAACTTATAGCCAAAAGAAACGCCGCCATAATAAGGCACAAAAGCACCCTGGCCAAAAACGGGGCTTATAAATGCTCTGAAGGTGAAGCCACCATCTTTAGGTTGCAAACGGTAACCAATTAGCAAATGCCCAAATGTAGTGCTGAAGTTGCCATCATTGGTAATATCACCCGTGGCAAAAACGGGAGTAACACCTGCACCCAGTTCAAAATAATTTTTTTGGTCTTTACCCATCAGATAGTTTACCCCTATTGGTAAAAAAAGAATGCCTGAGCCATCAATAGCAAAACCACCAAAACCAATGCGGCCACCAATACCATCTTCTTTGCCGGTAAAACGTGTATCAAAGTTAAATGAAGCCAAACCGGGGCCGCCCAATTCTGCATATACAGATTTTGCAGATTGTGCCGTGCCTAATGAATGAAGTGCCGTAATAAAAGCCAAAGAGAGTAGTAATTTTTTCATAAAAGGTTATTTTAGTTTGTACAATATTAAAGCAGTTACTGTTTATACAACGTGTTTTGTTGTTAAATATTTGCCATTGCACTGCGGTTGAACGGAGCACCGCAACAATGCTTAACCGGAGTGGCGCTGCTGGTTACATAATATTTACTTCCCGTTCCAGCAATACGCCAAACTTAGTGTAAACATCTTGTATAATGTTTTCGCTAAGGGTTAATATTTGCTGTCCGCTGGCATTGCCATAGTTTACCAATACCAGTGCCTGTTGCGCATGGCAGCCGGCATCGCCATTTCTATATCCTTTCCAACCGGCCTGTTCTATTAACCAACCTGCTGCCAGTTTATATAGCGTGTTACCAGCGGAGTAAGCCACCACCGCGGGGTGTTTGGTTTTTATAGTTTCATACTGTGCAGTTGTTATCACCGGGTTTTTAAAAAAACTGCCGGCGTTACCAATTTCTGCAGGGTTGGGCAATTTAGAAGAACGGATGGCTATAACAGCATCTGCTATGGCTTTTATACTCAGTTGCTGCACCTGCATTTTTTGCAATTGCTGTTCTATAGCACCATAACTGGTGTTATAAACGGGTTGCTTATGCAGTTTATAAGTAACATTTAAAATAATAAACTGGTTACGGTATTTATTTTTAAAAACACTTTCGCGGTAGCCAAAGCAGCAATCTTTATTATTAAAGGTTACAAGGGCTTTATCGTTAATATGAAACGCTTCCAACTGGTGAAACACGTCTTTTATTTCCACCCCATACGCACCAATATTTTGCATGGGCGAAGCGCCTACATTGCCGGGTATTAAAGACAAATTTTCAATACCTGCATATTGCTGTTGTATGCAATACTGCACAAACTGGTGCCATTGTTCTCCGGCGGCTGCTTTTACATAAATATAGTTGTCATCTTCTGCCACCAGTTCAATACCGGTAATGGTATTGTGCAATACCAGCCCGTTTATATTTTGGGTAAATAAAATATTGGAACCGCCGCCCAATATTAAAGCCGGACTGGCCTCATGAAGACATTGTTGTAATGCTGCCAGCGAATTAAAAGCATAAAACTGCCGGGCCATAACATCTATGCCAAATGTATTGTAGGGTTTTAAAGAAACGTTTTGCAAAAAACTCATAAACAACTATAAATATTTCTGGTTTCTAAGATAGTTATTGTTTGCCGCCCGTAAATAAAATTATAGTTGCCCCCGCTAAAGGGTTAATTTTATATACAAACCATTTTATGCAAAAGACCGCCCTTGTTATTGGCGCCACGGGTTTAATTGGTAATTATATTGTACAGCAACTGCTGGCAGATGATAGCTATTCCACCGTGCGCACCATCAGCCGCAGGGCAACAGGGGTGCAACATGCAAAACTGGATGAGCGTATTGTAAACTTTGAAGACACCGCACAAGTAACAGAAGCCGTGGGGCAAGGAGATGTATTGTTTTCCTGCATGGGCACCACCAATGCCAATGTAAAAGGTAATAAAGCTTTGTATAAGTTTATTGATATTGAAATACCCGCCATGGTAGCCAGTACTGCATTTGCCAATGGGTTCAGCAGTTGTTTGCTGGTTTCTGCTATTGGTGCAAACCCAGATAGTGGTAATTTTTATATACAGCTGAAGGGCATTGCCGAACAAAAAATTATAGAAAGCAAATTAAGCTCTATCCATATTTTTCAACCATCACTGTTAATGGGGCAGCGTAAAAAAGAAAACCGTCCGCTTGAAAAAATTTCGCAGGTGGTAATGGGTGCACTCAGTTTTATGTTTGTGGCAGCGCTTCAAAAATACAAGCCCATCCATTATAAAAAAGTGGGCGATGCCATGCTGGTGGCTGCTAAAAAAAATACACCGGGTGTGTATAAGTATACCTACAAAGAAATGATGGATTTATTACTACCGGGTGCTTAAACTCCAGTGGCGCTTAAATACTTCGCCGGATGCTAAACAATGGATGCCTTCCTTTTCAGTAAGCTGCTGCGTGGCAGTTACACTATCTGCAATACCACACCAGGGTTCTATACAAACAAAGTGGGCATCTTTAGCTGCCCAAATACCCATAAAAGGAAAGTCAGTGTAATCAAACTGCCAGCCATGTATTGTTTTATCTGCACACAGCTGTATACAATCCGATTGCAGCCCCTTCAGCACAATAGCATCTTTATGAAATAATTCTTTTTGCAAAGGCAGTGTATTGGTTTGTTGCAGCAAAGGTGTGGGTGTTGCTTCAATTAAACCTTCTTTTGAAATGGGCCAGCGGCCTGCTGTTTCCTGTTTGTTAAACTCCAGCCGGTAATCGCTGTACACCGTATCGGCCGTAAGCGGCACACAAAATGCCGGGTGTGCGCCAATAGAAAAATACATATTGCTGCTGCCGTTGTTGCGTACTTCATATTCTACCCGCAGCGTATTTTTAACCAAACTATAATGCAAAAGCAATTGAAATGGAAACGGAAATTTTTTCAGGGTTTCTGCTGTTGCTGTAATAGAAAAGCTGGCCGCAGCCTGTTCTTTATGCTGTACTTCAAAATCCATATCTCTTGCAAAGCCATGCCGCGGTAGCTGGTAAGATTGATGGTTATAGTAATACGTATCGTTTTTTAAAGTGCCTACAATTGGAAATAATACCGGAGAAAATTTACCCCAGTATGCAGGGTCGCCGCTCCACATATATTCCAATCCTGTTTGTTGGTTAAAAACAGATTGCAGTTCGGCTCCTTTTGTATGCACCGCTACTTTTAATACATCGTTTTCTAATACTATAATGGGCATTCTTCAAAATTATTCATTAGTTAATTCTCCCCGCAGCGATACCTGCAATTGCTTTTTAACCGCTGCAGCCGGCATGCCGCTACCCAATAAAAACATCAACTTGGTAACAGCTGCTTCAAAAGTCATATCGTAACCGCTTATTACACCCGCCGCTTCTAAATACTCGCTGGTTTCATAGCGACCTAATTCCACAGCGCCGCCATCGCACTGAGAAATATCCAAAACAATAACCCCTCTTTCTATAGCCCCACGGATGGCTGCAATAAACCAGCTGGCCGTGTTGGCATTGCCGCTGCCAAAGGTTTCTAACACCACAGCCTTAATACCCGGCGCTGTTAATACGGCATTAACGGTGGCTGCTGTAATACCCGGAAATAATTTCAACACCCCCACCGATGTATCTAACGCCGTATGCAATTGCAATGCCGCATCCGGATATTTGGCAATATACTCCTGCTTGTATTTTAAACTGATGCCGGCTTCCACCAGCGGCGGATAGTTCATGGAATAGAAAGCTTCAAATTTTTCAGCATTGTATTTTTTAGAACGGTTGCCCCTGAACAAGAGGTAATCAAAATAAATGCACACTTCCGGCACCACGGCTTTGCCATTTTCGCAGGCGGCAGCAATTTCAATAGCCGTAATAATATTTTCCTTCGCATCGGTTCTTATTACACTAATGGGCAATTGAGAGCCGGTTAGTATTACCGGTTTACCCAAATGCTCCAGCATAAAACTTAGGGCAGATGCGGTAAACGACATAGTATCGGAGCCATGCAGTATTACAAAGCCATCGTAATTATTATACTCGTTGTAAATAAGTGTGGCAATCTCCACCCAAATTTCGGGTGTCATGTTCGATGAGTCAATGGGCGGGGTAAATGCATGAAAGCCGAGGTGAAACCCCAGTTTATTAATTTCCGGCAATTGCTGCAACAGATCATTAAAACCAAAAGGCCGCAGCACTCCTTCCTCATTATGCACCATACCCACAGTACCACCGGTATAAATAATCAGTATAGAAGGTTTGGCTTGCATGGCAATATTTTATGGCGTGAAAATAATGTGTTTTAATCATAAAACAGCATGACCAGGTTTTGCTATAAAAGATGGGGTAGCCGGCAGCAGTATTTTATGGCAGCCGTTGTTGCGTCGCACACTTGTACGGTAAATCTTAACGCAGCTTTAGTTACCTTCATTACCAGAAAAGTGAACGTTGTGTAGGTAGGTGGGAGTAAAAATCAAAAGCAAAATGGCTAAAAAAGCAGTGTCATTATTCTTATTATTATTTATTGGTGTGCTTTACGCAAAAGCACAAAATTGTGGCACTATAGAAAAAAACACAATAGAAAAAAGCCGGATGTATTTTATAGACTATGAAAGTTATTCAATTACAAACATCGATTCACTCTTGCAAAATATCAACCTTGCAGATACAGCAATTGTAAAAAAAATCCTACTAAATGGTGCTAAAAAAGAAACTTACGAAGCCTTTTTTGCTACCAAAAATGTTATTGTAAAAAGAATTGCATACAACGATTTTAATGCTCTTCAATTTGATTCTTTGATTTTGAATACTGAAGAAAAAAGACATGAAGCAAAATATAAAAAGTTGATTGAAAAGCACTATAACAGAATAAAAAATGATAAACCTGACAAGGCAATATCCAAAAAAATAAGAAAGGCTAAATACTTGGAATTAGAAAGAAAACGAACATCGTTAATTCCACTATTATTTAAAATGTATCCAATATACACGTATCAAAATCACACACTAATCATGTATTCTATTTATTCTAACAAACACGGAATACCATTTATTTATGAGATTTGTAAATCGTATTAACCCAATGCCCAATCCCTACCTTACAAATCTTTACCCAGCTTTAGTTATCTTGCAGCAAACCGCCACGCATGTACATAAAAATATACTTTAACAATAAGCCCCTGTTTCTTTGCGATGCTGTTACAGAAGAGCTGGAGCCTTACCGCCACCACGATGATGCAGTGTATATTGATGAACTGAATACGCATACCGTTAAAAGCATGCTGCACGAAATGCAACTGGATAAAGTGCATGCCGGCATTTTTTATCACCCCAACCTGGCAGAACTTAAAAAAGCGTTCTGGAGAAAATTCACCGTAATACAAGCCGGCGGCGGACTGGTTGAAAACGACCACAACGAAGTATTGATTATTTACAGAAGAGGCAAATGGGATTTACCCAAAGGCAAATTAGACGAAGGCGAAACCATTGAACAATGCGCCGTAAGAGAAGTGGAAGAAGAATGTGGTTTAACCAATATACAACTGGGGCCCTTGCTGTTAACCACCTACCATACCTATAACGAAAGTGGTAAGACTATTTTAAAAGAAAGCTATTGGTATAAAATGAAGGTGGCCGGTAGTCCGCAACTGGTACCGCAAACCGAAGAAGACATACAAGCCGTAAAATGGATTGCCAAAACCGGCTTTGCAGCAATTATGTCCAACACCTTTCCATCTATTAAAGATGTGCTGGCATTGTATTAAGCCGTAGGGTGTTTTAAAACAGCTACCGTTATTCTGGATGTACAAACGAGTTTCTCTCTTTCATCGTAAATTTTTATTTCCCATACCTGTGTGCTGGCACCAATATGTTGTGGTTTGGCAATGCCGGTAACAAAACCACTGCGGGCACTGCGTACGTGGTTGGCATTTATTTCTAAACCCACACAGTAAAATTTAGTGGCATCCACTACCAATGCAGCCCCCACACTGCCCAGGGTTTCTGCCAGCGCCACAGAAGCACCGCCATGCAAAAGACCATAGGGTTGTTTGGTGCGATGATCTACCGGCATGCGCATTTGAAGAGAGTCTTCTCCTATTTCCGTCCACTCCATACCCAAATGCTCGCTCAGGGTATTTTTACCCAATGCTTTTAAATCATCCAGCGTAATATCTTTTTTAAACCAGATAGACATAGTAATGTAACATTAAAAATGATGAATAGCAGCACCGCCGCTGAACCGAGCGTGGCAACGATGTATAACCGGAGCGTTGTGGCCGGTAACAAAAATTATAATTTCAAATCTCTTGCCACCACATCGGGCAAAAATTGTTTTACATCTCCTTTATTGCGCAGTACATCTCTTACCAATGTAGATGCCACAGAAGTATATTGCGGAAGGCAGGTTAAAAAAACGGTTTCAATGCCGGGCTCCAGGCTGCGGTTCATATCTGCAATGGCTTTTTCGTATTCAAAATCGTTTACGTAGCGGATGCCTCTTATAATAAAATTAGCATTTACTGTTTTGCAGCATTCCACCGTAAGACCATCGTACACCACAGCATCTACATTGGGGTTATGCTGGTAAATTTCTTTTATCCACGATATGCGTTGCTCTTCTGTAAACATGGGCACTTTATTGGCATTGCGGCCAACGCCAATATATACTTTATCAAACATAGACATAGACCGGTTGATGATATCAAGGTGGCCAATGGTGATGGGATCGAAGGTTCCGGGAAACAGGGCAATGCGTTGCATAGTGTTTTATTTAATCAGATAACCGGTGCCGCTTTCAAAGAAAAGCATTTTATATTTACAAATACCCTTACTGGTATTTTTTATTTAAAGGCTCAGTTCTGCAAAGTTTTGCCGCCTGCCAGCAAATACAACACCGCCATGCGCACGGCCACCCCGTTTTCTACCTGTTGTAAAATAATAGAGTGCTTGCCATTGGCCACATCGCTGTCAATTTCAACACCGCGGTTAATGGGGCCCGGGTGCATAATCACAATATCTTTATTGAGCGATTCTAATAAACTTCTTTTTACACCATATGCCAGGTTATACTCCCGCAGCGATGAAAAGAGCACCTGGTTTTGCCGTTCTAACTGTATGCGCAGCACATTGGCCACATCGCACCACTGCAGGGCTTCTTTTAAATTGTAAGTAACCTGCACATCAAACGCCTCTTTTAAGTGCACGGGTATTAATGTGGGCGGACCAGCCACCATAATTTCAGCCCCCATTTTTTTAAGCAGGTAAATATTGCTGAGTGCCACACGGCTGTGCATAATGTCTCCAATAATGGCCACCTTTTTTCCTTGCAGGCTGCCTAATTTTTCTCTGATAGAAAAAGCATCTAACAAGGCCTGTGTGGGGTGCTCGTTAATACCATCTCCGGCATTTACAATAGCCGCAGGAATATGCTTTGCTAAGAAATGCGGGGCTCCGCTGGCGCTATGGCGCATTACCACCATATCCACCTTCATACTTAAAATATTATTTACGGTATCTAACAAGGTTTCTCCTTTAGATACTGATGAGCCGCTGGCGGCAAAATTAATAGTATCGGCACTCAGGCGTTTTTCCGCCAGTTCAAAACTCATGCGGGTGCGGGTGCTGTTTTCGTAAAACAGGTTTACAATGGTAACATCTCTTAAAGTGGGAACTTTTTTTATGGGGCGTTGTAAAACTTCTTTAAACTGAACAGCAGTATCCAGTATTAACTGTATATCTGTTGGCTGAAGGTCTTTAATACCCAGCAGGTGTTTGGTAGAAAGGCTCATTAAAACGCAAAAATATAGGGAAAACCAATATGACGAAAAGATAATTTTGAAGCCAGCAGCCAAACTATGGGCAACCACTGTTGCGTCGCACCCTTCAGCACTATAGCTTTGGGCGGCAATGGCAGTACTTTAAAATTAAATACGCCTGCTTTTGTTTTTACCCTGATAAAATAATTAAAACCATATTTTTGAGGCAACCAATCTCTGCCAACGTGTATTGTAAAAACTGTAATGCCAGCCTACAGGGCAAATATTGTCATAACTGCGGACAAAAAAACATTGATCTTTCACGCAGAAACCTGAAGCACCTATTTGAAGAATTCTTTCATTATTTCACACATCTGGATAGCAAAGTATTTAAAACGCTTAAAACCCTGCTAACTCGTCCCGGTCAAATTACTACAGATATCATTCATGGCATTACGGTAAGATATTTCAAGTTAAGCTCTTTATTCTTAATTGCCACCCTTATCTACTTTTTGCTAAAGGGTAATTACTTTGGGTTTATGAACACGCCTTTTAACAGCCAGATAAATGCCGGTATTGGCGCAGCCTATAAAAGCTACCTGGCAGAGCAGAAAATAATACAATTGCAAACCACCAAAGAAGCCATAGCCACTGTATACAATGCTAAACTGCAAAACTATGGCAAGTTAGTAACGTTGTTTCTTATACCGCTT
>JANRMC010000275.1:0-4008 GCA_033761915.1 Flavihumibacter sp.
TGCAGTGGGCTCCAACCAATACCGCAACCCTGCTTTAAAAAACAGGGTGTACAGGCCTTACAGCGCTGGTTATGGTCCGTTAACGAGAGATATGTTTACTGTTATAAATGACAATGTAAACAATGTGTATGGTTTTGATGTGATTTTACCCGTTGGCTACCAGTTTGGAGAAAGTGAACGCTATGTAATAATGCTGCTTAATAACAGCATTGTGCCCGCGCCACTAACCACACCCAGTATAATTGATAACAGCTATTTTATCCGGAATGTGTATTTAGCCAACGCCCAAAGTTCTGAAGTAGCCCCGGAAATTGATTTGTTTATACAAAAATATGAGCCGGAATTACTAAAGCTGATGATGGGCTATGGGTTATACAAAGAGTTCATTGATAGTATTAATTCGCCGGCACCGGCACAAAAGTATATAGACTTGTTATTTGGCGTTGCTTACAACGATGTTAATGGCAAGCCACAATACTGGATGGGTTTAGCCAATGCCAATAAGTTAAGTGTTATTGCAAACTACGTGTATTATCATTATGTGCGCAATAATAACACACAAACAACTGCTGCCGGCGAAACAATAAGCAAGAGCGAAGCTGCAAGCCGCACAAATGCTGGCTATAAAGCTACCTGGGCATGGAATGAGATGCGTAATTGGTTGGTGGAATTTAATTTGTTTATGAATAGTAAAGAAATTGATTATCCACTGTGGGCCGACTATGATTTTCCATGGCATGAATTTGCGGCCATAAACATTTTTGGCATATGATAAAAATTAATATACCAGACTTGTTTGCTGAAATAGTTACTAAAACCAGCGAAGCAGTAATGCCGGTTATAAAACCCTATTTACCGCCATTGGTTAATAAGTTAAACTACATGCATGGCCACCCTGTAGAAATAATTACACGTTTGCAAAACAAAGATAAAACGGGTAATGTGCAGCTACAGAATGAACGCTACCCGCTTATTGCTCTTTTTCAGGATTTGCCAGAGCGGCCAATAACAGCAGATGGCAGTATTGTGGAAGTGGAGTTGCAAATAATAATTGCCAACCTTACTAAAAACACGTATACCGCCCCTGAAAGATACCAGCTGAATTTTAACCCGGTATTAAAGCCTGTTTATTGCCAACTGGTGGAACAGATAAAAAAGCACAAAGCCACTATTGTTAATACTAAAGACGGTAGCTGGCATACTGCATACGACAGATTGTATTGGGGCACGCAAAGCGATTTGTTGGGTAACCAGGTAAAAATATTTAACGATTATCTGGATGCTATTGAAATGCAGAATGTGCGCTTAAGGGTTAACACAGAAACAGCATTGTGCCAGCAACTGTAACAATATTATTAAAATATTAAACCATTTAAAAATGGCAAAGATTAATGAAATAGTTTGTGGCTTTAACCTTACCGGTGGTAATACAGATGTGGGCAGCTGTGTGTTTACCCCAGCGCCTGTTGCTGGCATGTTTTTAAGCTACGGCAAAGTTTTTACCCCGGCAGAGCAGGCTAATATGAAAGCCGCACTGGATGCTGCTTTAATTGCAGCCAACAGAAGTAACCGCCTGTACCCGGTGCATAATATTACCGAGGCAGAAGATAAAAGTGCAGAAAAGCAAACCAGCACTACCGGTTATGGAGATGAAATTGTAACCCGCGCCAAAAAATTAAAAAGCGCTTACAAAATTGTAAAGGGGGGCTTAACCATGTTACAGAAGCTATCTGTGCACAGCGATGTGTGTACGCAGGTGTTTTTGTACGATCAGAAAAACCGCCTGTTAGGGTATAAAGATGCAGCAGGTAACCTGTGCCCTTTCGACCTTACACAATTTTTTGTAGACACACCACCCGAATTAACCGGCAGCAACTTCTTTTACAGCCCCATTGAATTGGCTTTTGCCAGTAACGATCAGAAAGTAAAAGACTTTGCCTGGGTAAATGCAGACAGCGAAAACTTTTCTTTAAGTGCATTAAAAGGCATTAAAGATGTGGTGTTGGCAGAGCAGGTGGCCATGACGAATGCAGGTGTTTTTGTAGTGCGTGGCGAAGTTGGTCCTACTAAAGATGATTTACGCACTACTTATGGTGCTGCATTAGCGCAAACAGCTGCCTGGAAGTGCCGTGTAAAAGACACAGGCGCCGCTGTAACAGTAAGTGCCGCCGTGGTGCATGGTGCCAGCAGTACCGGCTATCAATTAACTGTAGACGAAGTGGCGTTGCCCGCTAATACTGTGGTAGAGTTTTACCTGGCAGATATACCCACTCTGCAGGCCGCCCCGGTAAATTTACCAGCTACTGCAAAAATTGAAAGCAACTACTTAGCACAGGTGGTAAGCTAAGCGGTGTAAAATAGGTTTTGGTTTGTAACCAATGGGTTTAGGAGTTATAAATAAAGCCCGTTACCATGCGGGCTTTATTTTAAACCAAACACTACCACGCTATGCAACATCCGTTGCGTCGCACAATTCAACATTTTGTAATTATTAAAAACATTTTTATGGCAAAGCAGCCCGAACCAAACTGGAATAAAGCATGGGTAGCTGGTTTTGATAAAGCAGAAGAACTGGCCACACACCCCAATTTTAAAGCCAATTACCCGGCCTTAAATGATAAAGAATTGGCCGATAAGGCAAAACAGATTTACAAAGAAGCCACCCATAAAGAAGCAACCGAAAGCAATGCAGTAATAACTGCCGCCCCGGTTGCTGATGGAAAATAACTGCACCTTGTGCAGCTTTATGAATGCAGGGGAGGGATATGCGGTCCCTCCCATTTTTAAAAATATGAATATTCTGCAACTGCAAAAAAATGTGGGCGTTTTAAAAAATACGCTGGTGCCGGAAGTGCAGAAAATTGTATTAAACAACGGAGAAGCATACACAGATGCCATTGCAACGCAGTTATACAAAGGACAGGATAGGTTTAAAAAACCATTACGCCCCAGCTATCTGGAAGATGTAGGGCCAGATAAGTTTTTAAAAACAAGAGGGCAGGCTATAGCTTATTCTTACTACAAACAACGCATAACGCCAAACCCTGAACGCGGTTTGTTTACCCCAAACCTTTTTTTAAATGGGTATTTCTACAGCAGCATGCGTATTGAACTAAAAAGGGAAGGGTTGGGTATAATATACATCACCACAGATACTATTTTTGGCACTGATTTATTTAAAAAATACGGAATACCCGCCTTTCAGCTGCAAGATGAAAACAGGTATAGTTTTATAGATAACCGGTTACGGCCACCGCTGAAAAAATTTATTATAAATACGCTAACTCAACAATGATGGCGGTACTTGAATTATATAAAAGCTGCAAAGAATTACCCATGTTAAATTTTATTGCCGCTTTCTGTAATAAAGATTACAGCCGCCTGGTAAAGGCAGGTTGCCCAACAGCCACAGTATTGCAGCAGCATTGGCAGCAATTATTAGAAGAGTACCTTAACCTTATTTGCGATGATAAGAGCCTGGCTGTTTACAAAACTGAAATTGAATGGTGTTTGCAGGATATTAAACTGCAAACATTGCAACATATAGTAAAATTGTTAACATTAAGCGCACCCTATGAAACCTATATGCAAAAAATGCAGGTGCATTTAGAAAGCATTAATACCCTGTTTGATTTAGGTATTAATTTAGACCTGCCAATGCCACAACAACTGCAACAATGGAGCATAGCATTGAAGGAAGCAGATATGGTTTATAAAGAGCTGGAAGCAGAACACGCCATGCTTATGGCCGGCGGCGACGATACACCCGGTGAAAGCAGTTTTTATGAATGGAATAGTGTTTTAAACAAAGCTGGATTTAATATACAGCTGGCTGTAACTACTGTAACAGAATTTGTACACCATCAAAAAATGTACACCAAATTAATTAAACATGCAAAACCCAACCCGCGTACAGACTAAAGAAGAAAAGCAGTTGATGAATATAAAAGCAAAGCTGGCCGGTATGAGCAAGGCGCAGCGCAACAGCGAAGCGGGCACAAACGCCCT
>JANRMC010000276.1:0-3282 GCA_033761915.1 Flavihumibacter sp.
GCTGGTAGCAGGCAATACTGTTTTCCGTTCCAAGGATCCTATTGCTACTATTGCAGCACTTAAAGCATTGTAGTGCGTGAATGGTGAATCGTGAAGATGGCAAATCATTATTGCCCCTTCACGATTCACCATTCACTCCAAAAAACTTCACACAATCTTCACAGCACCTTGTAAGGCAATTCGGGAAATTTGATGGAGCAACCTATCCACACCTGTGCATAATATGTGTTAGGAATTCTCATACATAACAAATTAAATTTGAGAAGGATGGTTTGGTTAGTATTTCATGATTCCGTGAACCTAAAACAGAAACAGATTTGACAGAGACAATCATTAACCTAGAAACCGTTAACCCCATCGAGTTCTTTGGCGTAAACAACGGAAAGTTAGATTTGCTGAAAAAGAAATTCCCATTATTAAAGATCCTCTCCCGCGGGACACAAATTAAACTGAGCGGGGCCCCGGAACAGATTGAATCAGCAAAAGAAAAAATTGATCTTATTATTCAGTATCTCGAAAGAAATGGTCACCTCAGCGAGAATTATTTTGAACAGATATTAGGCGGAGACGATGCTGAAACGGTTGACAATTTTGTTGACCGCAATCCCAACGATATCCTGGTTTTCGGCCCAAATGGCAAAACCGTTCGCGCCCGTACACAGAACCAGAAAAAAATGGTTACTGCTGCCGATAAAAACGATATCGTTTTTGCCATTGGACCTGCGGGTACCGGTAAAACCTATACGGCCGTAGCATTGGCGGTACGTGCATTAAAGAACAAACTGGTAAAGAAAATCATCCTTACACGTCCGGCTGTTGAAGCGGGTGAAAGCCTGGGTTTTCTTCCCGGCGACCTCAAAGAAAAAATTGATCCGTACCTGCGTCCATTATACGATGCACTCGATGATATGATTCCCGCCGACAAACTCGGGTATTATATGAGTACACGTACCATTGAAATTGCACCACTGGCTTATATGCGTGGCCGTACGCTTGACAATGCTTATATTATTTTAGATGAAGCACAAAACGCCACCGATTTGCAACTGAAAATGTTTTTAACACGTATTGGTGCCAACGCAAAAGCTATTATTACCGGCGATATGACGCAGGTAGACTTGCCCAAAAACCAACGCAGTGGTTTAGAAAAAGCGGTGCGCATTTTAAAAAATGTAGATGGCATTGCTCATATAGAACTGGATGAAGAAGATGTGGTACGCCACCGCCTGGTTAAAGCAATTATTAAAGCATACGATAAAGAAAAACAACGGGAAGAGGAAAGAGATCCGCATCAGCGGTAAACATATCAGCTCACCTTTGAAAAACAAAACACCACCGCAACCGTGGTGTTTTTTTATGTTACCAGCATGGGTAATGCTATGTAACATTGTTGCGTCGCACACTTCAGCTATGGTAAAAGGCAATGGGCAAAGGGTTTAAGGCCTTACACCCTTTGTCTTTTTGCTGATATCTTTTTATCAGTACAAGTGTGCGACGCAAGAATGTTGCTATGAAAAACAATGGCTGGTGACCTGCTATTTTTTCTTTTTAAAATCAAGATAATCTAAGAAATAAATAACCTTTAAAGAGAGATTGTTGTTTTGAGGTGCTTCCATAGTATGTCCGAAATTTTTGAAATAGCTACGCTGCACTTCCTGATTACTATCGTACACCGCATCTTTCCATACAATATTTATAAAACTACCGGGGGCAAACTGCCAGGTATAAACAAGGTCTACATTAAATGCATTAAAATTCTGGTTTACGTTTCTGTTAAAAGTTGTATTGGTTACAAGGTTACCATCATTGTTTAAATTGTAAAATTCTTTATAAGCCACTTTGCTCCAATAATGTCTTACTCGTAAATTAATACCCATTTTATTGGTAAAGTTATATTTGGCATTTATTACATTTTCTACCGTGTTGCGGTCGCGTCTTCCAAATATTACTACTGTTTCACTTTCTTTGGTGGCAAAGCCAAGGTTATTATAACCACCATCAATATTTAACTCGTGTGCCAGAGAAAACTGGTCGCTGAAACGATAGCGGTGAAAGAAACCATAGTTATACGCAATGCCACCACCATACTTCTGGCGAAAACGAACAAACGCATTACCACCATAGGAATAACGTTTTGCAAAATTACTTTCGGCCCAAATATTCAAACCGTTACTGGCGGGGCGTTTAAACACACGACCGGCAATACGGGGTTCATAAAAATCATGCTGCTCTGCCTGGTAATCAGTATAAAAACCAACAAACATTAAATTCTTTAATTGCACATTGGCATTAATGTTTGTGTTGAAGGATTGATACGAAGATGGGTTGAAGCGGCGTGAGTAATTTACATTATAATTAAGGTTAATTCTGTTGTACCATTTACCGGGATCGAGCCAGCGGTAACCCACCCACAGGTAATGATCAAAAAAGTTGTTGTTAAATAAAATACCCAGATCGTTATGATCATACTTATCATCTGTAAGTTCCTGGTTAAACTGAAACCGCAAACGGCCATTGGTTTTACCAATACCAATGGTGTGCGCATACCCTGAAATATTTTTACCCCTCACATTCATCAGCTGGCTGGTAGCCAACTTACCAGAAAAATTGTAAGAGTTCTTTTTGTTGTTAATATTAAACAATGCAGCCGTTACATTGGCATCATAATCGCTTCCGCTGCGGTACACGTTGGTGTTGATGAATGAAACCGAAGAATTGTTTTTTAAAGATTGGTCTAAAACAAAAATATTGTAATTGGTGAGTGGTGCAGTTTCAACCCTGCGGGTATTTTTGGCATCATCTTCAATGGTTGCTTCCATTGCCTTGGTAATGGCATTAAAAAAACCAATTCCTAATTTCTTTTTGGTACGGCCCGATATTTTTGTGGCATTTACCAACTTTGCTTCTGAAGGATTTTTTATTACCTGCTCATTAGGTTGCAAATTATTATACACGTCGTAATAATGAATGGGGGTGCCCCCCACTCTTCTTGAGTAAAATAAATTGCCTTTACTGAACAGTTCAGTTCCTTCATTAAAGAAAGCCCTGTTTTCATTAAACTTAACTTCAAAGGGGGTTAAGTTTAATACCTGGTTATCGCTTTGTACCTGGCCAAAATCGGGTATCAGGGTCATGTCTAGGGTAAAGCTTTGGTTAATGCCATATTTTACATCCATACCTCCGTTTACACTGCTGGTAGTGTTTTTTACACCAGGCTGATTGTAAGGATAATGATTGAGGTAGGTAGAGAAATAAGGCATAAAAGATAAACGCAAGGGAGCT
>JANRMC010000277.1:0-14805 GCA_033761915.1 Flavihumibacter sp.
AAATGGTTAAAACCATTTACTGCTCCTTTCATTTTAAACCCACGGTTGAAACCGTGGGCTGCTAAGGCACTTTTATAAAAGCCCATGGTTTTAACCATGGGCCTTTGAAAAGCTGCGCTTAAAACCGTTTTAACGGTTTAGTATTAATATGCCAAATAGAACATTGCGGCTGAAGTGTGCGACGCAACGATGTTGAATGTTGTTTTTTCAGCTGGCAACAAAAATAAATACACCAGTGGTGGAGCAAATGCAGTATTTATGCAAGAAGTTTGTACTCTTAAATTATGTAAACAATGGAAGCAGCTAAAACAGTGATAACAGTTACTGCCGTAGTTAATGCACCGGCAGAAAAAGTTTGGAATTATTTTACCACACCGGCGCATATCATGCAATGGAATAATGCTTCGCCCGACTGGCACACCCCCAATGCGGTGAACGATTTTAAAACAGGCGGACGTTTTGTGTATACCATGGCAGCTAAAGATGGCAGTTTTTCTTTTGACTTTGGCGGCGTGTACACCGCTATTGAATTGCACCAGCATTTTGCTTATATAATTGACGATGGCCGTAAGGTGGAAGTAAGTTTTACCGGCAGTAATAATGAAACAACCGTTGTTGAAAAGTTTGAAGCAGAAACTGTAAACAGTATTGAATTGCAGGAGGCAGGCTGGCAGGCGATACTGAATAATTTTAAAAATTATACGGAGACGCACTAGTTATGAATACACAACCTTATCTGGAAAATGAATGGGTAAAAGCCCGGCCCTTGCAGCCGGATGATTTTGAAATATTATATGCGGCTGCTTCGGACCCATTAATTTGGGAGCAACACCCCAATAAACTGCGTTACCAGCGGCCGGTGTTTGAAAACTATTTCAAAGGAGGCATTGAATCGGGCGGGGCTTTACTGGTTACAGATGCAAAGACAGGTGATGTTATTGGCAGTTCCCGCTACAGCGATTATATTGCCGATTCGAATATTATTTCTATTGGCTACACTTTTTTTGTACGCAGTGTGTGGGGCAAAGGGCATAACTATGCATTAAAGCAACTGATGCTGGATCATATTTTTCAGTATGTGGATGCTGTCACTTTTTATATTGGTGCTGTAAACAAACGCTCACAGATTTCATTAGAACGTTTTGGTGCTGTTAAAACAAGAGAGGTGGAACTGGCTTATTATGGCGAAGCGCCTAAACTGGATTATGAGTATATTATTACCAAAGAAAATTGGCAACAAAAAAAGCAGACTGCATAAATAAAAAAGGTTGGCAGTATTGCCAACCTTTTTTTATCAGTTTTGCTTTCTTACATACTTGGTAAGTATTACAATTAGCTGTCCTTCTATTTTACCTTCAATCTGTTCGGTATTATCAGGCACCAGGCGGATGTTTTTTACCACGGTTCCCAATTTAGCATTGAGGGTGGAACCTTTCACATCTAAAGATTTTGTAAGCACCACGCTATCGCCGCTTTGTAATACCTGGCCATTGCAATCTTTATGCAGATCTACGCTTCCGTCGTTTTCATGATCTCCGGTGGCTTTGGCCCAGGCCATTCGTTCCTCATCCAGGTACATCATATCTAAATTATCGGCGGCCCAGCTTTCATTCCTCAACCGGTTGAGCATGCGCCAGGCAACTACCTGTACGCCGGGTACCTCGCTCCACATAGCTTCAGAAAGACAGGCGGCCCAATGGGCACTTTCCAGTTCTTCTTTTTTTTCTATTTGTGCGGTACACTTTGGGCAAATTAAGATGGTGTTTTCTTCGTTGGAGTTGTCTTGCGGAGGAACTTCGTAGACTTTTAGATCATTGGCAGACTTGCATAATTCACATTCTTTGTTACTTCTTGTAAGTAACAGTGCTTCCAGTTTCATAACCTTTGCGTTTAAATTGGCCGCAAATGTAATTAAATAGATTGCCTTGCAAAGAAATATTTTTAAAGTAAAAGGGCTGCAATTGCAGCCCTTTTGATATGGTGATATGTTTTATTTGGTTTTTTTGGTTAAAGCTTCTTTTTCAAAAGGCCCTTTATATTTAGAAGTGTCAATGCTGAAATGTCGGGTATAAACCTGATTATTTTCAAAAAGATTTTTGAGATTGGTGGCCGATTGTTCAAAGCCACCAGCGTCTTTGGCGTCAAAATCGTTCAGGCGTAAGCCCTTTGCCTCATTCATCATTGCCTGCGGATCATCTAAATAATAATACAGCACAGCAAGATTGTAATAACTGGCATACCGCAATTTACGATCGTGTTTGCTGGTAGAACTGTAATTCTTTTTAATACTTTCAAAGTATTTAATAGCAGGGGCCAATTCTTCCCGTAGTCCGGTTATTGGTTTGTCGGCCGACATAGTAAATAATACATCATTAATTTTTTGAAAGGCTTTACGGTGCGATTCGTATTCCGGATGCTTACGGCTGTCTACCACCCACATAATATCGCTGGCAGTTACTCTTCTGTACCCGTAGTTATCTGTAATGCGGTTGCTTAAGTTATGTACGGCGTTATTTACACTTCTTCTGAATAAATCGTTGGTGATACTTAATGCGTTTATAAAAAAATAACCATCTGCCATTGCCCTATTGGCAAACTCGGCACTCTGGTAGGTATGTTTTTGCTGGCGTGTAGCCATTTCAATATCTTCAATATGCAGGCCTTTAAAATCTGTAATAACCGCAGTGGCAGCAAATGTATAAACTACTTCCTGGCGGTAATAAGTACGGGTGCCGGTAATCTGGCCGGTTTTGTTCTTTATGGTTTCTACCCGTTCTTTTACGTTTACCGATTCTGGCAATATGTCTTCAAACCGTAGTTTAATGGTAATGTGACCAGCTTTTTCTAACTGTCTCCATCCTTCCAGTTCTACCGACTTTTCAGGATTTATTTCTTTTAAGAAGGGCTGCATCAGTCTGGTGCCTTCCACTTCCACATTGTATGTTTTGTAACTGGTATCTAAGCGATATTGAGGTAAAGAACGGTACTGAACCGCCACATTGAATTTATCGAGGTCTACTTTCTTTTGAGCAGATAGGGCCACAGGTAAAAAAAGGCCCATTAACAGGTAGCTGACTTTCACGGGTTATAGATTTAGCTTTTATAACGTTTTTTGTGTCACCTTAGTACTTGAACGATCTTCCGGAACGGGCGGGTGACCGGGTTCATTATTTATTGCCTTCGTTTTTAATACTGTATAAACAAAAAAATCAGGTGAAGATTGCAATTTTTTAGCTCCGCAAGGCCTTACAGACTTATTTTAGCACCATGAAAGCTGCATCGGTTAATGAAATAAAACAGGAGTTACAAGCCCAGCATAGTGATAAACTGGTTGAATTATGCCTGCGTCTGGCACGCTTTAAAAAAGAAAATAAAGAGTTGCTGACCTACCTGCTTTTTGAAGCACACAATCAAACGGATTATATCACCAGTGTTAAAAAAGAAATGGACAGTCAGTTTACCAGCGTAAACCAAAGCAACGTTTATTTTGCCAAAAAAACCATTCGTAAGGTGTTGCGTACCGCTAATAAGTTTATTCGTTACAGCAGTTCGGCAGTGGTGGAAACCGAATTGCTGTTGCATTTTTGTTTTTTACTGCAAAGCCTGGGCCCCTCATTTATGCGAAACACTATTATTAAGAATATATACCAGGGGCAGTTAAAAAAGATAGACAAGGCTATCAATGGTTTGCACGAAGATTTACAATATGATTATGTAAAACAAGTGGCGGTGCTTACAGAAAATGAATGGTAATTACAGTCATGCTTTTTAACTGTTGTATATTTAAGTTCTCAACTAAACTATTTATTATGAAACGTTGGTTGCTTTTTTCAGGCTTATTGGCCTCTAGCTTTGCTGCAATGGCCCAGGCAGCTGTGGCCCCTGCTGTAGAAGGCCGTTGGGATATTACGGTGTATGATGAAAACAAACAGTATCCATCCTGGCTGGAAATTAATCACTCCGGGCACAGCCATTTGGTTGGTCAGTATGTGGGTATAGTAGGCAGTGCACGACCCATTTCTAAAATTAATTACAGCAATAATAAAATCAGTTTTACAATACCGCCACAGTGGGAGCGGGAAACAACGGATTTGCAATTTGACGCTATCCTGCAGGGCGATAGCCTGCTGGGCAGTTTTATTGCAGCCAATGGAAAAACTTTTCAATGGTCGGCACACCGGGCCCCTTCATTAAAAAGAACCACACCAATAGTATGGGGCAAGCCTATTGCTTTGTTTAATGGCAAAGATTTAAATGGCTGGACTGCTTTAGGAAAAAATCAATGGATAGTTAAAGATGGTATTTTAACCAGTCCGCAATCGGGTGCTAACCTTGCCAGCATTGCTACGTTTGCTGATTTTAAATTGCTGGTTGAATTTAAATACCCCAAGGGCAGCAACAGTGGCATTTACCTGCGTGGCCGTTACGAGGTGCAGATTGAAGATGGTTATGGCACTGAGGCTTTAAAAGATCGCTTTGGTGGTGTTTATGGTTTTATTAAACCAACTGATATGATGGCAAAACCGGCAGGAGAGTGGCAGCGCTATGAAATTACATTAACCGGCCGCCTGGTAACTATTGTAGCCAACGGTAAAACCATTGTATGCAATCAGGAAATACCGGGCATTACTGGCGGTGCATTAGATAGTAAAGAAGAAACACCCGGCCCTATTTATATACAGGGAGACCATGGCCCGATTATGTTTAGAAAAATTGTGATAACACCGGGGAAATAAGTTATGGCATTTTGTTGCCATCAGCACAGCTGCTGAAGGGTGCGACGCAACAATGGTTGCTATGAAAAACAACTGCCGGTAACAATATTTACCGGCAGTTGTTTTTTATTTCTTTCTGAACAACAATGTAAGTATTCTTGGAATATTATTTCGGTCATCGTTATCAAAAAACTCGTTCAATTGCAATAACTCAAAACCATGAGACGCCGCCGCATCTGTAAAATCGGTGATGTGATGGTTAAAACAAGTTACTACCTGCACACCTGCTTCCGTTTCATACCGGGCTTTTGAGCCGGTATATTGTTTAAACGGATGCAACTCGCCAATATAAACATGCGC
This sequence comes from Flavihumibacter sp., assembly GCA_033761915.1. Lineage (GTDB taxonomy): Bacteria > Bacteroidota > Bacteroidia > Chitinophagales > Chitinophagaceae > JACMLD01. The sequence goes on from JANRMC010000277.1 coordinate 5,076, forward strand.
ACCGCTAGTGGTAACCGCTGCAATTTTTTTAAATATAGCTTCCAGGTTTTCTATATGTTCTAATACCAGGCTAAAGGTTACCAGCTCATAACTGCTTTTTGCAAAAGTCCAATCCTGTAAAATATTTGCCTGCACAAACTGTACATTGCCACTTTTTATTTTTTCAACGGCTTTTGCCAGCATGGCTTCCGATAAATCTACTGCCGTAATAGCGGCTGCACGGGTTACCAACCATGCAGTGTTTTTGCCGGTGCCGCAACCAATTTCCAAACAATTTTCAAAACGCTGTTCTTTCAACGTGGTTTGCAACGCCACAGCTTCCAAATCTCGGGTTCTGTTTTTGTTGGTATCGTATTGTTCAGACCAATTATTATAGGCTTCCTGTACGTTCATATATGTATTTGCTGTAAAAATATTAACTGCCGGGCTTGTTGCCATTTATTTTTTTGTAACCGGCAGTAAATGGTGCAGGGGCAGTTGTTGCGTCGCACATTTCAACAATTGTACTCATGTCAGCAACAGCCTGTACTATTTGTAAAACCGGTTTAATATTTTAAGCCCAGCAGCTTTGCAATAAAGCCTAATACCCTAACTGCAAAATCGGGCGGATTGCGGGCAATAATATCGTTGCGGTAGTTATTCATTAAAACGCCCATGTACAGCATGGTTTTAAAGTTCATATTATAAGGTTGTTGCCGGCTATTGGTAACCTTATCCAACACTTTACTTACATCTTCAAAATAAGCCTCCATTTCAAGCGCTGGCTGGTGGGTATTGTATACCTGTACCATTTTATCAGTAGGGTTTCTAAATGCATGCGACACTCCGGCTGGCACCGTTAACTGATCTCCTTTAACGGCCTTTACCCATTTGTCTTTAATAAAAAATTCCATTTCACCTTCCAGTATTTCGTAGGTTTCAATGGCATTGGGGTGTATATGAACCAGTGGGTCTTTCATGTTACAACCGGGGTATAAATCCCAATGCAGGTCAAGCGATTGGCCATTGGTATCTGCGCCTGTTTTTAAAACAGTAAATTTCATGCCCAGTGGCGTGAGGTCGAGAATTTTATTGTTGGTTGCCATTGCAAAATATTTTACAAATCGTATAAAGTGCAGGCTAAGGTTTTTGCAAAAAATCATCAGTCTTCAGGCAGGGCTTCAAATTCTTTTCGCATATTATCAAACCACTCGGCCATGGCAGCGGGTTGCTGCATCAGTTGCATCATTTCGTTCATGGCTTTTAAATGCGCTGCATCGTTCTGCTGAAACATTTCCATGCCATGCTTTTTAGCAAGCGTTGCAATTTCATCAAAACTGGCAGCGGTAAATTTTTCATTACAGGCACCACCCAGTTGGTTACAGGTCATTGTTTTCATGAACGTGTATTAAGGGTTAGATACTTTGTTTACGCAATTAAGTTATATATTTTTTTTCCATAACAAAGCAATTTTTTTTCTAAAAAAACCAAAATGGCAATTACATAACACTCTGTTGCAAAATAAAAAACACCCCAGGGGGTTATTTTTTTGCAATAAAGCATCATCAATAAAAGGGTTACCAAACAATACATGCTGTTTGCTATGGCAATTAAAAACAGATAGACTTCTTTTTTTTGCTGCAGTAATAAAAAGCAGCACAAAGAATAAACTGCAAAACAAACGGCGATAGTGGCCAATACCTTCAAAATAATTATTGGCATACCTGCCCATTGCGGAAAGCGCAGTAATAATAAAAGCAGTATCGTGGTTAGTAAAGCTCCAAGCCCATCCAGCAGAAATATTTTTTTATTGGTGGCCAGTTTATTTACCAAAGTGTTTACTGTCATAGCATGGGTTGTTTGCTTAACGCAATTTAATAAATGCTGTAAAAGAAGATTCAAAAAAAGGAGAGTGGGGGACTGCTATAATTATTTTATAAGGAACTGCATCATTCAGAAAAGGTTGCTCATTGTGTTGCCGTTAACATGTGCGACGCAAGGATGACGCTATGAAAAACAGTTGCTGGTTACCAAATTTTATAACATATCAAACTCCCAGGCGGTTTTATAAGTGCCCTGCTGCTGCACATAATTTAAAAAGGCTTCATAAAAAGGATCGTTGCCAATAGTGGCGCTGTCGCCAATAACCACCAGTTGTTCGCGGGCACGGGTAATGGCCACGTTCATGCGGCGGTAGTCTTTTAAAAAACCAATAATGCCCTCATCGTTACTGCGCACCAACGATACGATGATGGTATCGTTTTCCTGCCCCTGAAAACTATCTACCGTGCTGCAACGGATGCCCGGCGGCAATTGCTCTCTGGCTTGTGTTACCTGTCCGGCATAAGGAGAAATGAAAGCGGTGGTGGCAACAGCGTCTGCATTTATTATTTGTTGTGCAATGTATAATTCGCCATCGTTTTTTAAGCTGCTGCCATCGGGGCCCTGTTGTTCGTTGTAGCCTGTGCCCGCAGTATCTATAAAACAAATGTGCAGCGACTGGTTAGAAAGATGTGGCGCCGTTTGCAACTGGTTATTATAAAAATAACTGCTGCTGAAACCGGCAATAGCGGCCCGCATGCGGTATTGCACATTTAATAAAAATACATTGGGCAAACGGTTTATGGCTGTTTCTAAAATGGATTGGTTAAAGCCCAACTGAGCCGCCTCGTTGCTCAACACGGTGGGTGGCAGTTGCCAATGGTCTCCGGCTAAAACAATTTTTTGTGCCATGCCAAAAATGCACCAGGCCAGTGGTTCAATGCATTGCCCGGCTTCATCAATAACCAGTGTATTGAAAGTATAGCGTTGCAGGCTGGCATCATACAATCCAATGGGTGTGCCGGCAATTACGCTGGCTTCTTCATATAATTTTTCTTCGTTGTAAGCCTGCAATTGTTTTATTTGGGTGCGTATGTTTTTTACTTCTTTAAACAACAGGTTGCGTTGTTCTCTTTCTGCCTTGCCAAAACTGCGCTTGTATTTCAATGCCATTTTTCTAAACTCTTCAGCACGAATTTTTAATTGCTTTATTTCTTTTTGCTGCTTGCTGTTATTGAGTTTTCCCTCTGGGGTGTGTGCAAAAATGGCGGCATCTACTTTGCTGGTATTGCCTACGCGTAATAAGGCAACGCCTTGTTCTATTAACTTTTTTGAAATGGTATCTACGGCCGTGTTGCTGGGGGCGGAGAGCAATACTTTTTCTCCGGCGGCCACCAGTTGCACAATGGCTTCTGTAAGTGTGGTGGTTTTGCCCGTACCGGGCGGTCCGTGTACGATGGCTACAGCTTCGTTTTGTACAATAGCGGCAATAGCTGTTTGCTGGCTGGGGTTTAAGTGGCGGTTGCGCCATTGCAGTTGTAAGGGTGCAATAGTTGAAGGTACGCCTGTTGTAGCCGCCGTTGCATGCAATTGCTCAAATAATTTATTCAGCCTTGGCTGCTGCTCTAATTGCTGCAGCACTGTTTTCATAATAGTGGTGGTGCGGGTATCGGGTGCCAGCTTAATGCCTACACCATCATCTTCAATCCAATCCGGAAAATCGGGGGCAAACAACCGAAACTCGCCCTGCTTACCATCCAGGCTAATGAGAACGCCTTTCACCGGTTCTTCGCCCATTAAAAAACATTCAATGGCTGCTCCATCTTTAAACAAATTATTCTCGGGCGGAAAGGGTAGCCTGAAACTAATTTCAGGATAATCAGCATACCCAAAATTTTTGCGGGTAACAACCAGCGGGTGCAGTGCCAGTCCTTCTGCTTTTAATTGTTTTAAACTGTGTTGCTGGTTTAACTGGTAGCGGTTGGCCTGTTCTTTTTCTTCCAGGTTAACGCAACGTATAAGTGTTTGTAGGTGCGGGTGCATGCAACAGCTGGCGCTTAATTAATAATTAATTTTCTGTGGCCGCAAAAATAACTGAATTGTATTGCTTGCCATTTATATTTTGAACCGTTTAAAAAACAAAGTAGCTTTCAGCATTGTAGCAATAAATAAAAATTATATGCCAGCACCCACAACGGTAGATGCATATTTAAAGAATGTTGATCCGGCTATGCGCCCCATGCTGGTAGCCTTAAGAGAGGCTATTAAAAAAGCCGCACCCAAAGCAGAAGAATGCATCAGTTACCAGATACCAACGTATAAATTAAACGGACCGCTGGTACATTTTGCCGCTTTTAAAAATCATTGCTCGCTGGTGGTGGTTAGCGCTACCATTTTACCGGCTTTTGCCGCTGCATTAAAAGGGTTTAAAACAGCCGGCAGAACCATACAGTTTACCCCCGCCAATCCGTTACCGGCTACGCTTATAAAACAAATTATAAAAATGCGGGTGCAGGAAAACCAAACATTGCCACCAAAAAAGAAAGCAACAGCTGCAAAAACTGCTGTAAAAAAAAAGGAGAGCAATAAAGAAATAGCCGGGGTTTTAACAGCTAAACAATTTATAGCGGCTTTAAACAAACACCAGTCAGATGCCGAACGGCAAAAATTGCAGCGCTATTTTAAAACAGGGGTTGATGGTTATGCCGCTGCCGATAAATTTATGGGCATAAAAATGGGACAGTTGTTTACCATTGCCAAACAGTTTGCCAATATGCCCATTAACGAAATTGAGCAACTGCTGGAAAGCGATATTCACGAGGTGCGGGCAGGTGCCGTAAGCATTATGGATAAAGCATCCCGTAACAAAAAAATTACACCAGAACGTTTAAAAGAGTTTTATGATTTATACATGCGCCGCCACGACCGCATTAATAACTGGGACCTTGTAGACCTCGGCTGCCTGCACATGACCGGCAGTTATTTATTTGATAAGCCCAAAACAGTTTTATACAAACTGGCAAAATCAAAAAACCAATGGCAGCGCCGCACCGCTATTTTAAGCACCTGTTATTTTATACGCCAGGGGCAGTTAGACGATACTTTTAAAATTGCCGATTTATTAATAAAAGATAAAGAAGACCTGGTGCATAAAGCCACGGGCTGGATGCTGCGCTTTGCCGGTGCAAAAGATAAAAAACGGTTGATTGCTTTTTTAGATAAATACGCTGCTAAACTGCCAAGAACTTTGTTAAGAAACGCATTGGAACATTTTGATGCAAAACAGCGGGCTTATTATATGAACCGTCAATAGTTTTTTGTTACCGGCTCTTGTGCTCCGGGGCAACATCGTTGCGTCGCACTCTTCAACAGAAGTGCTGCTATTTTTTTTATTTTGCTTCCATCTACTTTTTTATTTTATTGTAGATTTAAAATATAAAACGCACCATATGCCTGCCACTAACTGGAAAGAAGCAATAAAACCACTCTTAAAAAAATACAAAGGAGCCCAACACCCTTTAGAGTATAAGAATGTGTATCAGCTGGTGGTAATGGTGGTGCTTTCTGCGCAGGATTCTGACCGGCATATCAATCAACTGGCGCCAGAGTTGTTTAAGGCAATTCCCAATATGACTGCATTATCAAAAGCCAGTGATGATTTAATAATGAGTTTTATTGCCAAAGTGCGCAACAGCGGCAGCAAATTAAAATGGCTGAAAGAAATTGCCACAACCGTTAAAAAAGACGCCAATATACCTTTAACGCTGGAAGCATTAACAGCCCTGCCGGGTATTGGCAGAAAATCGGCCAACGTTATTTTAAGAGAAGCCGGTAAGCCGGCAGAAGGGGTAATAGTAGACCTGCATGTGGTACGTGTGGCACCCCGCCTAGGTATAGCCACTGGTACCGATCCCAAGAAAATTGAAAAACAAATAATGGATGTATTGCCGCAAAAAGATTGGGATGCCGGCATGGCCATTTCTTTTTTGGGTCGCGAAACCTGCCGCCCCACCAACCCCAAATGTGAAACCTGTGTGATGAACAGCGCCTGTGCATGGTATGCACAAAATGCCTGAAGCCTTTAATAATAACTGTATGCATTACACCAACAGATCATAAAACCACTGTTGCGTTAATGAATGTTAATGAAAATTACTGCTACAACTATGAGTTGTGGCTAACTCAGTTTGACATATGATAAGTTTGTTTAAGGGGGCTTACCATTCATAAATTACTACTGTTGCAACTTTGTTTATGACTTATCTTTAGCCCCACTTTTTACCATTAGCAACATGAGATTACTACCATTAATCAGTCCGGCCATTATTTTTAGCCTGGTAATACTGAGTTCCTGTAAAGAAGAAAAAAAAGGAGCTGCTCCTGCAGCCGGTGCCCCCAACCGTAATATGCCCATACGGGTAGACGGTTTTTTGGTGCAGGCACAAACCATCAGAGAAAGTATAGAAGCCCCCGGTACCTTATTGCCCAACGAAGAAACTAATCTGCAACCCGAAGTATCGGGCCGCGTGGTGGCATTAAATATTAACGAAGGCCAGGTGGTGGGTAAAGGCACTTTGCTGGTTAAAATTTTTGATGGCGATTTGCAGGCGCAGTTAAAGAAACTATATGTGCAACTGGCTACTGCAGAAAAAACGGTAGAGCGGCAGACCGAGCTGTTAAAAATAAATGGTATCAGCCAGCAGGAAGTAGATTTAAGCCAGCTGCAGGTAAACACTATTAAAGCAGATATTGATATTGTAAAAACGAATATTGCCAAAACAGAACTGCGGGCACCTTTTAACGGCAGATTGGGTTTTAAAAACATCAGTATAGGTGCCTACATTACCCCGCAAACTATTGTAGCTGCACTAAAACAGGTAGATAAATTAAAGATTGATTTTACCGTGCCCGAAAAATACAGCAGTCGTATTAAGGTAGGCATGTTTGTAAATTTTACCATTGAAGGGTCTTTACAAAAACAGTTGGCCCGTGTAATGGCCACCGAGCCGGCCATTACAGAAAACAACCGCAGCTTAAGAGTGCGTGCCGTGGTGGATGTAAAAGACAAAACTTTAATACCGGGTGCTTTTGCAAAAGTAAAACTGCAGTTTGATGAAGTGCCTAATACCATTATGATACCAACACAGGCGGTAATACCCCAGGCTCGTAATAAAAAAGTGGTGGTGTATCGCGGTGGTGTGGCCGTATTTGAAACGGTTACTACGGGTATAAGAGATTCATCGGTGGTGCAGATTGTTTCCGGATTAAAAACAGGCGATACGATTGTTACCACCGGATTGCTGGCCATAAAACCAGATGCTAAACTGCAACTGAGTAAAGTGGCGCAATAACAAAGCATCAGCTGCTATATGCTAAGCTGCTGAAGGGTGCGACGCAAGGATGCTGAAGCAGGCACTATTGCTGGTAACATAAATAAAAAGGGTAATCACTCTTTCAATAACTAAGCAATGAATTTATCTGAATTAAGTTTAAGACGACCGGTGTTTGCCATTGTGCTGAACATTATTATTGTTTTGTTTGGTGCTATTGCTTTTAACTATTTAGGTGTAAGAGATTATCCGGCCATTGAACCCCCCAATATTAATGTGCGCACCAGTTACCCCGGTGCCAATGCCGATATTATTGAAACGCAGATTACCGAACCTTTGGAAAAAGCCATTAATGGTATTTCTGGTGTTAAAAGTATCACCTCTCAAAGCAGCCAGGGCAGCAGTAGTATTAATGTAGAGTTTGAAGTGGGAGCCGATCTGGAAGCGGCCGCCAATGATGTGCGGGATAAAGTATCTCAGGCGCAGCGTTCTTTGCCCAATGATTTGGATGCGCCGCCGGTAGTATCTAAATCTGATATTGGCGGAGAGCCAGTGTTAATTATGTTATGCCAGAGCAATATTAAAAACTCTTTACAGATTACTGAGTTTGCCACCAATAATATAGTAGAGCGTTTACAAACCGTATCGGGTGTGAGCACGGTTAATATTTGGGGAGAAAAACGCTATGCCATGCGGGTGTGGTTTGATCCTGCCCGTCTTTCTGCTTACGGCTTAACACCAAGAGATGTGCAACTGGCTTTGCAACGTGAAAATGTAGAACTGCCTTCTGGTAAAATTGCCGGTAATGCTACCGAACTTTCTATCCGCACTTTTGGCCGACTTACTACTGAAGATGATTTTAATAACCTGATTGTAAAAAATGTGGATGGTGCTGACATACGTTTAAAAGATATTGGCGAAGCAGTACTGGGGCCGGAGAATGAAGAAAGTGTTTTAAAAGAAAGTGGTGTGCCTATGATTGCTATGGCTGTGGTGCCACAGCCCGGCTCTAACTATATTGCTATTGCCGATGAATTGTATAAGCGTATTGACCAGATTAAAAAAGACCTGCCACAGGATATACGGCTTGAAATTTCTTACGACCAAACCAAATACATCCGTAAATCTATTAACGAGGTTAAAGAAACCTTGATACTGGCTTTTATACTGGTGGTATTAATTATCTATCTGTTCTTCCGCAGCTGGTTAATTGCCATCCGTCCGCTGATTGATATACCGGTTTCTTTAATTGGTGCTTTCTTTATAATGTACATCAGCGATTTTACCATTAATGTATTAACCCTTTTAGCCATTGTGCTGGCCACCGGTTTGGTGGTGGATGATGGTATTGTGGTAACGGAGAACATTTATAAAAAGATGGAGGCCGGCATGGATAAATGGCGTGCTGCCAAAGAAGGATCGAAAGAAATTTACTTTGCTGTAATTGCTACGTCTATTACACTGGCCGTAGTGTTTTTACCCATTATATTTTTGCAGGGTTTTGTGGGTCGTTTGTTCAGAGAGTTTGGTATTGTGGTGGCAGGGGCTGTATTAATATCTGCCTTTGTATCGCTTACCTTAACACCGGTGCTGAACGTGAAACTGAGTGGTAATGTACACAAGCATTCCTGGTTTTACCGGGTTACCGAGCCTTTCTTTCGCGGAATGGAAAATGGGTATAAAAACACCCTTGGCCGTTTTATGCAAGTACGCTGGATGGCGTGGCTGATTGTTATTGCTGCCTTTGGAGGTATTTATTATCTGGGTAAAAATTTACAGCAGGAATTAGCACCGATGGAAGACCGCAGTGGGTTTCGGTTAACTGTTTCTGCACCGGAAGGCACTTCTTACGATGCCATGGATAAAAGCATTGACCGCCTGGTGAATTTTGTGGTAGACTCGGTGAATGAAAAACGCCATGTAACCAGTATGACAGCACCCGGCTTTACCGGTGGTGGCACCGCAAATACCGGTTTTGTACGGGTAACCCTGCAAGACCCCAAAGACAGAAAATTAAGTCAGCAGGATGTGGTTAATAAAATAAGTAAGAGCCTGCCACGCTTTAATGATGTGCGTGCATTTGCCATACAGGAACAAACTATTTCTGTTAACCGACGCGGTGGTTTGCCGGTTCAATTTGTTTTGCAAAACATCAATTTTGATAAATTGAAAGGGGTATTACCACAGTTTTTAGATGAAGCCAATAAAAGCGCCATCTTTCAGGGGGTGGATGTGGATTTGAAATTTAATAAACCAGAACTAAAAGTAGATATAGACCGCTTAAAAGCCAGTGAACTGGGGGTGAGTGTACAGGATATTTCTGAAACCCTGCAACTGGCATTAAGTAACCGCCGACTGGGCTATTTTGTAAAAGATGGCAAGCAATACCAGGTAATGGGGCAGGTGGAAAGAGCGAACCGTGATGATCCATCTGACTTAAAAAACATTTATGTGCGCAGCGCCAGTGGACAATCAATTTCTTTAGACAATGTTGTTTCTGTTTTAGAAGATGTAACACCACCTACAATCTATCACTACAACCGTTATAAATCGGCTACAATATCATCAGGACTTGCGCCTGGCAAAACTATTGGAGATGG
>JANRMC010000278.1:0-2449 GCA_033761915.1 Flavihumibacter sp.
TTCTTCCAATCCTTCAGGGTGTATGTTATCCAAGATGAGAAAGGGTATTATTCTTGAAGAATTTTGGAAACTTTGAATGTGATTTAGTTTTTCTATGAAAAATAACACATCTTCTCTATATGTTTCTCTGCCAAATATAATATCAGCTAAAAGAAATCCGGGCTTGGTATTATTTACTACACCTCTTATGTAAGAAACACCTTTAAATCCCCACCTGAATTTCCCATATTCACCAAAAAGTTCACCTGTCTTAAATGAGATTAAGCCCATATTTTTCATAATTGTATGAAAGTGGCTTAGGATATCATCTTTTATCGTTTCAATAGTACGATACGTTAAGCTTGATGTATCTATTGGACAAAATTTTGGCGAAAAAAAATATTCGTCTGTACCATTAAAAACAAGCACACCTTCTTTTACGAATTTTTGCATAACTTTTTTGAAGGGCAAGTGTCGTTTTAATGGAAGTATTGGATAGTTCGTATAGCATTCCAAATATTTTGTGCTTATGATACCTCCGTGATTTTTTATGGCGTTCAAACAGAACCAATATTTACGACCGTTCTCGAAGAGAGCTTTACTGAAAATATCAAATAGTTGTTCGTCTTTGTACTGTTCTTCAAGAAAGCATAGAGACTGGTTACTGACGAAAAAGCCTTTTATTTTTTTGATATTTTTTGCCCGAGATACTTTTTGACTTGCTGTATTCAAAGGGATTTTTTCGACCTTAGAAAGCCTTTCAGATAATTGTCCCGACAAAAGTGGCCCATCGTTTGAAAGGATTTGTTCAATTGTTGTCATATGGCTCTATATATAAAAAACTCTTTAGAGTTTTAGCAGAAGTCAATTTTTTTTGAGTTTTAGCCTGTAATAATCGGAAATTTCCGTCGAAAAAAGCCACTTTTTGGTGTCATCTCAGGATTTGAGAGTTGCTTTTAGCCTTGCCGCTAACTCTTGTATTTATGATATTATACGCACTGCTAATTTAAAAATCGTTTCTGAAAATCAATTCTTTAGTATTCAACTTTTTGTATTGTTGTTAGTACAATCTACTAATTGGAGCGTTGCTTAACCGGCGTGAGAAATGAAGATAAGGAATGTGTCTTGAAAATATAGAGCCTGCAGCGAATTTCTTTGTGTGCTTTGTGTAATAGCTTTTTTAACTTACCCTCGTTCCCTCTCCAAGGGAGAGGGATGGCTGCGGCATTTTAGGTTACTGGTTAAAAGATTAAAGTTACAGGTTGGTGACAGCATCAACAGCGGAGCAACTACCAACCACACACCACCAACCACCAACTCTCTCCGTTCAATATTGCATTGCAGCTAACATGTGCGACGCAACCACGGCCGCTACTACTACCGCTGCCGGTCCACCCAAAACAAAAACACCCTGCTGCGGCAGGGTGTTTTTGTTTATTATGCAATGTGCTTTTTTAAAATCCTCTTTTGGCCTCGGGTGTAATGCCCCAGTCAATGCCTTTTAAAGCAGCGGGTACACCTTCGGTCATCCAGCGGGGGGCTGCGGCGCCTTTTAAGTAATGGTCAAAAAACTGGCCGAGACGGATGCTTAAATCTTTACGGTTGCGGCGTTCTACCAGGTTATGGTCTTCATCGTTATACTGCAGCAGCCATACTTTTTTATTCAAACGGCGCAGGGCGGTAAAGTATTCAATGCCCTGGTACCAGGGCACGGCGCCATCTTTATCGTTATGCATTATCAGCAGGGGCGTGGTTACTTTATCGGCTTTAAACAGGGGCGAGTTTTTTATATATGCTTCCGGTTTCTCCCACAGTGTGGCACCAATACGGCTCTGGCTTTTTTCGTACTGAAACTGACGGCTGATACCTGTGCCCCAGCGGATGCCACCGTAGGCACTGGTCATGTTGGCAACGGGTGCGCCGGCGCCGGCAGCAGCAAATAGTTTTGTTTTGGTTACCAGATAAGCCACCTGGTAGCCGCCCCAGCTTTGGCCTTGTATGGCCATTTTAGTACTATCAACAAATGGCATTTTGGCTAAGTGGCGGGCCGCACTTACCACGCTGTTATACGCATCGTCTCCGGGCTGTGCGGTTTTGTAATAAATGTTGGGGTCAAACACCAGGTAACCATTGCTGGTAAACCAGGGTATGTTAATGGTAGAAGCACTGGGTGCCGGTGCCCGGTAGCTGTAACGGGTATCTGCATCCCGCTCGTAGAAATAAAAGATAATCGGGTATTTTTTATTGGGGTCAAAATTTTCTGGCTTATACAACAGGCCCTCAGATTCTTTGCCATCCAGCATCTTCCACTTATGCAGCTCTACCGTAAACCAGTTGTAATTGTTTTGCTGCGGGTTTAACTGGCTTAATACGGTGTATTGACCGGCAGGGTTATCGGTGCTGTTACTTACAGCCATATTATATGAACTGGATGGGCTGCCAATTAAATAGGCCAGCTCATTGGCATTTT
>JANRMC010000279.1:0-7329 GCA_033761915.1 Flavihumibacter sp.
CATGGGTTTTAATAATACGGTAAATGTAGAAGGCGGTGTGCTGGCATGGATTGATAAGTTTGGTCGCTAAAAAAAACGGAATAAAAAAGGCGGTATCATTTGTTTGTTAAGCAATTGGTACCGCCTTTTATTTTTTGTATTTGGGTATTACAATTTAATATTAATGGTGGCCATTACATTTCTACCGGCCATAGGGTAGAAGAAGTTTTCTGTAATGGTTTGCCCTCCGTAAATATAACTATAGGTATAACCATTGGCTTCGTATAACTTATTAAACAGATTGTTTATCTGCAGGGCCATGGTAACATTTTTCAGCCATTTATAATTCCAGCTATAGGCCAGTCGTATATCTGCCACATAAAAAGGATCAATGCTGCGGGCCTTGTTGCCGGTATTATCTAAATACTGTCGCGAAACATATTTGTTAAGCAGGCTGATAGTGGTATTGGTAAGCGGTATAAAATTTAAAGTGGCAGCACCGGTATAATCGGGCGATAATGCAATGGGTGCATTGCCATGCGGTATTGCTTTTTGTCCGCCCAAATCATAATCATCTAAAAACTCTGTAAAATTAACCAACCGGTTTTTGCTAAATGTAAAATTAGCCGTGGCATTAAACCAATCAGTGGGTTGTATGGCACCTTGTGCTTCTATACCTGCCCGGTAACTTTTAGGAATATTGGTTCTTGTGTAAGCACCTACATCATTTATTTTACCGGTTAATACCAACTGATTTTTATAATTCATATAAAAAGCCGTAACAGACCAACTGCTGTTACTGTAGCGTTTGCCAATATTCATTTCAACATTGTACAGGGTCTCGTGTTCAGGCTTTTGTGTATTGCCCGATTCAAAATCTTCCCGGTTGGGCTCTTTATTGCCAATACCGGCGCTGGTATAAAACTCTAACCCGTTTTTATAATAACTGATACCAACTTTGGGGTTAAAGAAATGATACTGGTTATTCCAGCGGATAGAAGGATTGTTTCTGAAACCGTTGAGAATATAGCTTACCGTACGGTATTGTAAATCTGCAAACAGCTGCCATTCTTTATTTAATTGGCGTTGGTATTTTGCGTACACATTAAAGTCTGTTTTGTGTGCATCTAAGTTATACCAAACATGGCCGGCCGGTATATTAACGGTTGCACTAACTGCCTTACCATAATGGTCTCCATTATAGCGGGTAATGGCACCGCCAAAAGTTAGTTCATCTCTATCTGTTTTATGGCTGGCAGAAAAAACAGTACCAAAGAAATAATTATCTAGCCATAGCTGCCGGATGATATTGGCACGACGAACGGTATCGCCGGCAACAACAAAGTATGGGTAACCATAACGGCTTGTTTTTTCATCAATTTTCTGCTCCTGATAGTAGCCCTTGCCACGGGTTAAGAAAAAGGCGGTGGCCATCGTCCAGTTACCGGGTAATTTGTGGTTTATAAAAAACTGGTAATGATCCTGCCGATAATTATCAGTTTGGTTATCGTATAAAAAAGTGTTGTACGTTCTGTTATTGCTGCTGAAGAGGTTAACAGAATCTGCTGTTGTTTTATACAACACCCCAAGGTTATTATAATAATGATTTAGTAAATCGTTGCCATTGCCTTTCAATTTAGCTTCTGGTATGCCATTCCATGCCTGGTAGGTTTTTTCTTTGCCAGAAAAAATATTAAAACGCAATGTTGTTTTTTCTCCGTACCGGGCACCCGATACAAATACTGATTGCAGGTTGCTGCTGCCACGGTCAATAAAACCATCACTGGTTATTTTAGAAACACGGGCATCCAGTGTGTAATGCTTATTCATTAAACCGGTACCTGCTTTAATAGTATGTTTAAAAGTGTTGAAAGAGCCAAAGCTGTTGTTTACTTCTGCATAGGCTTTCTCATTAAACTCGTTGGTACTTAAATTAAGCGTGGCACCAAAGGCACCCGCCCCGTTGCTGGAAGTGCCCACACCTCTTTGTATTTGTATGGAGCTGACAGAAGAAGCGAAGTCGGGCAGGTTTACAAAAAACAAACCCTGGCTTTCCGCATCGTTGTAAGGAATGCCATTCAAGGTCATATTAATACGGGTGGCATCGCTGCCACGAATTCGGATACCGGTATACCCCACACCATTACCGGCATCAGAGTTTACCACCACAGAAGGCGTTTGGTTTACAATAAAGGGCAGGTCTTGCCCCGTATTCATTTTTTCAATTTCCTGTTTGTTTAAATTGGTTTTTGTAAAAGGCATGCGGCTGCCGGCACGAATGGCTTTTACTTCTATGGGCTGTAAAAATAATTGCACTGCTACCAGCTTAATGTTGGCCACTGCATCTGTGCTGATAGAGCTGCTGAAAGTCTGGTAACCAATACTGGTTACAGTAAGGCTGTAATTGCCAGCTTTTTTTACGGGTACGCTAAAACTGCCATCATCCTGTGTGGCAACGGTACCCGCTTTAGAAACACTTACTGTGGCGCCCGCAACAGGCTGCCCTTTTTCATCTGAAACACGTCCTTTTACTGACAGCTGTTGTGCCAGTGCGAATTGGGAGATTAAGATTAAGCAAATCCCCAAAAGCATTTTTTGCATCTTTAAAAGATTTTGATGGTTAAAAATGATTTGAGGGAAACGCTGCGAAAAAATGGAGGAGGAACAATAGCAAAAAAGCCGTTCACCTTCCCTGCGCAGGCATTACCCTGATCAGGTTCTGCGGGTATTATCTCAGCCGAAAAGTTTTTAAACCGTTCAGCACCCCGGGGAATCTGAGGCCGGCCACCCAATGGCAACCGCCGGTGCAAAGTTAAACGAAAAAAAAGCGGATTGCTGTAACTTTTTATTAACCCCTTCCGTCACACCCTTACCGCGGCACCCAAAACCTGTAACATTTTTTAAAAACAGAGTCCTTTAAAAAAATTAAACAATGAAACGACTACTTTTTTTTCTGGTAGCTATTATAAGCACCTTATCCCTTGCAGCACAAACTAAAATTGTAAACGATGCCAATGCAGAAATACGTAAAGTCAGCAGCTTTCATGGCATCCGGGTTTCAACCGGTATAGAACTGCAATTAACACAAGGTTCAGAAGAAGCGGTAGCGGTTAGTGCTGTTTCTGATGAGCACCGCAACAATATCCGCACGGTAGTGGAAAATGGCATTTTAAAAATCTATTACGATCAGAATAAGTTTTGGAAAGGATTTAATGCTCAGGGTAAAAAATTAAAAGCCTATGTTTCTTTTAAAACTATTGATAAGCTGGAAGCCAGTTCTGGCGGCACCGTAATTATTAATGGTGCAGTTACCGCCAATGCTTTAAATTTAGATGCATCATCCGGCGGTTCTGTAAGAGGCACTATTAATGCCGGCACACTAAATGCAGATGCCAGCAGCGGTGCGCATTTGTATATAAATGGTAAAGTACAAAGCATGACGGTAGATGCCAGCAGCGGCGCTCATTTTAATGGTTACGACCTGGTAACAGAAACCTGCAATGCAGAAGCCAGCAGCGGTGCAAAAGTGCAGGTAACTATTAATAAAGAGTTAGACGCTAACGCCAGCAGTGGTGGTGGCATTCAGTATAAAGGCAGTGCCGTTATTACCAATGTTTCTACGGGTAGTGGCGGCAGTGTAAAAAGAGCCAGTTAATAAAATTATTTAACCAGCTTTCGTTCTTTGGGCAACATTGTTGCGTCGCACACTTCAACAATGGTAAATGTTATGGGCATAAGGTTTAATGCCTTACACCTTTTAGCTTATACCTATTCTTTGGCACAAGTGTGCGACGCAACCGGGGTTGAGCCATGATACAAAAGCTGGTAACAAAAAAATAAAAACAAAGTATATGAAACGTTTGCTTTTAGCAATGCTGTTAGGTGTTACTGTGGCTGTGGCCGTGGCACAAAAAACAATTGTAAACGATGCCAATGCCGTTGCAAGAACGGTGGAGAGTTTTACAAAAATACAGGTGAGCAGTGCGGTGGATTTGTACCTGAGCCAGGGTGATGAAACCGGAGTGGCGGTGAGTGCTACTGAAGTAAAATACAGAGATCGTATTAAAACCGAAGTAAAGGACGGCACTTTAAAAATTTGGTACGACAATGAAAGCTTTGGCTGGAGCAGTGGTAATAAAAAGCTGCGGGCCTATGTATCGGTTAAAACGCTTACACAACTGCATGCCAGTGGCGCCAGCGATGTGTTTATTAACGGTACGGTAAAGGCTACCGACTTAAATGTGCATTTAAGCGGCGCCAGCGATTTATCGGGCCGTATAGAAGCCAATAATTTAGAAGTACATGTAAGCGGTGCCAGCGATATGAAAGTGAGTGGTGTGGTGAATAACCTGAATATTCATGCCGGCGGTGCCAGCGATTTTAAAGGATACGATTTAACCGCACAAACCTGCGATGCTGATGCCAGCGGTGCCAGCAGTATATACATTACAGTTGAAAAAGAACTGAATGCTGATGCCGGAGGTGCCAGTGATATACGCTATAAAGGCAATGCTATTATTAAAAAATTTAATAGTGGCGGTGCCAGCAGCGTTAAAAAAGTAAGTAAGTAACAGCCATGTTAAACAAGCAGTAAGCAGGCATGCCATGGCATGCCTGCTTTTGTTTTAAGCGGGTATTTTTAAATAAAGACTTTATTTATTTGGAAGTAAACTGTATTCTGCCTTACATTTGCACCCCAACATCGCGAAGTAGAGCAGCGGTAGCTCGTCGGGCTCATAACCCGAAGGTCGGAGGTTCGATCCCTCCCTTCGCAACCAAAGAAAAGCTGCCCCGAATAACAGGCAGCTTTTTTAATTAAAGTTTATTTGAAGCGTTTCTTTGATTGAAGAAGAGAGAGAGCTGATATCCGCCGAAGAGGCGGACGGAGGTTCGATCCCTCCCTTCGCAACCAAAGAAAAGCTGCCCCGAATAACAGGCAGTTTTTTTAATTAGAATAAATATGCCGGTATAACCGGTTTTTTCCAACGCAGTTATAAAACTGATAAGGATTGATTACCTCTCAACTCTTTT
Organism: Flavihumibacter sp.; assembly: GCA_033761915.1. Taxonomy (GTDB): domain Bacteria; phylum Bacteroidota; class Bacteroidia; order Chitinophagales; family Chitinophagaceae; genus JACMLD01. The sequence goes on from JANRMC010000279.1 coordinate 5,011, forward strand.
GCCCGGTACGGGTTCAGTTTTGGCGCTGCATAAGTATTTAACAATGAAAGTTGGTTTTGTAAACATTTTTGGTAAGCCCAATGCGGGTAAAAGCACGTTGCTGAATGCGTTGCTGGGCGAGAAGCTGGCAATTATATCTAAGAAAGTGCAAACCACCCGACACCGGATAAAAGGTATTTTAACCACCGATGATTACCAGGTTATTTTTTCTGATACGCCGGGTATTATTGAACCCAAATACAAGCTGCACGAAAAAATGATGGCGGTGGTGAAAGAAGCAAGAGAAGATGCCGACCTGGCCGTGCTGTTAGTAGATATTAATGATAACTGGGAGGAAGCGGATGCCATTTTTAGCGGCTTGCATTTAAAAGTTCCGGCACTTGTTGTAATTAATAAGCAAGACATGGCATCGCCGCAAAAAAAGGAACTGGCATTTGAATTTTTTAAAAGCAAAGCCTATTGTAAAGATATCATTGCTATTGCGGCGTTACGAAAAGTTAATACAGATGAGTTGTTAAACCGTATTGTAACACTATTGCCGGAAGGTGAACCTTTTTTTGATGGAGAGGAGATGACGGATTTACCCACCCGTTTTTTTGTGGGAGAAATCATTCGTGAAAAAATTTATGAACTGTACGAGGAAGAAATACCCTACCATACCACCGTTTTAGTAAAGGAGTTTAAGGAAAAAACAACGCTTATAAAAATACAGGCAGACATTATAGTGCAGCGGGACACTCAAAAAGGAATTATACTGGGTGAAAGAGGAAACAGTATTAAAGCATTAGGTACGGCAGCCCGTACTGATATAGAAAAATTTGTTGGTCAAAAAGTGTTTTTAGAGCTGTTTGTGAAGGTGAAACCCAAATGGCGAGATAATGATTTATATTTGAAAGAGTACGGTTATTATTAACACTAAACTCATCGGTATGAAAAAAACTATTTTCTTATTAGTAGCAGCATGGTTTGGTTTTAATACAATGGCACAGGGGCCGGGCAGCCTTAATTTTTCAACAGATATGAATTACCTGCAGGGCCTGGTACGGGATGCCGGCTTTTATTCGGGGCTTAGTTTTTCCACCAATAAGAAAGTGGTGGGCACGCCTTTTTTAGTAGAGGATTACTATACCGGATATATCCGTTTTTTTAATGATACTGTCATCAGTAAGCTTCCTTTAAAATACAACCAGCTTTACAATGAATTGTATTACCAGGATACAAAAGGAGAACTGGTTTTAACCACTTCATTCAAAGAGTTTGGCATTAATGTTATTGCCGGTGGCAATTCAAAATCGTATGTATTTAAAAATGGCTATCCGGCTGTTGGTGCAGCAGATGCCAAAACTTTTTACCAATATCTGGGCGGTCAGCAGGTAGAATTTTTAAAAAGAAACACCAAAGAATTACGGGAGGCTGTGGCCATGGATGGCAGTATGTATTACCGCATTATTGACAGGGAAGAACTTTATGTATATAACACAGCAAAAAGACAGTTAACACAAATTAAAAAGGATAAGGAATCTATACTGGAGGCATTGCCCGACTTCAAAAATAAGATTGAAGCTGTTTGTGCAGAACGTAAAATAAAATGTAAAAACGAAAACGAGATAACACTGTTGTTTTCTCAGTTATAGTAAAATTAAAGAACTCAAGTTATGGCAGGATATACTGTAGCAATTGTAGGAAGACCCAATGTAGGCAAAAGCACTTTCTTTAACCGCTTGCTGGAGCAACGTAAAGCCATTGTAGATGACATCAGTGGTGTAACCCGCGACCGGCAGTATGGTGTTACCGATTGGAATGGCAAAACGTTTAACGTAATTGATACGGGTGGCTTTGTGCCCGAAAGTGATGACGTGTTTGAACGTGAGATTAAAAAACAGGTATTGGTAGCCATACAAGAAGCCAATGCTTTGGTTTTTGTAGTGGATTGTGCAACCGGCATTACAGAACTTGATGAGTCAATGGCAGCCGTACTGCGCAAAACTTCAAAACCGGTTTATCTGGCAGTAAATAAAGTAGACAATCATGAAAGAATGCTGGAGGCAACTGAGTTTTACAGCCTTGGCTTCGAACATATTTTTTTCATATCAGCAATTACCGGCAGTGGCAGCGGAGAATTATTAGATGCCATAACGGAAAAAATTACTGCTGATGATGTGGCAGAAAAAGAAGAAGAAGCAAGCTTGCCCAAGTTTGCTATTATTGGTCAGCCCAATGTTGGTAAATCTTCTTTATTGAATGCACTGATAGGTGAGGAGCGTACCATCGTAAGCGATGTGGCCGGTACAACAAGAGATACTATACATACCCATTACA
>JANRMC010000280.1:0-5736 GCA_033761915.1 Flavihumibacter sp.
AGGCAATCGCCAGTTTGGTGGTGCCAGTCAGTTTCTGCCATTAAAAGTAAATGGCGCTGGTGTAATGCCCATCATCTTTGCACAGGCCATTATGTTCCTGCCAACCTTATTGTCTAATTTCGATTCAACAAAAGGCTTGGCCCGTATTTTTAACGACCACAGCAATGGCTGGTATATGATTATTTATTCTGTACTGGTAATTGGTTTCACCTTCCTGTACACAGCATTAATATTTAACCCCAAGCAAATTGCCGATGACTTAAAGCGTAACAATGGGTTCATACCCGGCGTTAAGCCCGGCCAACCAACGGCAGATTATATTGGCTCTGTAATGGATAAAATAACCTTACCCGGCGCTGTGTTATTGGCATTGGTAGGTATTTTGCCCGGCTTTGCGCAAATGCTCGGTGTTACACAAGGCTTCAGCAGTTTCTTTGGTGGTACTTCACTGTTAATTATGGTGGGTGTTATTTTAGATACCTTGCAGCAGATAGAAACACAGCTATTAATGCGCCAATACGATGGTTTGATGAAGGGCGGACGCATTCAGGGTCGCCAAACAGCACAAACCGTTACTACATAAGTTCATTTTTTCAGTTATAAAGAAACCTGGCATTATTTATCTTTGCCAGGTTTTTTATTAGTAGAAAGCCTGTGGCAGCCAGCGCACAGCAAAGCCCGGCAGCCGTTGCGTCGCACTCTTGTACCATATTGGGTAATTGATCCTTGGTTGATAATTAATGATAATGCCATGAATCAATCATCAGTTACTGACGATAAACAAACTTCAGTACACGTGTGCGACGCAAGAATGATGCTATGAAATACTACTGCTGGTAACATTATATTTTATACAATGATTTATTACAAAACAGAGGCAGAAATAGCCATGATACGGGAAAGTGCCCGGCTGGTAAGTAAAACACTTGCTGCTATTGCAGCTACTTTAAAACCCGGTATTACCACATTGTCTATTGATAAAATGATTGGTGAATTTATAAAAGATCACCAGGCAGAACCATCGTTTCTTAATTATAAAGGCTATCCGTTCAATTCCTGCATTTCTATAAACGATGTGGTGGTGCACGGTTTTCCGAATGAAGAAGAATTGAAAGAAGGAGATATTTTAACGATTGATATTGGCGTAATAAAGAATGGCTACCACGGAGATCATGCCTATACTTTTGCTATTGGTAACCCCGGCGAGGAAGTGGAGCAGCTGATTAATGTAACCAAAGAATCTTTATACAAAGGCATAGAAAAAGCCATTAGCGGCAATCGTATAGGAGATATTGCATTTGCCATACAAGAGCACACAGAAAAGAAACATGGCTATGGTGTGGTGCGTGAACTGGTGGGGCATGGCGTAGGCCGCAGCCTGCACGAAGACCCGCAGGTACCTAATTATGGCAAACGTGGTACTGGTCCTAAATTGAAAGAAGGGCTAACACTGGCTATTGAACCCATGATTAATTTAGGCACCAAAGAAGTATATACTGAAGAAGATGGCTGGACGGTAAGAACAGAAGATGGAAAAGCATCGGTGCATTTTGAACATAATATTTGTGTGCGCCGGGGCAAGGCAGAAATACTTTCTGATTACAGTATTATTGAGGCGGCAGAAAAAGCAAATGCAAACCTGCATGTAAGCAGGCCTGTTGTATTGGCTTAAGAAATAAAAATTGCAGCGGCAGTAAAGTAGATGAAGATTAATTTACTTTACTGCCGCTTTTACATGGTATGCAACAACAGTTAATTGTTATTGGAGGAGGGGCCGCTGGCTTTTTTTGCGCAGTAAATGCTGCACGGCTGAACCCTGCTTTAAAAGTGATGATAGTTGAGAAGAGTAACAAATTGCTGGCAAAAGTAAAAATTAGTGGCGGTGGCCGCTGCAATGTTACGCATGCCTGTTTTGATATTGCAGCCATGAGCCGTAAATACCCCCGCGGCCAAAATTTTGTAAAAAAAACCTTTCACCAGTTTTTTACCAACGATACTATTGAGTGGTTTAAAGAACGCAATGTTAACCTTGCCACAGAAGCCGATGGCCGTATGTTTCCGGTTACCAATAACTCGGCCACCATTGTAGACTGTTTATTAAGAGAAGCTAATAAATACGGCGTTGAAATTATAATGAACCGCGAAGTAACCAATTTGCAAAAAGAAGAGAATGGCTTTAAAGTTACCCTCAGCAATAATGTGGTGATGCATGCAAACTTTGTTTGTGTGGCGGCAGGCGGCTACCCTAAAGCAACTATGTTTAACTGGTTGCAAGAGGTGGGACATACTATAGAAACGCCCCTGCCTTCTTTATTTACATTTAATTTACCGGCTAATGCTATTACAGCATTGATGGGTGTGAGTGTGGAAGCAGCTACTGTTAAAATAAACGGCACGAAGCTGATGGAAACTGCTCCTTTACTAATTACACATTGGGGTTTAAGCGGGCCGGCAGTATTAAAACTAAGTGCATGGGGTGCCAGAGAACTGGCAGCTATGAATTACGACTTCAGCATATCTGTTAATTGGTTACCGGCAATAAAAGAACCCGAACTGAGAACTTTATTGCAGCAATACCGTCAGGAACTGGCCAACCAGAAAATGGGTACTAAAAACCAATTGGGCTTGCCCACCCGTTTGTGGGATTTTATTTTGAAGCAGTGTGGCATTGATGGCGATGCACGCTGGGCAGATTTATCTACCACTGCATTAAACAAACTGGTGCAACTATTAAATCAGCATAGTTTTAAAGTAAGTGGCAAAACAACTTTTAAAGAAGAGTTTGTTACCGCCGGCGGCATACAGTTAAATGAAGTGGAACCGCATACAATGATGAGTAAACTGCAACCCAATCTTTTTTTTGCCGGAGAAATATTAAATGTTGACGGTATCACCGGTGGCTTTAATTTTCAAAATGCCTGGACTACCGGCTGGATTGCTGCTAACTCAATTGCCAAAGCTGCAACTATTGCTGTTTAGCCGTATCGGCTGCGGGCTTCTTTTTCTTTTTAAAAAGATTTAAGTTTTCAATAAGTCCCTTTGCAGACTGTTCCATATTCTTCTTGCTGTCTTTGCTGTTATTAGCCGTGTCTTTAGTGCCATTCAGTTTATTCATCAATTCTTTTTTAGCAATATCTAAAGCTTGATTTTTTATGGCTGTGGCGGTGTCTTTTACGGCTTTTGTTACAGCGTTCTTTGTACTATCTGCTTTGGCTTTTGCAAAATCAGCAGCTTGTTGCTTTAAATCTTCTGCCAGCGAGGTGGCGCTTTGTTTCAAATCTGTTTTAATAACCGGGTTGGTGATGCTGCCCGTCATTTTAACGGTTAAATTCACCACCTCGCTCAGTTTAACAGGCACTCCTTTATTGCTTGCCTGCACTGCAAGATTATTAATATAGGCATTTCCTTTTTCACCCATCAATGCCCGGGGCAGTTTCATCAATATGGTATAGTCCATAGACTGTGTAAAGCCATGCATCCCGCCAATTTCCATTTCAATATCATTTACTTTTACTTTAAAGGGTTTTACCAATACCTGACCATTGGTAAATTCAATATAGTTTTTTATGTCTTTAACGGCCACCTGTTGCAACGCTGCAATATTTAATGTTTGTGCCAGTTTTTCTAAAGGCTGAAATTTACTCAGAAAGCCCTGTATCAATAATAAGTTGCCATTGCCGGTTAAAGAGTTTAAATCGGGCATCATGTTTTCTCCCAGTTTACCGGTAAAGCTCAATTGAGAGTTGAGTTTGCCGGCAATAAATTTTCCTACAGGCATCATTTTTTGAAAAGTATTAAAGGCATAGAATGTTTTTTGCACATCCAGCTCCTTTAAATCATACGATAAATTAATGGCTGGATGCTCTTTACTTTCTAAAGTAGAGTAGGAGCCATTCAACTTAATACTGCCATCCAGCGCAGCAGATTGTACATTGCTGAGGGTTACAGTTTCGTTGGCTACCAATAATGATCCGTTTAGTTGCTGCAGTAATAACTTATCATATTTTACTTCATCGGCAGCAGCATTCATCAAAAAGTGTATGTTGGCCGGTACCACAAAAGGCTTTGCAGCCTCAGTACCTTTCTTAGTGGTATCGCTGGTGGTGCCCATCCATTTATTCAGATCCAGCTTATCTGCCTTTATGGTAAGGTTACCATCTAAAGTCTGGTTTTTTAAAACGTAAGGTAACAGGTTATTAATAGTACCACTGGCAGTAAAATTAGTTTGCTGGTAAGCTCCGCTTACTTCACTCAACAATAAATTTTTAGGTGTAAAGCTGCTTTGTAATTCTTTTAATGCAATGCCATCGGGGTATGCCGCAGAAGCATATAAAAAATCGCTGAGGTTAATATTACCACCCGCATTAAAATTATCGTATTGCCCTTTTTCTAATGCAGCAATACTGCCTTTCATAGTTACAGCTGCATCCAGTAATCCCTTTAGCCGGGTGTCTTTCTCCAATTTAATAAATTGCGTCAGCTTATCCAGGTATATTTTTCCATTGGCGGCAGCATCTATATTCATGGCTGTTAAAGGCTGTTGCAATAAGAGCTTCAAATCAAAAGGATCATTATCAAACTCAATATGAGCTTTTGAAATATCAATTGTGGTATGGTCGGTCACACCATCTGGGTTGTCAATACGGGCTTTTACAAATATATTTTTTACTGGTTTGGGCAAATCGGGATATTGAAAGTAGCCATCCGTTATATCCAGCTTTAGCTGGTAAGCTGGCAATGTGTTATCACTGTATATCCCTTTTACAAACCCGTCAAACGCCGCTTTACCTTTTGTATTAATACTTGCAAAGTCGTGGCTGTATATTACCGGTATTAAAGACAGAATACTTTTGAAATCTGCCGCCGGTGCCTTAAACCCAATATCCATTTTATAAACACTGTCATTCACCAGCTGAAAAAAGCCATTACTGTTTAGTTGCAAATCATTCAATCGTATTTCATTGGTATTAAAACTGTATTTACTACTGTCAGTGTTTACATCAACAGCGGCATCTATAACAGTTTTAACGGCAGATAGATAATCAATGCCTCCGTAGTTTACCGTAACGGCATCTGCGTTGGTATGTGTTTGCAAAACAAATTGGTTAGCAGTAAAGTCGCCCTTGCCAGAGTGTACCAGGTTTTTTATTTCAGTTTTTATATTACTGGCATCATCTTCGTAATAAATATAACCATTGGTAATGCTGTAACGTTCTAGGTTCATTTTAAATGCGGCAGGTGCCGTACTATCAGTACTAATTGTAGTGTCTTGTTTTACAATATCCCAATTGGCAAGTCCATCTTTGGTAACCAGGGCACGAACACGGGGCTCGTCAATATCAATTTTATAAACAGTATAGCTATCGCCGCTAAAAATACTCAGCAGGTTTACGGCCACATCAATTCTTTTAGCCTGCAGCAGCGTGTCTTTTTCAAAAATGCCATTTCCGGTAATGTGCAAGCCCTCAATGCCAACGGATAGCTGGGGAAATTGGCGAAACAGCGAAAGACTGATATCTGTAAAATCTGCCTTTGCATTAACCGATTGGTTGATTTCTGCCTTTACAAGATTTAAAATTTTTCCTTTGAAAATATAAGGGATAGAAAATGCCGTACCTACCAGTACCAGCAATACAATAGCAGTTATTTTAAGTATTTTCTTAATTCTTCTCATGGTTAGCGGTTTTATATCAGCAACTTAGCCCGAAGCTTGTTATTTTTGGAGTATTATCAACG
>JANRMC010000281.1:0-38939 GCA_033761915.1 Flavihumibacter sp.
GTGCATTAGCACGCCATATGTTTGACTCTGAAGATGCCCTAATACGCATTGATATGAGCGAATACATGGAGAAATTTACGGTAAGCCGTTTAATTGGTGCACCTCCGGGTTATGTAGGTTATGAAGAAGGCGGACAGTTAACAGAAAAAGTACGTAGGAAACCATACAGTGTTATTTTGCTGGATGAAATTGAAAAAGCGCATCCGGATATTTATAACATCTTGTTACAGGTATTGGATGATGGACAGTTAACAGATGGCCTGGGTCGCAAAGTTGATTTTAAAAACTCACTCATTATTATGACGTCTAATATTGGCGTTCGCCAGTTAAAAGACTTTGGTGATGGGGTGGGCTTTGCAACTGCATCCCGCACACAAAATGCTGAAGAGAATAATAAAGCGGTAATTGAAAAAGCATTAAAGCGCACCTTCTCTCCAGAGTTTTTAAACCGTATTGATGACGTAATTATCTTTAACTCACTGGAGAAAAAGCATATTTTCGAAATCATAGATATTTTAATGAAGGGTGTGGTAAAGCGTTTGAACAACCTGGGTTTCTCACTAGAGTTAACAGAGGAAGCAAGAACCTTTATTGCCGATAAAGGATACGATCAGCAGTTTGGGGCAAGGCCTTTACACCGCGCCATTCAAAAATACCTGGAAGATCCTTTAGCGGAAGAAATACTGAACCTGAAGATTAAAGAAGGCGATGTATTGGTGGCAGATCTGGATAAAGAAAATGCCCGCATCCGGTTTACGTTAAAAGAAAAAGCCAAAGAAACATCTGAGGCATAAAATATAACCAGCTATTGTAAAAGGGAGTGTTTAAAACACTCCCTTTTTTGTTGCCACTAAAACCAACTATTTAGTACCTGGCTTAACGTGTAATAAACAAATACTTCCTATTTTTACCCGCATCGGCAAAGCCGGTTTTAATAGGCAACACTAATTACCTACAAAAGGCATGAGCAGTATTATTATTACAATAGATGGATGGAGCAGTTGTGGCAAAAGCACACTGGCCAAACAACTGGCTAAAGAATTGGGCTACACCTATATTGACAGTGGTGCCATGTACCGTGCTATAACTTTGTATTTTTTAAGAAACCATATTGACTGGACTGCCGAAAATGAAGTGACCACTGCTTTAGAAAATATTTCATTAGAATTCAGGGCTAACCATAAAAACGGACAAAGCGAAATGTATTTAAATGGAGAGAATGTAGAATACGTTATCAGAGACCTGGTAGTGGCAGAAAAAGTAAGCGATGTGGCAGCCATAAAAGCAGTACGTGATTTTGCAGTGGCGCAGCAGCAATTAATGGGCGAAAAATTGGGCATTGTAATGGATGGCAGAGATATTGGCACCGTGGTGTTTCCGGCAGCGGCCTTAAAAATATTTATGACGGCCGATAATGCCGTACGGGTAGAACGCCGGTTTAAAGAGTTGTACGAGAAAAACCCCAACATAACCATAGAAGAAGTAAAAGCTAATCTTGAAATGAGAGATTATATTGACTCTCACCGCGAAGTAAGTCCTTTACGTAAGGCTGAAGATGCCATAGAGCTGGATAATACCCGCCTAACCATGAAAGAGCAATTAGAGTTAGCCATGCAATGGGCTGCTGAAAAATTGCAAAAAAATAGCGGTAAAATACAATAACAAAAAGCTTGCTTTTAAAAAAGCCACTTTGTATTTTGTTGGGTATTTATTAACGTACCCAAAAAATACCTTATGAAAACCTTACATCGTTTAGGGCTTCTTACCATTATGTCTATTGCACTGTTCTCCTGCAAAAAGGAAACAATTACAGAACCCACCCCAGATACTATTTTCAGAGATCCGGTAATTACATCAAAAATTTATCCGTTTATCAACCAGCCTGCACCAATGGATTTGGGCACTACCAATACCACTTTGCATGCGGGAGATATGGTAACTGTTTACATGCCTTATGGCGTTTTTAACGATAACATTGTAACATCCACATTAACCTTAACAGACGATGTAAATGGTAGTGTGTTAGGAGTGTATAACTGGGTTCCATCTACCGATGCCTCAGCAGCAACTCTTAATGTGCCAATAGATTTAAGAGACGTTCCGTTTATGTTTGTAACTTTTACTGTAGATGCTTCAATGATGGGGTATAATATAAATTTAGCCTCAAGCATTGTGGGCAAAAAAACACAGTCAGAGGATGCTATTGCCAATGCATTTAAAGTTGATCCATAATTACAAGTTCGCCTTTGATGAAGCCCCGCCCAAGGCGGGGCTTTTTTGTAGCCAGCGGCAGTAGCCCGTAGCAACCCCGGTTGCGTCGCACACTTGTACGGTAGTGGTTTAATTGTACATGGTTAATAGTTAATGGTATTTGCTATAGACAATCAATTACTGACCATGCGCATACTTCCGTACAAGTGTGCGACGCAACGATGCTTAACCGGAGTGGCCAATGCCGGTAACTTACAATAAACCCTGCCAAAACGGGCACTGGCATTATACTTGACCCTTTAGACCTTTACCCTTAAAACCTTGTATTTTTGGGGTTGTACTGTTAATTTGTCACCGAAATTTATAGAATGAAAGAAAGAAATATATTATTCAGGTCAGAAGATGAGATGGATTTTATGCCAATAATACCGCTGAATGAAAGTGATAACGACGATAACCAGGATCTTGAAATACCGGATGAGTTACCCATTTTACCCTTAAGAAATACCGTTTTGTTTCCGGGGGTGGTGTTGCCAATAACAGTTGGCCGCGATAAAAGTATTAAAGCTGTTTTAGAAGCCTATAAAGGCAATAAACTGGTGGGCGTGGTAGCACAAAAAGATAGTAATGTAGAAGAGCCTGCAATTGACGATTTGGAAGATATTGGTACTGTTGCTAAAATAATTAAGCAGATAAAAATGCCTGATGGCGGCACTACTGTTATTATACAGGGCAAACGCCGTTTTAAAATGGGCACACTAACTTCAGACGATCCGTATTTTAAAGCACAAATTCATTTGCTGGAAGAAGAAGAGGCACCCAAGGATCAGGACTTTGAAGCCTATGTTGCCAATATTAAAGAACTGGCTACCCAAATCATTCAACTGTCACCTAATATTCCTTCAGAAGCTTCTATTATTTTAAAGAATATTGAAAACCCTGCGTTTTTAATTCATTTTGTAAGCAGCAATTTAAATACCGGGTTAGGAGATAAGCAGCACATACTGGAGATTAACCATATTAAAAGCCGTGCCGATGTGCTGATGCAGTTGCTGCAAAAAGAACTGCAGTTTGCCGAGTTAAAAAACAAAGTAACTAATAAAACCCGCACCGAATTAGATAAGCAACAACGGGAGTATTTTTTACAACAGCAATTAAAGAGCATTAAAGAAGAGCTGGGTGGCGATACCAACGAGCGGGAAATAAAAGAAATGCAGAAAAAGGCCGAGCAAAAAAAATGGCCTAAGAGTGCAAAAGAATTATTTAAAAAAGATATTGAAAAGCTGGAGCGCATGCACCCCAGCACCCCGGATTATTCTGTTGTTTACAACCATTGCGATTTGTTGCTGGACTTGCCGTGGGATGAATATACAGAAGACTCTTACGATTTAAAAAAAGCCAAAAAAGTATTAGACGCAGATCATTACAGTATGGATAAAATAAAAGAACGCATACTGGAATACCTGGCAGTATTAAAACTGAAGGGAGATATGAAGAGCCCGATACTTTGTTTTGTGGGCCCTCCGGGAATTGGTAAAACATCGTTGGGCAGAAGTATAGCCAATGCTATTGGCCGTAAATATGTGCGCCTTAGTTTAGGTGGCCTGCACGATGAAAGTGAAATACGGGGCCATCGTAAAACATATATTGGCGCTATGCCCGGCCGCATTTTGCAATCTTTACGCAAAGTAAAATCGGGTAACCCGGTAATGATATTGGATGAGATAGATAAAGTGGGATCAGATCAGCGGGGCGACCCTTCTTCTGCTTTGTTAGAGGTGCTGGACCCCGAACAAAACAATACCTTTTACGATAATTACCTGGAGTTAGAATATGATTTAAGTAAAGTATTGTTTATAGCAACGGCAAACAATATCGCCAATATTCAACCCGCCTTAAGAGACCGGCTGGAGATAATTGATTTAAGCGGCTATGCTATTGAAGAAAAAATTGAAATTGCTAAACGCCACCTGGTACCCAAACAAAAAGAAGCACATGGTTTAAAAGACATTTCTTTTAAACTAAATGATAATGTGCTGGAAAAAGTGATAGAAGAATACACCCGGGAAAGTGGTGTGCGGGAACTGGACCGGCAACTGGCAGCCATTATGCGCAACCTTGCAAAAGAATACGCCACCCATAATAAAGTAAAACCTGTTATTACAGAAACAGCCATTGAAACTATTTTAGGCAAACCCCGCTACAGCAATGAAATTTACAAAACTGTGGTAATGCCGGGTGTGGCTGTAGGCCTTGCATGGACTTATGTGGGCGGAGACATTCTCTTTATTGAAACATCTTTAAGCGATGGGAAAGGTGAACTGCGTTTAACAGGCAACCTGGGCAACGTAATGAAAGAAAGTGCCAGCACTGCACTCACATATTTACAGGCCAACACCAAAAAACTGTCCCTTGATAAAGAGCTTTTTCAAACAAAAAACATACATATACATGTGCCGGAAGGCGCTGTGCCAAAAGACGGCCCCAGTGCCGGTGTTACCATGCTTACCGCTTTGTATTCTGCATTAACCGGTAAAAAAGTAAAACCCTACCTGGCCATGACGGGGGAAATAACGCTTCGGGGGCAGGTATTGCCCGTAGGTGGTATAAAAGAAAAAGTACTGGCCGCAAAAAGAGCTGGCCTCAAAGAAATAATTCTATGCTGGCAAAACGAAAAGGATGTACAGGAAATAGAGTCCTCCTTTATAAAAGGCTTAAAGTTTCATTATGTAAAAACAATGCAGCAGGTGCTGGATCTGGCAATTGTATAGCTTAAAGCTATAAGAAGATGCATATAATTTGCTGTTTATTATAAACTAATCATTTTCTTTACTGTTGTAATGATATAGAATTTTTTTCATGTTGGTTGTTTTAAGGGTTAAAGAAAAATCCTCCATTTCCATGGAGGATTTATTTTTTTACAGGCCTCTGTAAAAAGCCCGGCTCCGGTTGTGTCACTCACTGGTACGGTATAAAATTATTGGGCGTTTTAAAGCCCGGTTTTACTGGTCACACCCCATTTTTTCCGGGCTGTTAAAAAATCATTTTTCAACATAGTGAAGCTATTTTTAATTGTGCCGCAACTACTTATAAATTGGCAGTTGTTTAATACTATGTAAAAATTATCAGGGGGCTTTTAGCTTTCAAAAAAACTTTCTATTTTGTTACCATCTATCCATTCCTCTGATCATTCCACAGTTCCTCTAAGCTTACTTCTTATTTCCTTTTAAAGACCGTAAAGAATCATTTCCATCCGTGTTTAACCGAAACAGCTATACCTGTTTCTGAATCACAAAAATGATCCCTTATGGAAATTATTTTTATCTGCATACTGGTATTCTGCATTGTTTCATTATACAGTGTGTTACATGCACCGGCAGAGCGTTGGTTAATGCGTCGCCACTATAAATCATTTGTTAAGGTTGAAGCGTATTATAGAAATATCATCAGTCAGCACCTGGCTTATTTTCACCGTCTTTCTAAAGAAGAACAGCACCGCATGTTGTTCAGAACCTTCCTGATTCATAAGGCCAAAAAATTTCATTATGTTGGGGTGGAGAAAAAAGAAGAAATGCCGGTTTTAATTAGTGCTGTTTCTGCCCAACTTACTTTAGGGCTGGCTAGTTTTTCATTGGATTATTTCAGGGATATTTATGTATTAAAGCACGACTATCATTACGGGTATTATTCGTTACCGTTTATGGGGCATGTAGACAGCTCTGGCATTTATTTAAGCTGGGATAATTTCTTACAAGGCATACACCGTGCTGCCGATAACAGTAATGTGGGCCTGCACGAAATGGCACATGCCTTAGCCTATGTAAATTTTATTACAAAGACAGAGCAGGATAAGCACTTTTCAACAGAGTTTCGTAATTATTCAGAAGTGGCCCGCCCCATTTTTATGGAAATGCAAAAGGGCCGTAAAACGTTGCTGGGCGAGTATGCAGCTACCAACTATCATGAGTTTTGGGCGGTAAGTGTAGAAATGTTTTTTGAAAACCCGTTCCGCTTTAAGTATGAATTGCCAGATTTGTATGCTGCTATGGTAAAATTATTAAAACAAGACCCATACGAGTTGATTGTAAACCGAAGAGCAGACGCTGTTGCATAATTTTGATGCCCATGCCCCATAGCGTGTTGCTGTTGCAGTGTGCGACGCAACAACTGCTGAATAGAATGTACAATGCCGGGGTCAACTATTTTTTTACAAGATTACCAATATAACCGCCTGCTTCCATTAACCAGGCAATACCTAAGTGAACCAGTAAACCTCCGGCAATAGAATGAGTATTAATAGCCACCACGCCCAATAACATTCCACCAAAAAAAGACGAAATACATTCCAGCAAAGGTTTGCCAAAATGTATACTGCAATAAAAACAGGCCATAGGTATTATTGCAGCAGGCCCGGCATAACGTACAAATGCAAACACAAGGAAACCGCGAAAGAAAAGTTCTATACTGATAAAATCAATACCATAACTTATTTCATATAGCAGTTTATGCCACCAGCTGTATTTATTTGCAGTTTGCATAAAAGCAATTTGCTTTAATTTAGGATAGGTGGCTAAAAAATCTGCCTGCGTACTGACAAACGCTATTAATGGCACCATAAAGAGCAACATATAAAAATAAGGAGACCATGTAAAGCCGGTAGTGTTGAGGCCCCAAAAATGTTTTTGATTGGGTATTAGCCAGTAAAAAAGAAATAGCGGTAATAGCAATACTAAAAGCCGGAAGGGCAGGTTGGTTATTATTTTTATAAACCGATTGGTGATAGTGGATGGTAAGCCATTAAAAGGATTGGGTATGGTTACTTTTAAAGCAAAAATGGCCGGTGCTATTAATAGCAGTAACCAAAAAAAGCTATCTTTTTCAACCAGCTGTGGCCTAAAAAAAATAATGAAAAGATAGGGGAGTATAAAAGCTATTGCATAAACACTATAAAACCCCAAAAAACGGCCAAGCGGTAAGCTTAGGTTATTGATGATTTTTGTTTCTAAACCAAGCCGGTAATTTAAAATAACAAATATGCTCATGAAGAGAAGGCTAAAAATAAATAGCCACTTATCAATAGCGGTTGCGTATTCTCTTAAATACGTAAAAATTGGGGTCATGTAAATGCTAAAACGGAAAGATACTTATTTGGTGGTGAAAGAGTCTTTCATTTTTTCCATGAGGTTGGTTGCAATCATTTTTGCAGCAAGGGCAATCATGTTTTTAAAGGCTTTGGCGTGAGAGATGCCATGGCCAATAATTACAGGCTTAGATACACCCAATACCGGGGTGCCGCCATAATTTTCAAAATTGAAACGTTCCAGGTAAGGATCCTGAATGTTTTTGCGGTGGGTAATTTCGTAAAGAGATTCTGCCAGCTTTAAAATAATATTTCCGGTAAAGCCTTCGCAAACCATTACATCGGCTTTATTGGTAAGTACATCCCTTCCCTCAACATTGCCTATAAAATTGATGGCTGTATTTTCTTTCAGCAGAGGGTAGGTGGCTTGCGCCAGTAAATTTCCTTTGCCTTCTTCTTCACCCACGTTCATTAAACCCACTTTGGGGTTATCAATACCTAAAATATGCTGTGCGTATAAAGAACCTAATAAGGCAAACTGATTGAGGTTTTCTGGTTTACAGTCGGCATTTAAACCTACATCTAATAACAAACCAGTGCTGCCATCTTCTTTTGGTATAATGGTAGAAATGGTGGGCCTTAACACTCCTTCAATAGCTTTTATACTAAACAAAGAACCTACCAGCATGGCTCCTGTATTTCCGGCGCTGATGAAAGCATCAATTTTTCCGGTAGCCAGAAAATGAAAACCAATTGCAATAGAGGATTGCTGTTTTTCTTTAAGCGCTTTGGTGGGATGCTCGTGCATTTCTATAACCTGGGGGGCATGCACAACAGTAATGCTGGAAACAGGAATGTTATACTCCTGCAGCAGAGGGTTTACCTGGCCTTCATCGCCAAATAAAAAAAAATGAGCCGGAGTGGTGTGTTCCGATAAAAAATTTTGAAGACCTTTCACCACTTCCAGTGGTGCATAGTCTCCGCCCATAATATCTAAACCAATATTCATCTCCGGCAACTAGCTATGTAAGTGAGTGAAATTATTTAATAGGTGCTTTGTCAGCAACTACCTGTCCTTTGTAGTACAATTTTCCCTCGCTTACATGTGCACGGTGGCGAACATGAATTTCACCAGTTGTGGTGTCTTTACTTAATGTTACAGTTTCAGCTTTGTAGTGTGTTCTGCGTTTTGCACTGCGTTGCTGAGAATGTCTGCGTTTCGGATTTGGCATAACTCAACTTTTAAAAAGTTCTATAATCAGTTTACGGGTTATTCACCCAAATTCTTTTTTAATTTTTCAAGGTCTTTCCAAATAGGATTTTCCTGCTGCTCCGGCTCATGGTCCATTTTTTTTAAAATGTCCAAAGCCTCTTTATTACAAAAACTACTTCCTATTTCGGCTTCATCACACATCTTTTGCATGGGTATACTCAGGTTAATAAACTCGTATATCCAATCTGCAATGTGTAAATGACTTTCTCCACGGCTTATATAATAAACGTCGGGGTCTTCTTCCTGTTCGTTCATTACTTCCGGGTCGTCTACCAGCTTTACCACAATATTAAATTCATCCCACAATTGTAAAGGCAGGTTTAAACTACCACAGCGGTCACAGGTAACTTCTAAATTGCCCCCAATTTCAAACTTCAACAGCATAAACCCGTTTTTTTTATCAAGGGTTAGCTTAATCTGGGCATTGCAATTTTTAAAATCCTGCTCCTGGTAAGCCTCAAAGAACTTGTCTGTTATTGCGTATTCATATTCATGAACACCGGGTCTCAATCCCACAAACGCTATGTCATAATCCCTCCGACCCATGAATAAACTTTTTTAGGGTGGGCAAAGGTAAGGCAAAATCACTAAAAATCAGAGATTCATTTGCAATAATTTAAAGATATTAAGGTGCTGGTTTTAAAAGCCTTAATTCTTTTATGCCTTTTAAATCTGCATGGGTGCTAACTATAAATAGGCTCCAACTGGTTGTTACCGGGCAAAATTTAATACTGTTCCTGTTCGTTCGGAAAGCTTTTATCCTTTACATCTTTAATATAATGCTGCACCGCCCCGGTAATTTGCCCGTGCAAATCAAGGTACTGACGTAAAAAGCGGGGTTTAAACTCTGTGTTAATGCCCAGCAAGTCGTGCATCACCAAAACCTGCCCATCGCAATGCATGCCGGCACCAATACCAATGGTAGGTATGTTCAAACTTTCTGAAACCTCTTTAGCCAAGGCAGCCGGTATTTTTTCTAATACAATCGCAAAGCAACCGGCTTCCTGCAGCAATAAAGCATCCTTTCTTAATTTATCAGCCTCTTCGTCTTCTTTGGCTCTTACTGTATAGGTGCCAAACTTATAAATAGATTGTGGGGTAAGACCCAGGTGTCCCATCACAGGTATACCTGCCGATACTATTTTTTTTATACTATCCACTACTTCTTCACCGCCTTCCAGCTTAATACTATGTCCGCCGGTTTCTTTCATAATACGAACTGCCGATGCCAAGGCTATTTCTGTATTAGATTGATAAGAGCCAAAAGGAAGGTCAACCACCACCAGGCAACGGTTAATGCCTCTTACCACACTTTGTGCATGGTAAATCATTTGCTCCAGAGTAATAGGTACGGTGGTTTCATGCCCGGCCATAACATTGCTGGCACTGTCTCCCACCAAAATAATATCCACCCCAGCAGCATCAAAAATCTTTGCAAAAGAAAAATCATAGGCCGTAATCATGGCAATTTTTTCACCACCTGCTTTCATCTTTTGCAAGGTATGCGTGGTTATTTTTTTTACCTCTTTTTGCATAATGGCATTGTTGATAGAAGAGCAAATTAAAGCATAATCTGTTGTGTGGGGAGAAAATATTATGAAACCAGCAGTGGTGTTGGTAGCATCTCCGGTTGCGTCGCACCCTTCAGCTGAAGAGTGCGACGCAACGACGCTTTATTGATCCCCAACGTTCGGGGCTACTGCTGGCAAAACAATTTTAAATAACTATTTCTTTCAGCCGTACTTCTTCGTATAAAGTATGAATGAGCCCGTCGGCCAAACCAATTTTAGGAACAAAAATTTCATCTATTTCGGCCCACCGCATTACGTTCAGGTAAATTTGAAGTGCAGGTACAATCACATCGGCACGGTCTTCACGCAGGTTATAGCGCTGCATGCGTTCATATACCGGAAAACTGCTCAGCTCTCTGTGATAATCCTTTAATAAATCCAACGAAAGAGGTTTACCATCTTTCTTTTTACTAAGAGAAAATACTTTGTTGATATTGCCGCCACTGCCAATAGCTACAATTTTTTTAAAGCCCTTTGTTTTCTCTTTTATAAAGTTTTTAATAGTATCCCATTGGGCATCTGCCACCTGGTTTTTTAACAGGCGTATGGTGCCAATATTGAAAGATTCTTTAAATACTAATTGATTGTCGTTAAAAAAAGTAAGCTCGGTGCTGCCACCACCCACATCAATATACAGGTAGCTATGGTCTTTATCTAAATTTTCGGCAATATGGTTTTCGTAAATCACAGAAGCCTCTTCATCGCCACTGATTACTTTTATTTCAATACCGGTTTCAAACTTCACCCGTTGTATTATTTGCGGGCTGTTGTGTGCATCCCGCATGGCAGAGGTGGCACAGGCTTTAATATATTTTACGCCGTAAATATCAATCAGGTATTTGTAGGCCTTAATGGTTTTTACAATCATCTCTTCTTTTTCTTTAGAGATTTCTTTGTTTTCAAACACATCAAAACCCAGGCGCAGGGGCACACGTACCAGGTTTAACTTATTAAAATCGGGCTTGCCAGAACTGTTTTTTACCACATCACTGATTAATAGCCGTGCTGCGTTACTGCCTATGTCTATTGCTGCCAGTCTCAACGTTTGGTTATTTTGAGTAGGTTATAAAAGCCCGGCAGGTGCATCAGTTTCAGCAGGCGTATTTGTAAGGGTTTCAGTTTCTTCTGTTCTTACTTTACGAAACAGGTAATTATAAATTTCTACCTGTGAGCGTACTTTTCGGGTGCCTTTACTTTTTACATACCGGTTGTTTAAATCGTTGTCCAAAATTCTGGCTTTCACGTTATCCTCCAACTGAATGTGCAATATATTTTTCAACACTTTTTTAATACCGGGGTCAAAAATGGGGCAGGTAACTTCTATCCGGTGATCCAGGTTGCGCACCATCCAATCTGCAGAAGATATAAATACCTTTTCTTTTCCCCCGTTACCAAACATAAAAACACGGGCATGTTCCAGATATTCATCAATAATGCTAATGGCTGTTATGGGCTGTAAAAATTTATGGTTTTGGGTAAACATGCAAAAAATGCCTCTTATTATTACTCTTATTTCAACACCGGCTTTGGCAGCCTCGTATAATTTTTCAATTAGTAAATCATCTGCCAGCGAGTTCATTTTTAAAGTAATGGTGGCCGGCTTCTTTTTGCGGGCTATTTTAATTTCATTGTCAATTAATTTAACCAGTTCTTTACGCAGGTTAAGGGGGCAGGGTATAAGCGTATTACAGCGTTTCAGCAGTTCTGTATTTTGCTTGGGTTTTTCTAAAAACAAAAACAGCTTGGCCACATCGGCCATAATTTTTTGGTTAGAAGTTAGCAGGCAATGGTCTCCATAAACACGGGCCGTTTTTTCGTTTAAATTACCGGTGCTTACAAAACCATAATGCAAAGTTTTAGAAGGTGTTTTTTTTCTGATAAGGCATAGTTTGGCGTGCACTTTCATATTGGGTAACCCAATTAATACTTTTACGCCTTCTTCTTCCAGTCTTTCTTTCCATTCAAGGTTGGCCTCTTCATCAAAACGGGCCCTCAGTTCCATCATTACCACCACCTCTTTGCCATTACGCACCGCATTAATCAGTGCATTAATTACTTTCGATTGTGAGGCCAACCGGTAGCAGGTTATTTTAATGGTAGTTACTTCGGGGTCAAAGGCAGCTTCCCGCAATAAATCAATCACAGAGGTAAAACCATGGTAGGGAAAATTAAGCATAATGTCTCTGGTAAGTATAATATCAGAAACTCGCTTTGTTTTGGCAATCAACGGGTGTAAGAAAGGTTTTTTGCGGGTACTTTTCCGGGTAAAAACATCCGGAAAATCCATAAAATGTTTAAAGTTATGAATGCGTCCGCCCGGTATCAGGTTATCTCTTTTGCTCAGGTTTAACCGATGCATCAGGTAATCCAGCAAGCCGGGGTTCATGTCTTTATCATATACAAAGCGCACTGGTTTGCCCTTACGCCTGTTTTTTAATCCTTTTTCTATTTTATCTTTTACAGAAACTGCTATATCGCCGTTGTCATCAATATCCATTTCAGCATCCTTGGTTAGTTTAAATACCCAGCTTTCATACTTATCATATCCAAAATAAGAAAATACCAGGGGCAGGTTAAACCGAATCATATCTTCCAGCAACATAATATGGTGCTCTCCGGTAGGTGCCGGTATTTTTATAAACCGCCCAAATACCCTACTAGGTATTTCTATAATGGCATAGCGGGCGGGTAGCGAGTTGTCTTTTTTGCTCATCAGCACTCCCAGATAAATTGACTTATCTCTTATGTAAGGGAACTGAGAAATACTTTCAATCATCAGGGGTATTACATTGTCTTCCACTTCTTCTTCAAAGTATTGCTGCACAAATTTTTGCTGGTCGCGGCTCAGGCGTTTTTCAGTAAGCAGGTAAATTTTTTCGGCCTCCATTTCTTTTCGCAGCAGTTCCCAAATGCGGTTAAATTCATTTTGCTGCTCCAGTACTATGCGCTGTATCTGGCCCAAAATCATTTCCGGAGATTGCTCCAGGTGCATATTCAGTTTTTTCTTCCCCCCTTTTACAAACTCAATCATCCGCTTCAGGGTGGCTACCCGCACCCTAAAAAACTCATCCATATTATTAGAAAAAATGCCCAGAAATTTTATTCTTTCCTTGAGCGGCACATTAGGGTCTGCAGCCTCTTGCAGCACTCTTGCATTAAAAGATAACCAGCTAATGTCTCTTGCAATAGTTTTACGCTTCATAGTTTCCTTTTCTGTCATACCAGCTCCTTTTAGCCCTAAGGTAAAAGGCACTTTAACTGCTTGAAATTAAATAATTATTAAATCTTACCGCATTATAAACAGGCAATTTATGAAACCAGCTTTAGTAACTCCGGTTGGGCAGCCGTTGCGTCGCACACTTCAACTTTGGTAATGTGCATACGGCATAAGGTTTAAGGCCATACCCCCAAACCGTTTAGCTTATGCCATAAACCCTTTGGCTTATACCACTTCTGCTGTACAAGAGTGCGACGCAACCGGGGCTGAGCAGGGTTTTACTGCTGGCCACCATAAAAGAAAGGCTTATCCACAGCCGGTTTGAACAAATGTTTGAAAAACTTCAATTTAATTTTTGATAATTCGCTGCCAATCCCGACCTTTGCCGTCCTAAATTTTGTACGTCATGGCAAGAGTATGTCAGGTAACGGGTAAAGTGCCGGTGGGTGGAAACAAGGTTTCTCACTCTAATATTAAAACCAAACGCAGATTTTTACCCAATTTGCAGACAAAGCGTTTCTTTTTAGCAGAAGAAGATAAGTGGATTACCCTGAAGCTTTCTACCGAAGCTATCCGCACCATTAACAAAAATGGTTTGTATAGTGTAGTAAAAGAACTGAGGGCTAAAGGTCAACATATTTAATAGTTTTTAAATTGCATAACAATGGCAAAGAAAGGTAACAGGGTTCAGGTAATATTAGAGTGCACCGAGCATAAAACCAGCGGTAAGCCCGGCACCAGCCGTTATATTACTACCAAGAACAAAAAAAATACCCCTGAACGTATTGAGTTGAAAAAATTCAACCCAATTTTGAAAAAAGTAACTGTTCACAAAGAAATCAAGTAATTAGCTTAAAGCACAGTAAAACTGTTCTTTTCTAACTACTTTAAATTACAGATATATGGCAAAAGCAGCATCAAAAAACGCGAAGATTAAAGACGCTAAAGCTTCAGCAGAAGCTAAAAACTGGACAAAGGTTATTAAAGCCGTTCGCAGTCCTAAAACCGGTGCTTACACCTTTAAAGAGCAAATTGTGCACAAAGACAAGGTGAAAGACTTTTTGGCGCAAAAATAATGACTACATCTTTTATTGATAAAGAAGCTGTCTTGGTATTTACCACGACAGCTTTTTCTGTTTTAATATACTTTAGCATAAAATTGCACGCATGGGATTTTTAGATAAGCTGTTTGGTAAAAAAGAAAAAGAATCTTTAGACCAGGGTTTGCAAAAAACCAAGGAAGGTTTTTTATCGAAACTTACCAAAGCCATTGCCGGCAAAAGCACGGTTGACACAGAGGTGCTGGATAATTTAGAAGAAGCATTGGTAAGTGCAGATGTGGGTGTTGATACGACGGTTCAATTAATTGAACGAATTGAAAAAAGAGTTGCTAAAGACAAATACCTTAATACAACAGAACTGAATGGTATTTTACAGCAAGAAATAGAAGGCTTGCTGGTAGATGCACCAGAGAATAATCAATACTCTTTTGAGTCTGACTTGCCTGCCAGGCCTTTTGTATTGCTGGTGGTTGGTGTAAATGGTGTGGGTAAAACCACCACCATTGGTAAGCTGGCCTATAATTTTAAAAAAGCAGGTAAATCTGTTTTGCTTGGGGCAGCAGATACCTTCAGGGCAGCGGCGGTTGACCAATTAACTATCTGGAGTGAAAGAGTAGGAGTGCCGATTGTAAAACAAGATATGGGGTCTGACCCCGCAGCTGTGGCTTTTGATACGGTACAAAGCGGCGTGGCAAGAGGTGCTGAAGTAATTATAATAGATACGGCAGGCCGCCTGCACAACAAAACCCACCTGATGGATGAACTAAGTAAGATTAAGAGAGTGATACAAAAAGTAATACCCGACGCACCCCATGAAGTAATGCTGGTATTGGACGGATCTACCGGGCAAAATGCTCTGGAGCAGGCAAAGCAATTTACGGCGGCCACAGAAGTATCGGCCCTTACCATAACTAAACTGGATGGTACCGCCAAAGGTGGTGTGGTACTGGCCATTGCCAATCAATTTAAAATACCGGTTAAGTTTATTGGTGTGGGAGAAAAAATGGAAGACCTGCTGGTATTTAACAAGCACGAGTTTGTAGATAGCCTGTTTAGTCTGAAATAAAAAACCTGTACCGCCGGGTACAGGTTTTGGTAAATTGATAAGAGCGTTTTATTTAAAAGTATAACGTATACCCAGGCCACCCCATACATCAAAATAAGTATAGCCAACAATATTAAAACTGGGTTGTACATCTAAGCTAAGATTAATGGGTGCGTCTTTAATTTTGTAATCAATACCTAATACGCCATCCACACCCACCATGATACCACTGGCACGGTTAGGGTAACGGTCTTTCCAATCGCTGTTCCAAAAACCTACGTGAGCTCCCGGGCCTACATACCATTTTAAACCTGCTGCATTTTTAAAATCGCCGTGATACTCGTATAAGCCGGTAAAGCGAAAGCCATAGTTCCAGAAAGAAGCTAAACCTTCTAACGCCACATCTTTACTGGTAAAGTGTTTTACACTTAATGCGCCGGGATAAAATTTAACACCGGCAGCTGTTTTGTAATTACTGCCTAAAGCCTGTGCCTGTGCCGCCGTAGTAACAAGGGCAAAAAATCCAATCAATGCAAATACAATAAACTGCTTTTTCATACTTAAAAAATTTAATAGTATCCTGAAAAAATAATGCCACAAAGCTACTTACACTAAAACAGTTACAATAACCTCTTAAATAATTTACGGGTTGCCGCAAAGGTTTAGTAAATTAGAAATACAAAACTATTGTATGAGAAAACTGTACATGCTTCTATTGTTACTTGCAGGCCTGCAGGTAGTATTTGCACAACCAAAAACAGCGCGGGGGGGGGGCACCTTAATTGACGGATATGGTGGAGAACCTTTAAAAAATTCAGTAATTATTATTGAGGGAAATAAAATTATTAAGGTTGGGCAGGTAGGTAGTGTTGAAATTCCTAAGGATGCAGCAATTATTTCAACAGAGGGTATGAGTGTGTTGCCGGGTTTGTGGGATATGCATGTGCACCTTATGATTAATGGCCACTCTGATTATGGGTATTGGGATAAAAAGTATCCACCCCTCTTTAAATCAGTTATAATGCCGGCTTCTGCCAAACAACTATTAATGGCGGGTATTACCAGTGCCAGAGACTTAGGTGCTCCCCTGGAAGATATTATTGGTGTACGAGAAGCCATTAATGCCGGAAAAATGGATGGCCCCACACTGTATGTGAGCGGTCCTTTTATACAACATGAGCCATACCCCGGCACAGAACAATTCAGGTGGGGTGTAAAAGGTGTGGCCGATGCAAGAGCAAAAGTTCAATTACTGGCCAAAGCAGGAGTGGATTGTATTAAGCTGATTGACCAGGACCAGATGACCATGGAAGAAGTGATGGCCGTTGTGGATGAAGCGCATAAACATAAATTGAAAGTGGTGGCACATGCTCACCGCCCCGAAGAAATAAGAAGGGGCTTGAAAGCTGGGGCAGATTGTTTTGAACATACGGGTTTAGCAACAGCACCAGAATATCCTGAAGATATTATGCAACTGATAAAAGAGCGTACTGCTAACAGCGGTAATAAATTATTTTGGTGCCCCACTGTTGAAGGGTTGTTTAATTATGAATATACTATTAACTACCGCGAGCACATGGATGACCCCTCCTGGAAACTGGGTTTACCAGATAGTATTATCAACGATATTAAACAATCTATTTCTAAGCCTTCACAGCTTTCTTATTTTCAGGTAACGCCTTACCGTAAACCCACTTTAACCCGCAAGTTTAACCAGCTAAAAGAAAGCGGAGTCATTATGCTGATTGGTACCGACAGCGGTATCCCTATGAAATTTCATAGCCAGAGCACCTGGAACGAACTGGATATTTGGGTAAGGGAAATGGGGGTGGATGCTATGAAAACCATTCGGGCAGCCACTTACTGGCCCGCAGTTTTTCAGGGGGTGGATGATAAAGTGGGCACCGTAACAGAAGGTAAGATTGCAGATATTATAGCCGTTAAAGGAGATGTGCTGCGCTACATTAACTTATTACAACGGGTAGACATCGTTATTAAAAACGGCAAACAGGTTAAATAATGTTACTGTTGATGAAAAGGGTTTAATCGTAAGCTTCTAACTCATCCACTAATTCGTTGTAGTTTACCAACAACTCTTCTCCGGCCCTAATGTCTCTCAGTGTTTCAAAATAAGCGCCGTCGTTAACAGATTTAATATTGGGTGTGGCAGAATGGTTCAGGTATAAAACAAGGTCCATCAGCTTAAAGCCATAATCTGGTATGAAGTAATTTTTATCATCGTACAAACAATACGTTTCTACCAGTTGTCTGGTATGTGCTGGTAATGCATCTATTTTGTCTATGGCAATTTTTTTCCATTTACCAACACCTTCAGAGAAAATAGTTTTGCAGCCCTTGGGTATATTAGTAATGGCAAAAACACCAATACCATGCAGCGGAGATGGTTGCAGCATTACCCAGGTATCTTGCTGTAGTTGCTTTAATAGTTTTTTACGGGTCATTTGTAGTATGAATTTTTTACAAGGTCGGCCACTACTTTATCTATGGGCAGTGATACTACGGCTGCAGAAAAATCATTCCAATCAATAAAACGAAATGTTTCTGTTTCACCGGTTTTATGGTATACCTCCATCTGCTGTGCATCAAAATCAAAAATTTTTGTGCGGATGGGAACTTTAATGGGCTCCAGCGCTTCTGCAAAATAGTAGATAGATATAATCTGGTGGCTGGGGTTAAAGGCACTCATCTGAAAAAAATCGGTGGTGTATAAATGATCTTTAACGGCAACTTCTAAATCCATTTCTTCTTTAAACTCACGTTTCAAACAATCCCGGGTACCTTCACCAAATTCCAATCCTCCACCCGGAAATTTTGTATAGTAGTTGCCCCGGATGTATTCGTCACTTACCAGTACTCTTTTGTTTGCATCTATTAACAAACCATACACCCGTATATTAAACATGTGATTCAATTTTTTTGCACGGTTTCATCAGAATATTTTTTTGCGCAGAAAAAACCAGCCAATTACCAATGAAATAGCCATTGATAAAAACACCGGTATATAAAAAGCGTACGGAGACTGAGAGTAAGGAATAGGCACATTCATACCATAAATGCTGGCCACCAGAACCGGCAGGGTAAGCACAATAGTAATTACAGATAAACGCTTTAACACCTGGTTTTGGTTATTCGCAATAATACTGGCAAACGCATCCAGTGTACTGCTTAAGATATTGGTGTAAATATTAGCCATCTCCAGGGCCTGTGAGTTATCTACCACCAGATCGTTTAAAAACTCCCGTTCATCTTCGTTCAAACTTAAAAAATTGGTACGTTCTATTTTCATCAGCAGCATTTCATTACTGCGCAGCGCAGTAACAAAATACACCAGGCTTTTTTGTATGCGCATCAGTTGCAGCAATTGTTCGTTCTCGCTGCTATCGTATAATTTTTGTTCAATACTGTTGCGCTTAATATTAATTTCTTTCAAAAACTCCATATAGGTCTGAATGATTTTTTCAAAAATCTTCAGCACCATCATATTTTTTTTATCGGGGTGGCGGTTTTGAAAAGTATTCAGAAACTTTTTTATAGCACCGTTTTCAAAAGAATTAACGGTTACAATTTGGTTGTGTGTAAGAATAATACAGATAGGTATGGTTATATACAATGCATCACTATCGTTAAAAGAATTATTTTCTGTGGGGGTTTTAATAACCACCAGTTTTACATTGTCATCTTCTTCAAAACGGCTGCGTTCATCAATATCCAGCGAGTCGGTTAAAAAATCCAGCGGTATTTCCAGCCCGGTAGAAAGCTCAGAAAACTCTTCCTGCTTCAGCGGGGGTAATACATTTACCCACGAGCCATTTTCAGGCCGGTCTATAGCCACTGTTTGGTGGTTAATATTTTTAAAGTACTGGATCATGCGGCGCAAAGATAGCAGTTTGCCTTTTTGGGTAAACTATATTTTTTGGTTACCAGCGGTATTGCATGTATGGGCTTGGTTTGCGTCGCACCCTGCAACTGTGGTGCATTGCCGGGCAATAACAAAGTGTAGCCAGCTCTTATAAAACCAAAGCAAGCCATGGGCTTGCTTTGGTTGGTTATTTTTTATACTTCAGGCAGTGGTCTTAATATACCGGCAGTATAAGGCAGGTAGGAAAATTAGCGGTTAACTGTTGCTTTTACCTGTTTTGTTGAAGCGTTGTTATGCCCTGTTCAATTAATAACCTGCCGATGAACTGAGCGTAGCAACGATGCTGCCCGGGGTTGCTGCTGCTGGCTTACACCCCCAACAAATTATTCGATAATGCTTTTACACATGCTAAAGGCAAGTATAATTTCATCAAGAATATATTTGTTGTGCGCAGCGGTTACACATAGCCGCAGCCTGTCTTCACCGGGTGGTACTGCCGGAAATATTACGGGGTTGGCAATAATGCCCAGTGCATAGAGGCGTGCTGATAAACGCAAAGTGGTTTCTTTGTTGCCGCCAATAACAGGTATAATGGGTGATTGGGTTTTGCCAATATTATAACCGAGGCGTTTTAAATTTCTTTTAAGATAGGCGGTGTTCTTAAATGTTTTTTTAATCCGCTCAGGGCCTTCGGTTTCCAGCACTTCTAAAGCAGCTAATGCAGCGGCTGTATTGGCCGGAGACATGGCGCCGGAAAATACAAACGGTGACGCAGCATGTTGTAAAAATATTACGGTTTGCTGCGAGGTGGCAATAAAACCACCTCCACTGGGTATGGCTTTTGAAAGTGCACTGGTGTATACATCTATATCATCGGGGTTTACGCCAAAATGCTCATCAACACCGCGGCCATTTTCTCCAAACACACCAAATGAATGGCTTTCATCTAAGATAAGATAGGCACCAAATTCTTTTTTAAGTGCAACAATTTCTGGTAGTGGACAAAGATCTCCTTCCATGGAATATATGCCTTCTGCAATAATGAAAGTTTTTTTGTGGTCTGTTTTACTTTCTAATAATTGCTGCAGGTGCTGCATATCATTATGCCTGAATTTTTCATAATTCAGTTGTGCCATGTGCAGTGCATCGTAGAGGCTGCGGTGTATCATTTCATCTACAATGATGCGGTCGGTTTTTTGCAACACACCATTTACCACAGCCAGGTTAGCCATATAGCCAGAAGAAAAAGTAATGGCTGCTTCTTTGCGTTTGAAGCTGGCAATTTTATCTTCCAGCCTGCGGTGTAATTGATTGGTACCCGCCAGCATGCGGGCCCCTCCGGTGGCAGTGCCAAAGTTTTTAATGCCGTTAATGGCTGCATTTTCTATATACGGGTGTCCCAGTAAACCCAGGTAATCGTAAGAAGAAAGCATATACATTTCACGGTTATTAGAAAATACTTCGGGACCCGATTTTCCCTGCATGGTTTGCTGAAAGGCATATACATTTTCTTTAACCATGCCATGAATGTCCCGTATCCAGCGGGAAGCAATGCGTGATTGAATCATAGGCTCAACAGCGGGTGAATGATCGTGATGTGAAAAGTGGTTTCCAAACGGTGCTAATGGCGTACTGGTCTCATCAATTACCTTACTGAATTTTATTTGAGACAGCAATGCCGATAACTCATTATTAAGTTTCATTTTGAATAGGTTTTGTGGTTGAACAAATAGTTCCTTACCCGACTAAAGCCGGCCAATTTGAGGTGTGCGTTAAAATAATCAAGAGTGTACGGGAGAAAGGTGTACAAAAAATGTACGTGGTTTAACTAGTATCTGATACTTACTAACGGAAGAATACTGGACAAGTACTGAACTTCAGTATAACATGTTGCTACAAATAAAAATAAAACCTGCAATTGGCAAGAAAATATATCGCTTTGTTTTTTCTACTAAGTATTAACAAAATTTAGAGGCTACACAGATACCCTTAGAGTGAAATTTTTTTAATTGCATACTAATAAGTAATTGCATTCATTTTTGTTACTAAACCTCGTAGTATTACGATAGCGATTTAGATAAAATACAGTAGCCGTACGTATTTCAGGAAAATTACGATGTGGGGAATTTATAATTGAATAGTGCCTTCAAACACTTTTAATGCAGGGCCGCATAACCAAATATTATTATATAATTCTGTGCCGGCTTTTTCATATTCAACATCCAGTTTACCGCCCATGGTAAGTACGGTAACACTGTTAAAGCCTGCTTCGTTATGATAGTTTACCAATGCAGCGGCTGTTACACCCGTGCCACAACTATAGGTTTCGGCTTCCACACCCCGTTCATAGGTGCGTACAAAAATTTCATCATTACTTTTCGGTTCAACAAAGTTTACATTAATGCCTTCTTTTTTAAATGGTTCGCTGTATCTTATTTCCCGGCCTTTATTAAAAACATCCAGTGCATCAATATTATTTACACGTTTTACATAGTGTGGAGACCCGGTGTTTAATACCGCATCTCCCTTCCAGTCTTCCACCAACGATACATCTTTCATCTTAAGCTTTACAATGCCTTTATCGTCAATTAATGCCTCATGCGGTCCATCGGTAGCAATAAACAGGTAGCTATCTTTATGTATACCCATATCGTAGGCAAATTTTACCAGGCACCTGCCTCCGTTACCACACATGCTGCCTTCATTTCCATCTGCATTATAATACTTCATTTCAAAATCAAAGCCCGGGTGCTGGTTCAAAAGCATTAATCCATCAGCCCCTATACCAAAGCGGCGGTCGCATATAAAATGCACCTGTTTTGTGGTAAGGGCATTGTACATACCAGTTCTGTTATCCAGTATTACAAAATCATTTCCGGTACCCTGGTATTTATAAAAATGAAGGTTCATATAAACTTGTTTGCTGCTGTAAAAATACAAAGCTTTAAGCGCAGTTGGGGTAAAATAAAAAAGGATTGCTTTCGCAACCCTTTGAATCTGAGGTCCCGAGCGGATTCGAACCGCTGTAGGAGCTTTTGCAGAGCTCTGCCTAGCCACTCGGCCACAGGACCATTTTTGCAGGCTGCGAAAATAGGATATTTTTGATAACTGTTTACAACAAAAGCAGCCTATATTTTTAACTTTTAAAGAAAAATTATGCAGCCAATTGCCGCTTCAGAACTTATCATTAATGGCCGGGGTGCTATTTATCATTTAGATGTAAGACCCGAAGAAATAGCAACCACTATTTTAACGGTAGGAGACCCCGACCGGGTACGAGAAGTGAGCAAACATTTTGATCGGTTTGAACATCGTTGCCAGCACCGAGAGTTTGTTACACACACCGGCTATATTGGTAATAAAAGAATTTCAGTGGTATCTACCGGCATTGGCCCCGATAATATTGATATTGTTTTAAACGAACTGGATGCGTTGGTGAACATTGATTTTGAAACGCGACTTATAAAACAACAACATACTCCATTAACCATCATCCGTGTGGGCACCTCTGGCGCATTACAACAAGATATACCGGTAGATAGTTTTGTAGCATCCAGCCATGGCCTGGGTATAGATAACCTGCTGAATTTTTATCAGGCTCAGCAAAGCGATGATGAAATACAGCTACTGCATTCGTTTACCACACATACACAAATGCACCAATCCATATCGCAGCCCTATATAAACCGTGCCAGCACGGCTTTATTAAAACATTTTACAGATGGGTTTAAGCAGGGCATAACAGTAACCTGCCCTGGTTTTTACGGTCCGCAAGGCCGGGTGCTGCGCCTGGGTTTAAAAAACCCGCAGCTTATTAACCGCTTAACCGATTTTAGATTTGGCCCGCACCGCATTACCAATTTCGAAATGGAAACCGCCGGTATTTATGGTTTGGGTAAACTGCTGGGCCACCATTGCCTCAGCCTAAGCGCCATTGTTGCCAACCGCATCAGCAAAGAATTTTCAAAAGACGGGCAGGCAACTATGGAACAGCTTATTCAAAAAACCTTACACATTGTAGCTGCTATTTAAGCATAAAAAATAGAAGGTAACCAGCAGCAATGCAGGTGGCAGCAGCCGTTGCGTCGCACACTTGTGCCACACAATACAAATGAGCATTTTAGTGGCACCCCGCTTTATCGGTGGTACTTTAGTAATTTTGGCAGCTATCATTGCTGGTAATTACGGGCACCAAATAGTAAACTGCCAATACGAACCATGGTACTGCCTTCTTCTAAAGCAAGCTGGTAATCGCCACTCATACCCATAGATAAATGTTGCAGCTGAAAATTGGGTTTAGTTATCTGTTTGTATGTATCAAACAATACTTTAAGGCTGTTAAATTCTTTGCGCACCACATTTACATCGCTGCTAAAAGAAGCCATGCCCATAAAGCCGGTAATTTTTATATGCGCTAATGGTTCTAAGGCTTCCATTATATTTTGCAGTTCTTCTTCATCCAAACCAAACTTGGTTTCTTCTTTAGCAATATAAACTTGCAACAGGCAAGGTATTACGCGGTTGTTTTTTTGAGCCTGTTTATTTATTTCCTGCAGCAATTTTAAACTATCCACGCCATGCACCAGGTGTACAAAAGGGGCTATGTATTTTACCTTATTCGTTTGCAGGTGACCAATAAAATGCCAGCGGATATCGGTTGGTAATTGGGTTTGTTTTTCAGTAAGCTCCTGCACATAATTTTCTCCAAAGTCTCTTTGCCCCAATTGATAAAGTGCTTGTATATCCGCTACCGGTTTTGTTTTAGAAACCGCCACCAGTGTTGCATGCTGCTGGCTGGCCAGCGCTGTTAATTGCAGGTATTGTTCTGTATTAATTGCCACTTATAAATAGGTTAAAACTAAAAATGGATACAAAACTATGTATCCATTTTTAATGTGCGTATTTTATTATAAAACGTATCTAATTACTTGCTGCCATTAGCAACACTGTTGAACCGAGCGTGGCAACGGCTGTTTAATTGAAACACCACTGCTGGTAACATAATTATTTTAAAATGCTACGGCTAATTACAATGCGTTGCACCTCGCTGGTGCCTTCATATATCTGTGTAATTTTTGCATCACGCATTAAGCGCTCTACATGAAATTCTTTTACAAAACCATAGCCCCCGTGTATTTGTACGGCTTCAACAGTGGTCCACATGGCTGTTTCAGAAGCAAACACTTTGGCCATAGAGCTGCTGAGTGCATAATCCTGATGCTGATCTTTATCCCATGCCGCTTTTAAGCAAAGCAGTCGGGCAGCTTCTATTTTGGTAGCCATATCGGCCAGTTTAAAAGCTATCACCTGGTGGTTCATAATTTCTGTACCAAAGGCTTTTCTTTCTTTTGAATATTTTAATGCCAGTTCATAAGCTCCGCTGGCAATACCTAATGCCTGCGAGGCAATGCCGATGCGGCCACCGGCCAATGTTTTCATAGCAAAAGTAAAACCAAAGCCATCGGCCCCTATGCGGTGGGTTTTAGGCACTTTCACATCCTGAAAAGAAATGCTGTGTGTATCGCTGCCACGAATGCCCAGTTTGTTTTCTTTGGCACCCACGGTAACGCCGGGCCAGTTTTTTTCTACAATAAATGTGTTAATGCCGCGGCTTCCTTTACTGGCATCGGTTTGCGCCATTACCAGATATACGCTGGCGCTATTGCCATTAGTAATCCAGTTTTTGGTGCCGTTTAATAAATAGTAATCGCCTTTATCTTCTGCCGTGGTGCGCTGCGAAGTGGCATCGCTGCCGGCTTCTGGTTCGCTTAACAAAAAGGCACCAATATAGAGCTCACCATCTTTTTTACCTTGTGCCAATGGGGTTAAATACTGTTGTTTTTGCTCTTCAGTTCCAAACTCTTGCAGTCCATAACAAACAAGACTGTTGTTTACACTCATGGCCACGCTTACACTGGCATCTATCTTACTAATTTCCTCCATTGCCAGCACATAGCTGATGGTATCCATGCCGGCACCGCCGTACTCTGGTTTTACCATCATACCCATAAAACCAAGGTCTGCTAATTTTAAGATTTGCTCTTTAGGAAACTTCTGGTGCTCGTCTCTTTCAATAACACCGGGTAAACATTCTGTTTGGGCAAAATCACGGGCGGCTTTCTGAATCATTAAATGCTCTTCGTTCAATTGAAAATGCATGCTGGAGGTATTTAGGCCGCAAATATAATTGAAACTGTGATTAAAACTAACACCCGTTTACTGAATAAATTGAAGTTGCTGCTGCTTTCTTTCAGGCATATTTTTCAATGGCGTACCCAATTTTTATTTCGGGTAAGCTTAGAGGGGGATATAAATAATACATTTAGATGTTGAAAAAAAGCAATGTGTTTGAACAGTGTATTTACAAATTGGGCTATTTTAACCAGTAATTGCTAAATATCCTGTAACCATCATCCTAAATCCAATATTTATGAACAAGCTCATTCAATTCACCACGCATCTTTCTAATAAGGTTATGCAACTGCCAGAGGCTATTAAAAACATGGTACCTAAACCAGAGGTAGATAAAAAGCCAACCGAAATGGCCGTGGTATACAGCATTTTTACCAACCAGCAGGAAGATGAAGACAATGAAAGCACCTTGTATACGCCACAATTGGCCTGATTACTTTAATACCTCTTCTATTACTTTGCCAACGCTACCATTGGGCATTTGAATTTTTAGCAGTGCTGCCATTGTGGGGGCTATATCTGTCATATAGGTTTCACGGTGCAGTTTGCCTTTTTTAATACCATAGCCATACCATAACAGCGGAATATGACTATCGTATGGGTTCCATAGTCCGTGGGTGGTGCCGGTGGTACCGCCATCAATATAACCGGGCTTTAAAATAATTTGTATATCGCCGCTTCTTTTAGGAAAATAGCCGTTTGCCAGCATTTGTTTTAATTGGTTGTTTAATGGCGCCTCCATCAGTTCATCTATCTCTATAACCTGCGCCACGCAGTCTTGTTTTTTAAGGTATTTTATTATGTGCCGGGTTATTGCCTCTTCATCGGCTTTTAGAGAGTCTATCATTACATGATTTAAATGCACCTGGTAGTTATATAAACTTGCAATGGCCTTTTCAACACCATACTGTTCTTTTATCTGGCTGTTTAATTCTTTTAAGAAAACATCATCAGTCATTAATCCGCCAGGAATTTTGTTTTCTTTTAAAAAACCAGGTATATGTGCTACGCCGTGGTCAGCCGTTAAAAAAACAGTGTATTGATTTTTTCCCACTTTTAAATCAAGATAATCTAATAATGCACCAAGGTCTTTATCCAATCTCAGGTAAGTGTCTTCTGTTTCTATAGAGTTCGGTCCAAATACATGTCCAATAGCATCGGGTGCAGAAAAACTTACTGCCAGAAAATCGGTTACCGCGTCTTGTCCCAAAGCTTCTCCGTCAATGGCAGCTTTTGCGATTTCCAGAGTAAAGCTGCTGCCATATGGTGTGGTATAAATGGTTCCATAATTGGTGCCAACAGATTTGCTAAAGTCGTACGGAAAACCAGTTTGATCGGTACCAAAAGGTTTACCCTCATATGCTTTTACATCAGCTGTGCTTTGCGTGTAAGTGTTAATAGGGTATAGGGTGTTCCATCCTTTGGCATAATAAGCATCAGCCAGCTTTTTATTATTAAACTGATTTACCCATGCTGGTAATGCATCCATATAGTAAGTAGACGTAATCCAGTTGCCGTTTTTTGTATCGTACCAGTAAGCGGCATTGGCACTATGGCCTGCTGGTAAAATACTACCTCTATCTTTAAATGCCACCCCAATTACCTTGCTTTTAAAATTAGTTGCAAGTCTTAGTTCATCGCAAATAGTGGTGGTAAGCATGTTACGCGGACTCATTTTGCCGGCGGTTGAGTTGCTACCAACTGTATTTACGTTTTTGTCTTCTGAGCAATAAACGGCACGCTGCTGTTCGCTATCCCACCAGCTGTTGCCCGTAATG
The DNA here is from genome assembly GCA_033761915.1 of Flavihumibacter sp. Taxonomy (GTDB): domain Bacteria; phylum Bacteroidota; class Bacteroidia; order Chitinophagales; family Chitinophagaceae; genus JACMLD01. Next base: position 27,309 of record JANRMC010000281.1, read on the forward strand.
CCATGTATAGATGGTACAGAACCGGTATACACACATGTGTGGCCGCAGGCTGTAACAGTAGGAGTGTAAGGGATAAACGTATTTTCGCAGGTAAAACCATCCTGCAGCATTCTTTTAAAACCACCATTGGCAGCAAATCTTTCATTAAACCTGTAGAGGTAATCCCAGCGCATCTGGTCTACCATAATGCCTACCACTAATTTTGGACGGCTTACTCCAACGTTGAGATTGGTTTTTTGCTGGGCCTGCAGGTTAACACTGAGAAAGCTAAATAAAAAAAGAATAGCAGCAAGTAGCGTACGCATGTAAAATAGTTTTGACAAATGTAAAAGAATGCTGTGTTCTGTGTATTAAAAAATTGATACCCGGCAATTATATTTGCGTAACACACTACATGCAAATAAAGCTTAATAATAAAACAGTATTGATAAGCCTTGCAGGCACCTCAGATGCAGTTGCGCTGCATCAGTATTTTTTAAACCTGTCTCCGCTAACCCAAAGCCGTTATGCCCCGCATGCGTTTGATGCCGTTTCTGTAATGGCCATTTGCCGTAATAATAGTATTGGTTATACTGCTTTTGTAGCTACAGATATTGCAACCCATGCAATAGTGGCTTATATGCTGCTAAGGCAGGGCATGTTACCGGCCGATTTTAACCGCTATGCCAACCGCAACCAATTTTATAATTATACTGAAACGGTAAGCTTTGCCCCCTCAGTGGCAGATGCCTGGCAAAGCAGCGGGTTGGGTACGGCCATCAACCAGTATTTAGAAATGCAATTAAAAAAGCACCATCAAAAAAATATTGTGCTGTGGGGTGGGGTGCAGGCTGGCAATGAAAAAGCAGTATCTTTTTATAAAAAGCAAGGTTACCAGCTTATAGGAAGCTTTTATCAGAACGGCATGCAAAATTTTGATATGATTAAAACGTTGTAGTAATCTAAAAAAGTACTGAATGCAAATGCTGAATTATAGGTACTCTGTATACATTGCTCTTGTGCTGCTGTTGCTTTCAGTAGGTTGCAAAAAAAAGAGCAACCCGCCATTTCCGTTTAGCAGTACACCCACCACAGCTTTGGTAAATCCACCTGTTAAAGAAGCATCTGGCATTGCAGACAGTAAAACAAATGCAGGCTTTTTATGGGTGCAGGAAGATGGGGGCAATGCCACACAACTCTATTTAATGAACCATACAGCGCTGTCGGCAAAAAAAATATTTCTAAAAAACACCACCAACAGAGACTGGGAGGATATTGCTCTGGCCAATGGTCCGGTTGCTGGCAAAAATTATATTTACCTGGCAGAAATTGGCGATAACAATGCGGTGTACAGTTCTGCTTTCTTTTACCGTTTTGAAGAACCCGTGCAAAACACAGACACTGTTTTTACCATAGATAAAATTGAGTTTGTGTACAGCGATGGTGCCCGTGATGCAGAAGCTTTTTTAATTGACCCGGCAACCAAAGACATATACATTCTTACCAAACGAGAAGCTAAAAGCCGGGTATATAAATTACCCTATCCGCAAAGCACTACCAGTATAAATACCGCCGCTTTTATTACAGAGTTGCCCTACAATGGGGTGGTAAGTGCTGCCATCAATGCCGGCGGCACAGAAATAATTATTAAAACTTATGGCAACCTGTACTATTACACAAAGGCGGGCGGCACAGCTATTGATAAAGGGTTGCAGTCAAACTACATCGTACTTGGCTATCTGCCAGAGCCACAGGGTGAGGCCGTTTGTTTTGCCAATAGCAACAATGGCTTTTTTACTTTAAGTGAACAGTTGGGTACGCTGCCACAACAACTATACTTTTATAGCAGGCAATAATCAGGTTACCAGCATATGTTTTTCATGGCAACATCCTTGCGTCGCACCAGTTAACGGCAGTGCATAAAATAACTTTAGCAAAAATTAACTAAGCCGCTACCTGTTCACTAATATCATCCATATTAATACCGCTATGGCTTTCTGTATATACACAAGCCCCATTTTTTATTACTAAAACCTGTGGCGATTCGTGGTGCACATGAAAAAGCCGGGCAATTGCATCAGACAGGTGGCGGTGGCGCAATAAATCCAGGTAATAGAAATTGGCGCCAATAGGCTGGTAACTGCGTTCTAAACGTGCTTTGGCCAGAGTGCTTATAGAACAGCGGGTAGAATGCTTAAAAATAATTTGTGGCTGTTGTGCTGAGGCATTTACTAATGCATCCAATTGTTCTTGGGTAGTTAAATCAATCCAGTTCATACCACAAAAATAAAAAAGGTTACCTGTATAACCATACGGGGTAACCTTCTATCAGAGATATGTTGATTGTTTTTGAAAACAGATCTGTATTATCTGCCACCGTAACCTACATAACCAGCGGTAGATTTACAACCGCTTCTTGAAGATGTACAAGAAGTTAATGACATGCCAGCGGCAATTACAAGGATTACAATTAACAATTTAGCTTTCATTTTGTGGTATTTAAAGTTTAAGAATACAAACAGTGGTGGTTAAAACGGATACTGTTTGGCCTGTTCTGTAGGAAGAAGGATGACGGAGTAAGCTAACTTGTTTTCAGGGGATAGTGAGATGAGAGCATAAAGAAACAATAAATAAATGGCTTGTGCAATAGGCCCTTGTTAGATTTTTTTTAAATATGGGCTAATTGTGCTTAAATACTTTCTGTGGCAATGAGTTAGGCCGGTATAGAATACCTACATTTGCAGCCTGCCGGTAAAAAAAGTTAATAAGCGATATGCTGTTAACCGGTGCGACGCAACCGCTGTTGCCCATTGCACTACTGCCGGTAACACCCTTAAAAACTTGTAAAGAAAGAAGTTTATGTTACAGTTAACGCGTCCTTTAGCCTTTATTGATTTGGAAACTACAGGCATTAACCTGAGTACCGACCGCATTGTTGAAATTGCTATTGTAAAACTGTTGGCAGACGGCAGCAGAAAAGTGTACCGTAAGTTGGTAAACCCCGAAATGCCAATACCGGCCGGCAGCAGCGAAGTGCATGGCATTACCGATGAGATGGTGAAAGACGCCCCTACTTTTAAAAAGATAGCCGGAGAAATAAAACAGTTTTTGGATAATTGCGATCTGGGTGGTTACAACTCTAACCGCTTTGATGTGCCTTTATTAATGGAAGAATTTTTAAGAGTAGGCGTTGAGCTGGATATGAAAGGCCGTAAAATGGTAGACGTGCAAAAAGTGTTTCATATGATGGAACAAAGAACATTGGGTGCGGCCTATAAGTTTTATTGCCAGAAAGAACTGACCGATGCGCACAGCGCAGAAGCAGATGCAACTGCCACCCTGGAAATTTTAGAAGCACAGGTAGACCGCTATCCTAATCTGGGAAATAATATTGACAGCATTTTAAAGTTTACCGGAGATGACATGATTGTGGATTTTGCCCGCCGCTTTGTAATGGAGAAGGGTGTGGAGGTGTTTAACTTTGGTAAGCATAAGGGCCGTCCGGTTACAGAAGTTTTAAAGGCAGAACCACAGTACTACGATTGGATGATGAAAGGCGATTTTCCGCTGCACACCAAACAAAAGCTGACCGAAATTTTGAACCGCACCCTGTTAAAAAAGGGATAATTAATAACAGTGGAAATACAGTGTAAAAACGAGCCACCAAAAAACTGTATTTTCGCAACCTAACAGATTTATACCAGCCGGCTTGGAAAAGATTGTAATTATACCCACCTACAACGAAAAAGAAAATATTGCAGCCATATTAGCTGCTGTATTTGGTTTGCAACAGGGCTTTCATGTGCTGGTAATTGATGATGGCTCACCTGACGGTACTGCACAAATTGTAAAAGAACTGCAACAACAATACAACGGGCAATTATTTATAGAAGAACGTAAAGGTAAATTAGGCCTTGGTACGGCTTATATACATGGGTTTAAGTGGTCCATTGCGCATGGGTATAAATATATCTTTGAAATGGATGCCGATTTTTCTCATAACCCAAATGATCTTGACCGGCTGTACAAAGCTTGTGCAGTTGAGGGTGCAGGGCTGGCCGTAGGATCGAGGTATGTTAAAGGAGGAGGCACCATTAATTGGACCTGGGACCGTAAACTGCTTTCAAAAGGAGCTTCTATTTATACGCAATTGATTACCTGGATACCGGTTAAAGATGCCACAGCAGGGTTTGTTTGTTACACCCGGGAAGTGTTGGAGGCGATTAACCTGGATGAAATAAAATTTGTGGGCTACGCCTTTCAGATAGAAATGAAATTTGCTACCTGGAAACTGGGCTTTAAAATAAAAGAAGTGCCTATTCTTTTTCAGGATAGAAAGCTGGGCAATTCAAAAATGCATAAAGGCATTATTAAAGAAGGGGTGCTGGGTGTTTTAAACCTGCGCTGGCAAAGCCTGTTTAAAAACTACCGTAACCGGGTAAAAAATACACCGGAAGAAACCGTATTTCCTTCTGTAAATAAAGAAGTGTACGCCAAAACCCGCCAATAATTGCATCTTTGCTTTCTTAGTAATACATGAAGAAAGCTTTTCTACAATTACATATTGCTGTTTTCTTAGCTGGCTTTACAGGCTTACTGGGTCGTTTAATAACCCTTAATGAAGCCATGCTGGTATGGTATCGTTTACTGCTGAGTGCTGCTACCATGTGGTGTTTGTTTGGTTACCAGAAAAAAATACAGCCCATCAGTAAAAAGGAAATAGCTGCAATTATAGGGGTGGGCGGCATTGCTGCCTTGCATTGGTTAAGCTTTTACGGCAGTATTAAATACTCCAATATTTCTGTGGCATTGGTTTGCTTTTCTGCGGTTGGTTTTTTTACAGCAGTATTTGAACCCTTAATCAATAACCATCGGTTTAATAAAATTGATTTGTTATTGGGGCTGTTGGTAATGCTGGGTATCTATATCATTTTTCAGTTTGACCCTTCTTATAAAATTGGTATTGCGGTAGGGCTGGTATCTGCCTTGCTGGGGGCTTTATTTCCGGTGTACAACCGGCGTTTTATGCAGCGTATGAATGCAGAAACATTATTAACCTGGCAAATGAGTGGTGGCTTTTTAGTTTTAACAGCTTTGTTGCCTTTATACCTTTTTCTTTTTCCCACGCAGTATTTTATACCCGTTTTAAGCGATTGGTTTTGGTTGCTGGTACTCAGCTGGCTTTGCTCGGTGTGGGCTTTTCATTTATCGGCCAATGCACTTAAAAAAATTTCTGCCTTCACCGTTAATCTCACTTATAATCTTGAACCGGTCTATGGCATCTTACTGGCTTTTGTGGTATACCACGAAAACAAAGAATTAAAAAACAGTTTCTACTTTGGACTGGCTATTATTTTAATGGCCGTATTGCTTCAAACGGCACGTATTTACAAACAACATAAGAAGTAGGGGGCAGGCAGTAGTGCACATGGCAACATCCTTGCTCGTTGTAAACCCCGAATAGGTTTGTGCAAAATTTTCGGGGCACCCTTCAGTATGTGTTCAGATAGCAGCATTATTTTTTCTGGTATACCCGCACATAATCCACTTCCATTTTTTGCGGCCAAATGCTTTCATCCACCCCCTTGCCACCACCCCAGTTGCCGCCCACAGCAATATTCAGCAATAAATGCATGCGGTTATCAAAAGGCCAGGCATTGTAACCTGTTTTTTCATTGGTAAACTCAAAAAAATCTTTACCATCTATTCCAATGGTTACTTTTTCTGCAGTGTATTCAACACTATACACATGAAATGCTTCACTGCAGTCGGGTACCATAGTATTGGCTGTTTTTTGGGTGCCAATACTGTGGTAATATTTTTTGCAATGTACACTGCCATGCACACGCCCCTGGTCGTACCCCACATGTTCCATAATATCAATCTCTCCGTCATCGGGCCATTTAAATGGGTTAGTGCTGGCCAAAAGCCAGATAGCAGGCCAGGTGCCACGGCCTTTTGGTAATTTGGCCCGCACTTCTATTTTAGCATATTGCCAATCTCCTTTGCCTTTTGTAACCAGCCTTGCTGAAGTATAGTTGCTGCCTGCCCATTTTTCCTTAATAGCTTCAATAATCAGATTGCCGTTTTCTAACCGGGCGTTGGCAGAACGGTTATGAGTATAATACTGCCACTCGTTATTACCCCAGCCATGTCCACCCACATCATAATTCCATTTGGTGGTATCGGGCATGCCATTGCCATTAAATTCATCGCTCCACACCAGTTTATATTTTGGTGGTGCGGCAATTTTTAAGGTATCGGGTTTATATGGTTTGCCGGTGGCGGTTATAACCAACAAGGCAATCAGGTATTTCATTGGTAAAACTGTTTGCAGGAAAGTTAATCAGAAAATATGGGCACATAAAAAAATTATTGTACGCAAACGTTTTAGTTTTTGCCGGCTTTGTTTTGGTATTGTTTAGAGTGTTATATTTAAAAACAAAACTATTTTCTTCTTCTTTTCAACTTGCTTATATGAATAATAACAAACTTTTTTTCTGGTCGCTTACCATTGCATTGGGTGGCTTTTTATTTGGTATGGATGTGGCCGTAATTTCTGGTGCCGAACAAACCATACAAAAATTATGGAGCCTTAGCGATACCATGCATGGCTGGGCTATTTCAATTGCTTTGTATGGTACTGTGTTTGGCGCATTATCCGGCGGCTTTTTTGCAGATGCCCTTGGCCGTAAAAAAAGTTTGTTTTGGGTGGGCTTATTATTTTTTGTTTCTGCTGTTGGTTCTGCCATTGCGCAGGATGTGTATACGTTTATGATTTTTCGTTTTGCAGGTGGCTTTACCATTGGTGCCTCATCGGTAGTGGCACCCATGTATATTTCAGAAATAGCCCCGGCAAAAAAAAGGGGCAGGCTGGTAGCGCTCTTTCAGTTTAATATTGTATTTGGTATTATGATGGCTTATGTATGCAATTATTTTTTACAGGGCATACAAAACGATTGGCGCTGGATGCTGGGTATTGTAGGTATACCTGCCTTACTGTTTACTGCCCTCACTTATTTGTTAGAAGAAAGTCCGCGTTGGCTGGTATTAAAAAAGAATAACCCCCAGGCGGCGTTGCAGGTGTTGAACCAGATTGATGCAGAAAACGCATCCTCCACACTGGCAGCCATTGAAGCCTCAAAAAACAAAACGGCTAAAATTTCATTGGGCCAGTTTTTTACAAAAAAATATGGTTGGCTAATATTACTAGCCTTTTTAATTGCCTTCTTTAACCAGGTATCTGGTATCAATGCCATTATTTATTATGCACCACGGGTGTTTGAGTTAACCGGGCTGGGTAAGTCGGCCGCCTTTTTATCTTCTGCCGGTGTGGGTTTAATTAACCTCATATTTACTATGCTGGGCCTTGCTTTAATAGATAAGCTGGGCCGCCGTGTGCTGATGTATATTGGCTCTGTGGGTTATATTATTTCATTGGGCTTATTGGCCTATGCGTTTAAAACGCAGCATTTTGATGGTACGGTTATCTGGGTGTTTGTTTTTATAGCATCGCATGCCATTGGGCAGGGCACAGTAATCTGGGTTTTCATCAGCGAAATTTTTCCGAACGAAGCCCGTGCCAACGGCCAAAGCCTGGGCAGCACCACACACTGGTTGTTTGCTGCAATTATTGCACAGGTGTTTCCTTTGTTTGCTTCTGGCGATAACCCCAACGGACCCTTTTACATCTTTGCCTTCTTTACAGCAATGATGGTATTGCAATTACTGTTTGTTCGTTTTATGATGCCAGAAACAAAAGGGGTTGCTTTAGAAGATATGGATGTACGTATTGGCCATTAAGCAATTTTGCATTTAAATTTTTTTGGTAACCGGCAGTAGTGCTGCTATTAAGCATTGTTGCGTCGCACCCTTCAGCTGAAGTGTGCGACGCAACAGTTGTCTGGTTAGCATTACCAGGGCTGGTAACCAAAAATTCTCCTGAAATAGTAAGATATGACGGTAAAAACCGGGCATTTTAAAATGTGGTTTGCCTTATCTTCGCACAAATTTTATAAAATATGAACCTACACGAATACCAGGCTAAAGAACTGCTAAAAAAATACAATGTGCCGGTTCAGGAAGGCATTCCTGTTGATACGGCTGGCGCTGCTGAAGAAGCATACAAACAAATTAAAGTGCAAACCGGTAACAGCTTTGCGGTGGTAAAGGCACAAATTCATGCTGGTGGTCGTGGTAAGGGTAAAATAGAAGGTACTGAGCAACGCGGTGTGGCTGTTGGTAAAAGTGCAGAAGATGTAAAACAAATTGCTACCAATATTTTGGGTGGCACACTGGTTACCATACAAACAGGCTCTGCCGGTAAAGTGGTAAACAAAATTTTAGTGGCACAGGATGTTTATTATCCCGGTCCTAACCCGGTAAAAGAATACTACCTGAGTATTTTATTAGATCGTTCAAAAGGTATGAACGTGATTATGTACAGCACCGAAGGAGGTATGAACATTGAAGATGTGGCGCATGATACCCCTGAGAAAATTTTTAAAGAGTGGGTACACCCCGGTGGTGGGTTGCAGGGTTTTCAGGCACGCAAAATTGCCTTTAACTTAGGCCTGAGCGGAGAAGCGTTTAAGAACTGTGTAAAGTTTGTAACCAATTTATACAACGCCTATGTTGGTTTAGATTGCAGCATGCTGGAAATTAACCCGCTGTTTAAAACCAGCGATGAAAAAATTATAGCAGTAGATTGTAAAATGAATCTGGATGATAATGCCTTAATGCGTCATGCAGATTTAGAAGCCCTGCGTGATATTAGTGAAGAGGATGCTACAGAAGTAGAAGCCGGTAAATACAACCTGAACTTTGTGAAGCTGGATGGTAACGTAGGTTGTATGGTAAACGGCGCTGGTTTGGCAATGGCTACGATGGATATGATTAAATTAGCCGGTGGTGAGCCAGCTAACTTCTTAGATGTAGGTGGTACTGCCAATGCACAAACGGTGGAAGCGGGCTTTAAAATTATTTTAAAAGACCCCAACGTAAAAGCTATTTTGATTAATATTTTTGGTGGTATTGTGCGTTGCGACCGGGTGGCACAAGGTGTAATTGATGCGTATAAAAATTTAGGTAACATTACTGTGCCTATTATTGTACGCCTGCAGGGCACCAATGCTACAGAAGCTAAAAAACTGATTGACGAAAGCGGTTTAAAAGTACAAAGCGCTATTTTGTTGAGTGAGGCCGCAGACCTTGTAAAAAAGGCGGTAGCTTAAAAAAACAAAACGGTTTTACAATATTGCATCCCGCTGTTTTTACAGCGGGATTTTTTTAAATAGTAAACAACGGGTATATGAACACCATTGATGAAAGCAACATAGAATTAGTGGCAGCCACTACTTATTTTTTGGAAATGAATGCGGCCCCCCGGGTGCCTGTTACCATACAACCGGGTGTTGATTTTTATATTTTACCCAAGCCAATTGAAGCAGCAAAATATCGCCGCTATTATTATGGTGTTGGTGAAGCGTATAGTTGGCTGGATAGAATGGTGCTGCCAGATGCGTCTTTAGAGATACTTATAAATACAGACAATACCACCATTTATGTAATGCAGGTAAACGGAGTGGATGCGGGTTTTGCAGAGTTTGTAATTACCGACAGTTTTGTGGAAATACAATATTTTGGTTTAATGCCTGCCTTTATTGGTAAAGGTTGGGGGCATTTTTTTTTACAATGGGTAATTGCCAGAGCATGGAGTTTTGGTAAGACCAAAGTACAGTTAAATACCTGCACACTCGATCATCCGAAGGCATTGCCCAATTACCAGAAGGCCGGCTTCATTGTAGTACGGCAAGAGGTACAACAACGGCGGCAATTAAAAAAAGCATAGAAAAAAAACCTAATGTTAAAATACTTTGGAGGCACTTGTTGGCGTTATTTTTGCGCTATACCTCTAAAACCAACCAATTGTTTGCACTATGAAAAACGCATCTAAAACCTTCTTATTTGTTATTGCTATTACCTACGCGGTGTTTTATACAGTAGCCGCTTTGCTGGGGTAGTAAGCATTCTACAAAGTACATACTTCAAACCAGTTACCTTCGCAGGCATGGAAGGTATTGTAATCAGGCAAATTCAACCGCAGGATAATGCAGCTATTGCAGTTATTATAAGAAATTCATTAGCTGAATTTGGTGCCAATAAACCAGGCACGGTTTACTACGATGAAACCACCGATGATTTATACAGGCTTTTTCAAACGCCGGGCAGCATTTATTTTATTGCCGAAGAAAACGGTGTAATGCTGGGTGGTGCCGGTATCTTTCCATCTAAAGGGTTACCCAACGGAGTGGTGGAATTGGTAAAAATGTATTTGTCGCCGGCTTCAAGAGGCAAGGGATTGGGCCGTTTATTAATCAGTAAATGTTTGCAGGCAGCAAAAACCATGGGTAACCAAAAAGTATATTTAGAAACCATGCCAGAGTTAAAAAAAGCCGTGAGCGTATATGAAAAGTTTGGCTTTGAATATTTGAAAGGCCCCATGGGTAATACCGGGCATTTTGGTTGCGATGTGTGGATGATAAAAGAACTATAAAGAATAAAGCCGGTACTAGTACCGGCTTCATTTTTTATATAAGTTTATTTTATTTTTTCAGCGTCTCTTTTACTTCGTTACCCAATAAATGTACCTGAAAACCTATGCGGAATGAAAAACCTCCATTCGCATCAAAGTTTTTGTTTTTGCTTCTGTAATATCCTGCTAAAATATCCATAGCCACATTACGGTTAATAAAATAAGCACCACCGCCACCTATAAAAAAATTGGTAAAAGTATTGGTGCTGTTACCCAATACCGGGTGCTTGGTAGATGTAGATGATACACCAAAGCTGGATTGAATCAATGGTTTGAAATGATCTTCTTTTAAATCAAAATACAAGCGGGCAAAAGGGCTGATACCTACTGTTGAAAATTTAGTGCTTCCATTTTTACCAAACGATAAATCTATTTGTGTACCAGCAGCAAAGTTTTTTGCAAAGAAATAACCGGCAGAAGGGTATAGGCTGAACTGGCTGTTGTTTTGGGTAGTGTTAATGCTAAGGTTGCCACCTACCATCCAATCTTCTTTATCTGTTTGTGCTTGTGTGGCAAAGCCGGTTAGCAGGGCAGCCAGGATGAAGGTTGAAATTTTTTTCATAAATAGTTTTTTGATTATTAATACTAAGTGCAAATCTAAGACCGAATCGGGTTGCAACAAGTTGCATTGTTTAAGAAACCATTTTTACTTCATACACAGGGCTAAACAGGTATAGTTTACCGCTGTTAACAGCCACGCACTGTATGCGTTTGCGCAGCTTTTTTCCTTTTTTAAAAACCTGGCCATCTGCTAAAGCAAAGAGGCTGCCTTCTGGTAAATCTTCCACCAGGTACATACCTTCTTCTTTAGCATCGTAGTTTCTTAGCACCCGCATCAATCCTTCATCGGCACAACTGCTGGCGGGCAGGTTGTGTAAAGAACTTTCTAAGGCAGCCCGTATATCTGACGGAAAAATAGCCAGCGGCAAAAAAAGCAATAGCAGTTGCCGGTAATTATTTTTCCACTCTTTGCCATGCGCTGCCACACGGTTATGGTATTGTGTAAAAGTTATCAGGTGAGCTATTTCATGCACCAGGGTAATTAAAAAAGCATATTT
>JANRMC010000282.1:0-5331 GCA_033761915.1 Flavihumibacter sp.
GCACCAAACAAACCGTGCAGCAACACCAGGGGTTCGCCCTCGCCTACTTCTATAAACCTGAACTTATCTACCTGTTTAATTTCGTATTTCATTATTCCCTCTTTGGCCTGTTTTGGTTGCTAAAATAACTGATTTGTAACAAAAAAAGATGTCGTTAAAGATACAAAACCTTTTTTTCCTGCTATGGGTTTTCGGGCTTTGTTTGCCTTTAGTTACACTGGCAATATAAAGGGTTTTTTTTGATATGAGCAGTAGTAGTTTTTTCAGCTATCGTTGCGTCGCACACTTCAACTATGGTAAAAGGTATCGGGCATAAGGTTTAGGCCCTTACACCTGATGCCTTTTCTGCTGCTGAAGTGTGCGACGCAACGGCCGCCCAACCGGAGTGGTACTGCCGGCTTCATAAAAAAACCCCGCCAACAGAGCGGGGTTGTATACTAAGAAAGGGATGTTTTAGCCAATAGCCTGCTGCAAATCGGCCACCAGGTCTTCTGCATCTTCTATACCTACACTCAGGCGAATGAGTGCATCTGAAAGACCGTTTTTATTACGCTCATCGCGGGGTATGGATGCATGCGTCATCGTTGCGGGGTGATTGATGAGCGACTCTACACCACCCAAACTTTCTGCCAGTGAAAAATAATGCGTGGAAGAGAGTACTCTTTTCGCTTCATCCACACTGTCGTTTTCCAGTTCAAAAGAAATCATACCGCCAAAGTCTTTCATTTGTTTTTTGGCAATGGCATGGCCGGGGTGGTTATCAAAACCGGGCCAATACACTTTTGCCACTTTGGGGTGGTTTTGCAAAAAATGTGCAACAATGCGGCCGTTTTCGCAGTGCTGGCGCATTCTTACATGCAATGTTTTAATGCCGCGCAATACCAAAAAACAATCTAATGGACCGGGTACTGCGCCACAGCTTTTTTGTATGAAATACAATTGCTCTCTCAACGCTGCATCATTCAGCATCAATGCCCCTTGTATTACATCGCTATGGCCACCCAGGTATTTGGTTACAGAGTGCATTACTATATCTGCATTCAGCAGCAGCGGGTTTTGCAAATACGGCGAGGCAAATGTATTATCCACACACACCAATATGTTTTTGTTTTTAGCCAATGCAGTTACGGCTGCAATGTCTGTAATATTCATTAGCGGATTGGTGGGTGTTTCCAGCCAGATGAGTTTGGTGTTGGCTGTAATATTATTTTCTATGTTACTGATAACAGTAGTATCTGTAAAAATAAATTTGATACCAAACTTTTGATAAATTTTGGTAAACAGGCGATAAGAGCCGCCATACAAATCGTTGCCGGTTATTACCTCATCGCCGGGTTGTAATAATTTTAATACAGCATCGGTTGCTGCCACACCGCTACCAAAAGCCAGTCCGTATTTACCATGTTCAATTACAGCCAATGCTTCTTCTAAAGCAGTGCGGGTAGGGTTTTGGCTGCGTGCATATTCATACCCCTTATTTACAGCAGGTGCTTCCTGCACATAGGTAGAGGTTTGGTAAATGGGTGTCATTATTGCACCGGTGCTGGGGTCTGGGTGAGAGCCGGCATGTATGTATCTGGTTGCTTCTTTCATGTGTTATTTTTTGTTTTAAGATTTTGTCACATGATATTCGCCACAAAATTTTATGGCTCATTTCATATACTTAATTTCAGTTTGCAAATATGCGTAGAATAGCTGAGAAATACCGGTTCGGTTATCATGTATATGCCGGCAGTTATTGCATTTATAGTTTAACAGTAGCTTAACCGCACAAGAATACTTTTACTGTAACATGCTGTAAGGCTTGCCAGCAAAGGGTTTCATTAATTTAACGGCAACATTATTTTTGATTGTTAACGCAATGTTACACTCCTTCTTATCAAGAAAAAGCCCCCGGTACTAATAGCATTGACATAGGTTTTACAGGCTATTAGCTTTGTGTGGTCATTCATCAAGAATCATCAAATCTTTTAGTCATGAAAAAAACAATCATCACCGCAATAGCAGTTGTATTTACTGCTATCAGCTTTGCCAACCCATTGCCAGACATTAATGAAAGAGTGCTTAAAAATTTTAAAGCCACTTTTAAAGCCGCAGAAGAAGTAAAGTGGTCTGAACATGAGAGCCACTACTCAGTAAGCTTTTTATTATCTTCTGTGCAAACCCGGGTAAATTATGATAAAGAGGGCAACATCATCAGTTCCAGCCGCAGCTATGCACCCAGTCTGTTGCCTTTAAATATTTACAATGCTGTTACCAACCGCTATACCGGTAAAACACTGTTTGGTGTTACAGAAGTAGCCGATGATAAAACGGTTTTGTACGTAATTAAAATGTACGATGATAAAAAATGGTATACCCTGCACGCCGATGCCGAAGGCAATACTGAAATAGCAGAAAAATATGAAAGAGCCGATATTGGCTTACTTAAAAAATAATTTTTAAACACACATCATATGAAAAAGTTATTGGTTATTGCTGCTGCGGTAATTATAAGCTGCACGGCATTTGCCACACCCACCGGTGTGAACGAAAAAGTATTAAAAGCCTTCAACAGTTCTTTTGCCAATGCAGAAGATATTAAATGGAGCGAAGCAGAAAATATTTATACCGTAAATTTTAAACAAGGTACAGTAAGAGCCGTTGTGCGGTACGATGAAGAGGGTAACTTCCTAAGCTCTTTACGCTACTATATGGCCAGCCAGTTGCCGGTAGATATTGTTTGTAAAGTGCAGACCCGCTACCCCAAACGCACCGCCACAGATGTAACAGAATACACGGTAGGTGATGCCATTAATTACTACATTAATGTTGAAGATGCCAGCAGCTGGATAACATTAAAAGTAGATAACGACCGCAATATGGAAGTACAGAAAAAATATAAAAAACAGCCTGCTTTATAAAAGCTTTGCAGCCACTAAAAAACGCCAGTCGTTGTTTTCAGCCGCATGCGCCGCATGTGGCTGAATTTTTTGTTGCAATACTCCGGCTTTTAAAATACCAGCAGCCACCAGCTTTTCTTTTGCAGCATGTATATATTGTTGTGTTGCTGTTTCCTGCATCCACAATTCTTGTGGTGGCTCAAAACCAATTTTATTGGTGCGCCAGCATATGGAGGCCGGTAGCTGTGTTTGCATAGCAGCCCTTAAAATATATTTACTAAACCCTTCTTTTATTTTTAATGAAGCTGGCAAGCTAAATACAAAACTCACCAGCTCATGACTTAAAAATGGTAACCGCACCTCACAGCCATGCGCCATGCTGTTTCTGTCTGCATAGCGCAATAAAGCCGTCAAACCCATTTGTGTGGTATGATAATGCAAAGCCTGGTTTAAGGTACTGATGGCTGGCCGCTGCACCGAAAAATAGTTGCTGTAATAAGCGCCTATAAAATCCGGGGCAAGCCAAGCGTGTTGTTTGATGCGGTTAATTTTATCTTGCTCTAACTGCGAGGCGGCAGCAACCGGTAAAAAAGCAGCCGCTATATTTTTATACGTCCACCCGGTATTTATATTTTTTTCTTTGGCAGCTTTGCGTTCTTTACTATACAATTGCCATTTAAAAGCAGCCAGTAATTGCTGCCAGTACCAGTTAAAATGTTGGTTATAGCCAGCCAGTGTTTCGTCGGCGCCCTGCCCGTCTAATAATACTTTTACGTTGTTTGCCGCTGCCAGTTCATACACTTTATATTGTGTGTAAACGCTGGCCGATTGAAAGGGTTCTTCCTGGTGATAACATAGTTTTTCAAAATCGGCAATAAAGCCGGCCGCCGTGGGTGTTACCTGGTGGTTACTTAAACCACTATAGCTTACCACTTCTTTTATATAATGGCTTTCATCTCTTTCAAAACCCGGAAACACAGCTGAGAAACTAGCGGGTTGCTGCCCCAATTGTTTAATTACAGCAGCAACAGACGAACTATCTAAGCCACCGCTAAGGCTGATACCAACAGACACATCACTTCTTAAACGTTTGTTTACGGCATCTGTAAACAATGCAGTAAATTTTTCAATAGCCTCTTTTGTACTGCTTATTGCCTCAGTACCCACTTCCAACTCCCAATAAGCCGTTATAGTAAGCTGCTTATTTTTATACAACAGGTAATGTGCTGCCGGCAGTTCAGCAATGCCTTCATAAAATGTTTCGCCAGCATTGGTTTGTGTTTGTGCCAATGCCAGGTAATTTAACCAGGCCCTGCCATTTATTTTTTTAGGTACGCCGGCCTGCCACAATGCTTTCATTTCTGAAGCAAACAAAAACTGATCATCATTTTTAAAATAATAAAAAGGCTTTTCACCAAACCGGTCTCTTGCAGCAAACAACTCCTGTTCCTGTGCATCCCAAACCGCAAAGGCAAACATTCCATCAAACTGTTGCAGGCAATCCTTCTTCCAGTAATCATAAGCAGCTACTATTACTTCGGTGTCTCCGGCCGATGTAAACCGGTAACCCTTACTTTGCAAAAAATGGCGCAGCTCAATATAATTATACAACTCTCCATTATGTATAATGGTATAGCGGTTGTTATAATGCAGTGGTTGTTGTGCAGCATTGCTGGTATCAATAATGGCCAGTCTTCTGTGGCCCAGCGCCACTGTGGCTGTTGGGTTCATCCAGCAGCCTTCGCCATCGGGTCCGCGATGCGCTAACACAGCTACCATTTTTTTAATAGTAACTGTGGTATTAACTGAATTGGTTTGAAGAATGCCTGCAATGCCACACATGCTGTAAATATCGTTATTAAAGTTATATATAGTATGTAGCCGGCAGCAGTAACTGCGGTTGGTCAGTTGTTGCGTCGCACACTTGTGCAGAAGAAATGGTATCAGCAGGAAGCTGTAAGGTATAGGGCCTTATACCCTTCGCCCTAATCCTTTTACCATAGCTGAACTGTGCGACGCAAGGATGCTGCTATGAAAAACCGAAGCTGGTAAACAAAAAAAAGAATCGGCTTACCTTTAAAGTATGAGTGAAAATAAACCCATCATTCCGCCCAAAGAGCATATTTATTTAGAGGGGCCGCAAAGCCGCAGTTATGAATTAAGTTTTGCATGGCGGGTGTTTAAACAGTTTATACGTGGTTTTAGAAAACTGCATTTTGCCGGCCCCTGCATTACCGTATTTGGTTCTGCAAGGTTTAAAGAAGACCACCCGGATTATATAGCTGCCCGTGAATTTGGAAAACGAATTGCGCAATTGGGTTTTACTACCATGACCGGTGGCGGCCCCGGTATTATGGAAGCGGCTAACCGTGGTGCTTTTGAAAACAATGGTGTGTCTATTGGCTGCAATATTCAACTACCCTTTGAGCAGCAGCCAAATCCTTACGTG
>JANRMC010000283.1:0-34176 GCA_033761915.1 Flavihumibacter sp.
GGCGTTAATGGAAAAATAGCCAGCCTGTTGGGTTTGCAAAATATTGCTGTTTTAGAGGCACGTCCTAACCAACTAAAAAAACTATACACTTTTGTGCCTGCGGCGCAGGCAGACGAAGTAAGAAATGCTTTGTTTGCTGCCGGGGCCGGGCATATTGGCAATTATAGTGAATGCAGTTTTAGTGTGTCAGGTACCGGCACTTTTAAAGCCGGACAAGGCACTCATGCTTTTGTTGGCCAACAAGGATTACAACACCAGGAAACGGAACTGAAGTTAGAAGTTGTTTTTGCGGCATGGTTGCAGCAGCAGGTGGTGCAGGCTTTATTGAAAGCACACCCCTATGAAGAGGTGGCTTACGATATTGTTACTTTAGAAAATAAGTATGCTGAAACGGGTAGCGGGGTGGTGGGTGTTTTACCTGCTCCTCAACATGAAGAAGAATTTTTAGGCAAATTACTGGATGTTTTTAAGGTGCCTGTGGTGCGGCATACGGCATTATGTGGTAAACCCGTTGAACGGGTAGCAATTTGTGGGGGAGCTGGCAGTTTCCTCATTTCCAAAGCCTTAGCTGCTAATGCGGACATTTATATTACGGCCGATATGAAATACCATGATTTTTTTGACGCAGCCGGAAAAATGGTGATTGCCGATGTGGGCCATTATGAAAGTGAACAATACACCTGCGATCTCATACTTTCTTTTTTGCAGCAAAAATTCCCTACCTTTGCCAGCCTTAAAACCAGTGTGGTTACCAACCCGGTGCAGTATTATACCGGCAGGTAAAAGATGCATGAAGAGATGCTGTTGAAGGGTGCGACGCAAGGATGTTGAATAGAGAACCGATGCCGGTTTAAAAATATTAAAACTTCAAACTATAAAATAAACTATGGCTACCGTAAAAGATTTTTCAGTAGAAGAAAGACTTACATCGCTGGTTACCTTACAAAAAATTGAGAGCAAGCTGGATGAGATTCAGGTATTGAAAGGTGAATTACCCATGGAGGTAAGTGATTTGGAAGATGAAATACAAGGTTTGCATGCCCGCCAAACACGTATTGAGGAAGAAATAAATGGTGTGAACGAGTTTATTGCACAGAAACGTGAGGCTATTAAAGAGGCAGAAGCGTTGGTAAAGAAGTATGAGAAGCAAACTGATAACGTAAAGAACAGCCGCGAGTTTGAAGCAATTAATAAAGAAATAGAAATGCAGCAGCTGGAAGTGAAGCTGGCTGAAAAGCATATTAAAGATGCCAACGAAGAGATTGCCGATAAAGTGGTGGTATTAGAAAAAACCAAAAAAGCAGTGGCTGCCAAAGAAGGTGTTTTAACCAACAAAAAAGGCGAACTGGAAAAAATTATTGCCGCCACAGAGAAAGAAGAAAAGCATTTTAACAAGCAAAGTGCTGAAGCCCGTGAAAAAGTGGAAAGCCGTTTATTAAATTCTTATGACAGAATTCGTAAGAACTACCGTAATGGTTTGGGTGTGGTGCCTGTGGAAAGAGATGCTTGCGGTGGTTGCTTTAATGCTATTCCGCCACAACGCCAGAGCGAAATTAAACAGCGTAAAAAGATTATTGTGTGCGAAAACTGCGGCCGTATTTTAGTGGATGCAGACCTGAACAACAGTATTGAAATAAAATAATTAGTGCTGAAATAGTTTTAAAACCGCTTCTTTCCGGAGCGGTTTTTTATTAAGTATTGCCGTACTTTTGCGGCGCAAATAAGTAACTGTATTATGATTAGTGTTAGAGATATTAAACTGGCCTACGGCAAAAGAGTTTTGTTTGAAGAAGTGAACCTGAACTTTACCAAGGGTAACTGTTATGGTGTTATTGGCGCCAATGGTGCCGGTAAAAGTACTTTTCTTAAAATTTTAAGCGGCGAAATTGAACCCAACAAAGGGGTGGTGGATATTACCCCCGGCGAACGTATGGCGGTATTGAAACAAAACCATTTTGAGTTTGACGAGCAAACTGTATTAAATACCGTTTTAATGGGCCATACCAAGCTTTGGCAAATAATGCAGGAGCGTGAAAAAATTTATGCCCTGGCAGATTTTACTGAAGAAGATGGCATGCGTGCCGCTGAATTGGAGGGTGAGTTTGGCGAAATGGGAGGCTATACTGCCGATAGTGATGCGGCTACTTTATTAAGTGAACTGGGCGTGAAAGAATCTTTTCACAGCAGTTTAATGAAAGAGATACCGGCTAATTTAAAAGTACGTGTATTGTTGGCGCAGGCACTTTTTGGTAACCCAGATATTTTATTGCTGGATGAGCCTACCAACGGCCTGGATATTGAAACCATCAGCTGGTTAGAAAACTTTTTGGCCGATTATGAAAATATTGTATTGGTAGTGAGCCACGACCGTCACTTCTTAGATGCTGTTTGCACGCATGTGGCCGATGTGGATAGAGCCAAGATTAAAATATTTACCGGCAACTATACTTTCTGGTATGAAAGCTCTCAGCTAATGGCACGCCAGATTAACGATAAGAATAAGAAAGTAGAAGATAAGCGCCAGGCTTTAATAGATTTTATTGCCCGCTTTAGTGCCAACGCCAGTAAGAGCCGCCAGGCCACTGCCCGTAAAAAAGCATTGGAAAAATTAACTATTGAAGAAATTGAACCCAGTAACCGTAAATACCCTGGTATTATTTTTCAGCAGTTGCGTGAGGTGGGTAACCAAATTCTGAATGTTGAAAAACTGGCTGCCAGTGTAGAAGGCAGAGCCTTATTTAGTAATGTAAGTTTTACCGTTAATAAAGGCGATAAGATTGCTTTGTTAAGCAGAGACCCCTTGGCCATTACCACCTTTTTTAATATTGTAAATGGAGAAACGGCTGCAGATAGCGGCCAGTTTGAATGGGGCACTACGGTTACCAAAGCTTACCTGCCACAAGAAAACAGCGAGTTCTTTAAGGGCGGCTTAAATTTAATGGAGTGGTTACGTCAATACGTGCCGGCGCATGTTACTGATGCAGACGAGCCTTTTTTACGTGGCTTCTTAGGCAAAATGTTATTTAGCGGAGACGATATTATGAAGCTGACTAATGTGCTGAGCGGTGGAGAAAAAGTACGCTGCATGCTTAGCCGTATGATGCTGCAAAACCCCAATGTAATTTTGCTGGATCAGCCCACCAACCACCTTGACCTGGAAAGTATACAGAGCTTTAATGAACAGTGTACCGATTATAAAGGCATTGTGTTATTAACCAGCCACGACCATACTTTTATGCAAACCGTTGCCAACCGCATTATTGAATTAACGCCTAAAGGCATTATAGATCGCCTATGCACCTTTGATGAGTACCTGGAAGATGAGAGGGTAAAAGCGTTGAAAGAAGAACTGTATGCATAAGCTGCAATAAAAAAAAGATAAGGCACTGCAAACGCAGTGCTTTTTTATTAATGGTACCAGCTGTGATTTTTCATAGCATCATCGTTCCGCTAAAAAGGCGGACACTTCAACTTAAGTATTTCTGATTGGGAATTTGAAATTTTAAATCAGAAATTTCAAATCTCAAATGCACAAGTGTGCGACGCAACGATGCTGAAGCGGTTGCTGCAGCTGGTTACAAAAAACCTACGCTGTTTCTGCAAGTTCTTCCTTATCTTTCTTACGCATAAAACAAATATCAGCACACAGGTTTCAGCATGGAGCAAAATGGCAACTTACAACGAAAATTAGGGTTATGGGCCACGGTGTCTATTGTAGCCGGTAGCGTTATAGGCAGCAGTATTTTTATGAAGCCATCTGTAATGGCGCAGCAACTGCAATCGCAGTTGCTGTTGTTGCTGGTTTGGGTGTTTGCCGGAATTGTATCGTTTATTGGGGCTATGATTAATGCCGAAATAGGCGCTATGCTGCCTGTTACCGGCGGGCAATATGTGTTCTTTAAAAAGATGTATGGCAACGCGTTTGCCTTTTTGTACGGCTGGGCCGCTTTTGCAGTAATTAATACGGCTTCTGTAGCCGCCATTGCGTATGTATTTGCACAATACACAGAGTATTTTGTACACCTGCCCCGGTTTTCTGCAGAAACTGAACACAGCCTGCGGCTTACCATACCTTATGTGGGCCATGTGTTTCCGTTAGAAAACATTGGGGTAAAGTTATTAGCGGTGCTGGTGATACTTTTTTTAACGGTGGCCAACTATATCAGTGTAAAATTTGGCAGCTCACTGCAGGTATTTTTTTCTGTTATTAAAGTAGCCGCTCTGTTGTTTTTAGTGGTGGTTATATTTTTTTCATCAAAAGGGCAGGCACAGCATTTAATAACACCCATGAAAGATATGGCTAAAAACAGCTGGCAAACAGTATTGGGTTTTATTGCGGCCATCTCTGGTGCATTTGCCGCTTATGATGGATGGAACAATATTGGCTTTGTGGCCGGAGAGATAAAAGAGCCTTCAAAAAATATTCCGCGGGGTTTGTTTATTGGTTTGGGCATTTGTGTGTTGTTGTATGTGCTTACCAATGAAGCCTACCTGTATATGTTGCCGATAGATAAAGTGGCTGCTTCCTCTTTACTGGCTACTGATGCTGTTACACCCGTTTTGGGTGCCGCCGGTGCCGGTTTAATTGCAGCTATGGTAATGATATCAACCTTTGGTGCCACCAATGGTAATATACTGGCATGTGCCAGAGTAACATTTTCTATGGGAGCCGCTAAAGATTTTTTCTTGTTTACGGGTAAAGTACACAAACAGTATAAAACCCCGGGGAATGCTTTATGGCTGCATGCATTGTGGACCTGTCTTTTTGTATTCAGCGGTTCTTTTGATATGCTTACAGATCTCTTTGTTTTTGTTACCTGGATTTTTTACGGCTTTGCAGCCTTTGGTATTTTTGTATTAAGAAAGAAAATGCCCAATGCAGAAAGACCCTTTAAAATATGGGGTTATCCGTGGCTGCCGGTTTTCTTTGTATTGTTTACAGCATTTTATGTGGTGATAACTATTTACAATGATATTACTAATTATACTGCAGGAAGGGTAACGGTAATTAATTCTGTATTGGGTTTGCTGATAACTATTGCTGGCCTTCCTTTGTATTGGCTCTTTACTTACTTTAATAAAAAGCGGGCTGCTAAAAATGCGTAAGCTGTGTAATTATTTCTTTATGCTGCGGAAACTGTTTAATTAAATCTTGCTGATTTGCCAATTCAAAATCATTGAAATGAAAACCGGGCGATACGGTACAACCCACCAACGCATAATTGCCCCCTGTTTTTACTTTACTGCCAAACCAGCTGCCTGCCTGCACTATAGCCTGAAACTGTTCTCCGTTGGCGGGGTTATTGCCCAGTAAATGAATGTGGAGCTTGCCATCTTTTTTTATTTCAAATATTTCCAGCGCCTCGCCGTAATAAAAATGCCACAATTCATCGGATGCTATGCGATGCATAGCAGAAAACTGATTTGCCTGCAGCAAAAAATAAATGGCTGTTGCCACTGGCCGGTCTCCATTAAATGAGGCGGGTAAAATAGTTTGTGGCAATTGAAGGGTAGCTTCATAAGTGCGGCGGTAAGCACCCCCTTCAATATGTTGCTCTAATTGCAATGTTTCAATCCAATAATTGGCGGTATGTGCATGGTTATTGGGTAACATATACTTTCATATCTCGTTTGCCCCAAAACCAAAACTTAACAGAGTCTCGTACTCTTGTAGTATCTGTAGCGGCGCCGTTAAAAGGTATGTATAAAAAATAACGGGTAGAATCTTTTTGTCCCAGTTTTACTTTGCCACTGGTTTTATCAACCTGGGTTTGTAATAAGGCTTTGTTACGGCTGGTCCACAATACCACTTTGTAACTGCCGCTGCTTGCGGGTAAAGCTGTTGTTGTGGCGGTTGTTACCGTAATGGGAGTATTGGTAGTTACAGTATCTGTTTTTACGGCAATGGTTTGCGTGGTATCTGGTATAGTATTCAGCGTATCTGCCGTGGTATTTAAAGTAGTACCTGCATCTGCCGCAAGTTTGGCAGCAGGTTCGTTACCTGCATTTTTATTGTAAAGATAATAAGCGCCCCAGCCCACCAGTGCCAGTGTTAATACAATACCTAAAACCAGCATGCCTTTTCTGCCGGCAACACCATTGCTTCTTTCAGTACGCTCTTCTGCAAACACCGATTTCTTTTTGCTTTCTCCCTGCTTAATATTTAAAGGTTCTTCCAGCCGCACATTTACCGGGCTGCCGGCGCTAAATTCAAAACTACCTTCCTGTGTTTTTAATAAAGTGCCAATACCTTCAATTAAAAATGGTTTGCCAATATTTAAAAATTGCTGTGCCAGCAGGGTATAAGAATCTAAATCGGCAATGGCCAGTGCCTTCATCTTGCCGGTTTTGGCTTTAATAAAATCAATCAGTGCATCGGCATAAACCGGTTCTGTTTTTGATGAAAAGTGGATGCCTTCAATAACCGGCTTCACCTTGGCATTCTCATCTGGTAAAACAGCATTTTCATCCATAGTAAAGCTGCCAATACCCGGCAACGACAGGTTTTTGTGCTGGTAGAGATAAAGGGCTAGTAAATTATCAACTTTCAAAATGGGGTAGTTTTATTCAGCCAATTTACAAATAATTAATTACAGAACCGGCATCTGCTGCTTTTGTTAGCAGCAATAACGATGCTAAACCGGCACATATTGTATTTTTGCTGCATGAACAATACGCTTACAGACGATGAAAAACGCTTTATGGAGTGGTGGCAGCAAAATAAAGACCGTGAAAAAAAACTGCTGCGCCAGCTATTAGTGGGCCTGCCCATTGGCCTGGCCATTGCCATCCCTATCATCATCAGTCTGGTATCTGGCTGGTATAAAAGAGCCAATATGTGGGCAAAAGGCCATAACCCCACTCAAACAGCGGTTGTAATTGGCATTGCTTTATTATGCATCATATGCTTTGCTGCCATCTTTTACAAACGCCATAAATGGGATCAATACGACCAGCAATACAAAGAATTACTACAAAAACAACAGCAAAATTCCGCTGTAACGGATAATTAATAAATAAGTCTTTCAGCGTGCAGCCTTTGCTCTTTTTAAAGGGTCTTTTACAGTATATTCGCAAAAAAAAATTAAAGCAGCAATGAAGAAACTAGCAATGATGATGGCGTTCGCTGCCATGCTGATAACAGGGTTTAGTTGTTTAAAGAAAGATGACACAACCTGTTCTGACCGTTCCGTGGCACAAGATGAACCCGCTATTCTATCTTATCTTTCCACCAATGGAATAACGGGTTATACCAAACACAGCAGTGGTCTTTATTATAAAGTTTTAAGCAGTGGCACCGGCGCCACGCCTAGTTTATCCAGTAAAGTATATGTAAAATATACCGGCAAGTTTACTAATAACAATGTTTTTGAAACTGTAACCGATGCCAGTAAAACAGGCTGGGTGTTGGGCAGTTTAATACAAGGCTGGCAGATTGGTATTCCTTTAATTTCAAAAGGCGGCAGCATACAATTGTTTATTCCTTCTGCCATGGCATATGGTTGCAATGCACCCGGCACCATACCCGCTAACTCCATTCTTATTTTTCAAATTGATTTGGTAGACGTGTTATAATATTTTGTTACCAGCAGTGGTAACAATGGCAACAGTAGTTGCGTCGCACTCTTGTACGGCAAGTCAGAATTCAAAAGTAAAAAGTCAAAAAAAAAGCAAAACGTTTTTTTTTTGACTTTTTACTGGTAACATTACCTCCGCCCATTTATTGTATTATGTACAAGTGTGCGACGCAACCAATGCCGATTAGCGTTACCCAAGCCGGTAAACAAAAAATAGAAATAGCCTTGCTCACACAGCAAGGCTATTTGTTTTACTTTTGAGTTACTAAATCACGCATCTTGCCACACGAAGCTATTTCTGTATTTGATATATTTAAAATAGGGGTTGGTCCATCCAGCTCACACACACTGGGCCCCTGGCGGGCCGCACAATTGTTTTTACAAACCTTAGAACAGCAAAATATATTGCAGCAGGTAACTGCTGTTGAAGTGCTATTGTATGGCTCACTGGCAAAAACGGGCAAAGGCCACGGTACAGATGTGGCCGTGCAATTAGGTCTTTGCGGCGATGACCCTGTTACTTTTGATGTAAGCTGTATTGATAGTAAGATTGCAGACATTAAAAATATGAAACTGCTGGTGCTGGCCGGTAAACATGAAATTGATTTTGACCCCGCAGCAAATATTGAGTTTTTGTACAACGAATCATTACCCTATCACCCCAATGCACTTACTTTTTTAGCCACTTTAAATAACGGTGAAAATTTGGCGGCTACTTATTATTCAATAGGTGGTGGCTTTGTAAAAAAAGAAGGAGAAGATGCTAACAAAGCCAATAGTGTTGCGCTGCCTTTTCCGATTGATACTGCAGACGATTTGCTGCATTGGTGTATGAAGGGACTTTCTATTAACGAAGTGGTAATGGAGAACGAAGGGGCCTGGCGCAGTGAAGCTGCCACCCGCAGTGGTGTTTTACAAATATGGAAGGTGATGCGTGATTGTATTTACCGGGGTTGCCATACACAAGGTTTGTTGCCCGGCGGATTGCAGGTAAAACGCCGCGGCTACGATTTAAACAAAAAATTAGTTGCCGGTAAAACCTATACTAATTACGAAAGCTGGGTGCAGGCTATACAAAGTGGTGGCAATAGTTTTAATTATATTTTAGATTGGGTAAGTTGTTTTGCTTTGGCAGTAAATGAAGAGAACGCTTCTTTTGGCCGTGTGGTTACCGCCCCTACCAATGGCGCTGCCGGTGTTATACCTGCCGTGTTGCAATACTTTGTAACTTTTTGCAATGGTATGGAAGAGGATAAGATTATTCATTTTATTTTAACGGCTGCCGAAGTGGGCAGTATTTTTAAAAAAGGCGCTACTATATCTGCGGCCATGGGTGGCTGCCAGGCCGAAATTGGCGTATCATCTGCTATGGCTGCTGCGGCATTAACTGAATGTTTGGGCGGCACACAACGCCAGGCTTTAATGGCAGCAGAAATTGCTATGGAGCATCACCTGGGTTTAACCTGCGATCCCATTGGCGGATTGGTACAAATACCCTGCATAGAAAGAAATACCATGGGAGCTATAAAAGCCATTACCGCCTCTCAGCTGGCTTTGCAAAGTGCCCCCGATTTTGCAAAAGTATCTTTAGACGCGGTTATAAAAACCATGTGGGATACGGCACAGGATATGAGCAGCAAATACAAAGAAACCGCCGATGGCGGCCTGGCCGTTAATATTCCCATCAGTTTGCCGGAGTGCTGACGGTTATTTTCCGCTTATTTTTACTGTATTACAACCATTGGTTGTAACTAAACTGCTGTATAAAAGTTAAAATAACTTTAGTGCACTTTGCCGGCCCATTGATTTAGGTGAATTTTGCAGCCTGAAATTTCAACTTTCTTTATTTACGGTTGTTTAAGCATACGATTGGTTTGGCAAACAAACTTTTCAACGGAAAAATTATAAGCATGGCAGAAATGTACAAAGGCAAAATTTTATTGAATCCACTGGCAAGAATTTTCCAGGTAATCAAATTTGAAAAGCGGGAAATTTCCACCATCTACTTCTTTGCCATACTTTATGGCTTGCTGCAATTATCGCTGCCGCTGGGTATACAGGCCATCATCAATTTTATTATGGCTGGTGCTATGAGCACTTCTATGTGGCTTTTAATCTTCCTGGTAGTGCTGGGTGTTTTTTTAAGTGGCAGCCTGCAGGTTAGCCAGATGCGTATTATTGAAAAAATTAACCAGAAGTTGTTTAGCCGTTATGCGTTTGAGTTTGCCTATCGCATACCAAAGCTGGATATGAAAAGTGTGGATCACTATTACCTGCCCGAATTAATCAACCGTTTTTTTGATACCATCTCCCTGCAAAAGGGCTTATCTAAATTGTTGTTGGATATACCCACGGCTATGATACAAATTGTATTTGGCCTGATGCTGCTTTCTTTTTACAGTACCATTTTTATTTTCTTTGGCTTCTTTCTTATTGTGGTGTTGTATATTATTTTATACAATACCAGCAGCCGTGGTTTAATTACCAGCCTGCGGGAAAGTGATTATAAGTATGGCGTGGCCAGCTGGCTGGAAGAAATGGCCCGGGTAATACGCAGTTTTAAGTTTGGTAAATCTACCGCCCTGCACATAAAGAAAACCGATGAACTGGTGGAGGGTTATTTAGAAGCACGTACCAGCCACTTTAAAGTATTGCAATGGCAATATTGGAGCCTGATTGTTTTTAAAGTATTAATTACCGCTGCCATGTTAATAGTGGGCAGTGTGTTGCTGGTAAAAAATGAATTAAATGTGGGCCAGTTTGTGGCTGCAGAAATAGTGATTCTGGTGGTGTTAAATTCAGTAGAAAAATTCATCATCAGCTTAGATAAAGTATATGATGTTTTAACCAGCGTGGAGAAGCTGGGAAAAATTTTAGACCAGCCCATTGAAAAGAACGGAACATTTATACTTGCAGATACAACAACGGGTATAAGTGTGGAAGTTAATAAACTGCAGTTTGCATTTGATGCGGATGAACCTGCTGTTATTAACGATGTGTCTTTTGAAGTACCAGCCGGTAAAAAAATTGCCATAATGGGCACTGAAGGTTCTGGTAAATCTACTTTGTTGCGTTTGCTTACCGGTTCCTATGCAGATTTTAAAGGCAGCATCCTTTTAAATAATATTCCTATTGGTAACTACGAGTTAGACAGCCTGCGCCGCAAAACCGGAATTTTCTTTAACCAGCAGGATATTTTTAATGGCACTTTATTAGAAAATATTACACTGGGCAATACTGCAGTACCCGTTGAGCAGGTAATAAAAATGAGTGATGTATTAAACCTGCGTTCTTTTCTAACGCAATTGCCACAGGGTTTTGATACTCAGTTAGACCCCACCGGCCATCGCCTCAGCCGCAGCGTGGTACATAAAATTTTATTAATGCGGGCTTTTGCCAGCACCCCAGCTTTGTTACTCTTAGAAGATCCCTGGGCCAATGTAGATGTGGTTTGCCGCCAGCAATTACAACAGTTTTTACTGAACGAAGTTAAAAATGCCACCGTACTCATCAGCACAAACGACAGACAATTTGCGGCCCAATGCGATTATATTTTGTACCTGGATAAAGGAAGCAATACCGCATTTGGTAAAGCTGCAGAAGTATTACAGGTTATTTAAAACAGCAACACATGGAAGTAACACATCAGAAAATAAAAAATGAATTTGATTACGAGCTGCAAAGCACAAAATCTATTTATAAAATTAACCAGCGCACCCGCGTAAAAATATGGATATGGTTTATACTGGGCGGCATGGTGGTATTGTTATTTTTACCATGGACGCAAAATATACGTGCCACAGGTACTGTAACCACTTTATACCAGCAGCAGCGTCCGCAGCAAATTAATGCCATCATTCCCGGCCGTATTGTTAAGTGGTGGGTAAAAGAAGGCGATAAGGTAAAGAAAGGCGATACACTGGTGCAACTGGCCAACGTTAAAGACGATTATCTGGATCCGTCTATTGTTGAAAGAACGGCAGAGCAGATAGATGCCAAAGAAACCAAAGTGTTTGCTTACGAAAATAAAATTGCTGCTACCCAAAGTCAGATTACAGCCATCCGCAATGCAGCAGATTTAAAAGTAAGTCAGCTGCAAAATAAACTGGAACAGCTGCGCCGCAAAGTAATAAGCGACAGTGCAGAACTGATAGCCGCTAATATAGATTTAAAACAATCTAAAGATCAGGTAGACCGTGCTGCAGAAATGTTTAAAGATGGCGTCATCAGCAAGTTTGATTTTGAACGCCGCAATGCTACTTACCAAAAAGCACAAGCCGCACAAACAGAAAAATTAAATAAGCTGCAAAACACAAAACAAGATTTGCAGATAACCAGTATTGAAATGAACCAGGTGCAGCAGGAAGCAGCGGATAAAATTTTTAAAGCACAAGGTGAAATAGCCGGCAGCTACAGCGAAATTGCCACTAATCGTGGCGATATTGCTAAACTTAAAATTGATTCCACCAACTACCGCATCCGCAACAATCAGTTGTATATACTTTCTCCGCAGGATGGGCAGGTAATTAAAGCCATGAAAGAAGGTATTAATGAAATTATTAAGGATGGAGAAATGCTGGTGGAAGTGGTGCCCGATGAAATAACATATGCCGTTGAATTATTTGTAAACCCAATGGATCTTACATTGGTAAACCCCGGCCAAAAAATTCGTTTCATGTTCGATGGTTTTCCGGCCATTGTTTTTAGCGGCTGGCCCAAAGCAAGCTATGGCACTTTTGGCGGAGAAGTGGTGGCGGTAGAATCTAACCGCAGCGATAACGGAAAGTTCAGGGTATTGGTAAAAGAAGACAGCAACGATCGCAAATGGCCTTCGCAATTAAAAATGGGTGCAGGTACCGTGGGCTTTGCATTAATAAAAGATGTACCCATCTGGTACGAGTTGTGGCGGCAGATCAATGGCTTTCCGCCAGATTATTATGTGCCTGCTAATAAAACATCAAAAGAAAAAGAGAAAGAAAAATAGTAGGTAGCCAGCAGCAATATTTCAAATCAACATCGTTGCGTCGCACACTGCAACGGTGGTGCTTTTTTCAACACAATTGTTAAATGATACAAAGAATAATTTTATCCTTTTTGTTTTCAATAGTATGGTGCGCTGCATCCACACAGTCTTTACCCGATTCTGTGTTAACCGAGCAGGGGTTTATTACCATTGTGCGCAGCTATCACCCGGTGGCAAAGCAGGCAGAACTGCTGGTGCAAAAAGCACAGGCAGATTTAAGAGCATCCCGCGGTGCTTTTGACCCCGCCTTTTACATCAGCAGCAGCCAAAAAACTTTTGATGGTAAAAATTATTATACCTACACCAACCCAGAACTGAAAATACCCACATGGTATGGCATAGAACTGAAAGCCGGCCTGGAAAATAATAAAGGCAGCTTACTAAATTCTGAAAGCACCACAGGCAAAACCAGTTATGCCGGTGTGCAGGTACCATTGGCAAAAAATTTATTAATGGATAAACGCCGGGCCGCTTTGCAACAGGCCAGGCAGGCCGTATCGCTCAGCCGGGCCGAGCGTTTAAATTTGTACAACGATTTGTTGTTTGATGCCTATGCAGCTTACTGGTCGTGGGTGAAAGAATATCAGGTATATCAGTTAGTAACAAAAAGTATTGAGCTGAATGAAGCCCGCTATGCTTTAATTGTAAAATCGTACCAACAGGGAGATCGGCGGGCCATTGATACCACATTGGCATTATCACAACTGCAAAATTTGCAATTGCAGCAATTAGATGCGCTCATGCGTTTTCGTTCTGCCGGTTTTGAACTTTCTAATTATATGTGGTTGCCCAACCAGCAGCCATACACCCTGCCGGAAAGTATTGTACCTGATAGTGCTTTTAACGCAGTTACCATAGATAATTACCAATTAGAACCGGTAACCAATTATATCACCGTTGCTATGGCACAGCACCCCAAGTTGCAAAGCTTTACCTATAAGTTAAATATGCTGGAAATTGAACGGCAACTAAAATTTCAGAGTCTGTTGCCTACACTGGATGTTAGTGCCAATGTGCTGAATAAGGGGTACGATGTGGTAAAATCTGCCGATTGGAATTACCTGCAGCAAAACAATAAGTTTGGCGTAACCTTTGGCATGCCTTTATTATTAAGACAGGGGCGGGGAGATTATACCGCTGCCAAAATTAAAATACAGGAAACGGGTTTAAGCCGCAGCCAGGTGCAATTGCAAATAGAAAACAAGGTAAAAGATTATTATACAGAAACCCTGCTGCTGAAAAAGCAGGTGGCTGCGGCAACTGCTAAATACAAAAACGATGTGCAGGTGTTAACTGCTTTTGAAAAACTCTTTCGTATGGGTGAGGCAGAATTGTTTTTGGTAAACCAGTTTGAAAACACCGCAATTGCCTCGCTGCAAAAATTAACCGAGCTGAAAACCAAATTCTTTAAATCGGTTATTGCATTGCAATGGGCTGGTGGACAGTTGCGTTAAGCCGATTATTTAATTATCTGCACAAGTGTGCGACGCAACGATGCTGCTATGAAACACAAATGCTGGCTACCCAAAAATTAATTAAGCAAGGGGTTTATTTCTATTTCTTTGGTGCTTAACTGACTATAATCTCTTATTTCATTATACAGTGTGCCGCGTTCTATAGGCTGGCGGTTTACCTGTTTAATAAGTGTTACCAGTTCTGCGGTGCTCATGCTGGGGGTTTGCTCTTCGCTGCCTGCCATGCTGTAAATTTTAGTGCTGTCGTCAATAGTGCCATCAATATCATTTACACCAAAGCTTAAGGTAAGCTGGGCATTCTGGCGGCCAAGCATAGGCCAATAGGCTTTCAGGTGCGGAAAATTATCCATATATAAACGGGCAATGGCATAGAGGCGCATGTCTTCTATTACACTGGTTTCTGCAATATGGCTCATTTCATTATCCTTATTACGAAACTTAAGTGGTATAAATGTATTGAAGCCCTTGGTGCGGTCCTGCAACTGGCGCAATTGCTCCATATGATCGATGCGGTGTGCAAAGCTTTCTATATGCCCGTACAGCATGGTGGCATTGCTGTGCATGCCCAGTTTATGTGCTGTTTCGTGTATGTGCAACCAGCCGGCGCCATCAATTTTATCATCGCAGATCTGGCTGCGTACTTCAGGATGAAAAATTTCTGCACCACCGCCGGGTAAAGAATCTAAGCCGGCTTCATGCAAAAAATGCATGCCTTCTTCCACCGTCATTTTTGCTTTACGAAACATATAATCCAGTTCTACCGCGGTAAAGCCTTTTATATGCAACTCGGGGCGGTGTTGTTTAATGGCCTTTAATAAATCGGCAAAGAAATGCACATTCATTTTAGGGTGCACGCCGCCTACAATATGCACTTCGGTTACAGGTTTGCCATCGTAGCTTTTTACAATGTGCAGCATCTGGTCAATACTCAGTTCCCAACCTTCTTCTTTGTGTGCATACAGCCGGCTGTAAGAACAAAACTTACAGCTGAACACACATACATTGGTGGGTTCTATATGAAAGTTGCGGTTGAAATAAGTTTTATTACCGTGCAATTTTTCGCGTACATAATTTGCCAGTGTGCCAACAAAAGAAAGCGGTGCTTTTTCAAAAAGCGCCAGACCATCAGCAGGAGAGAGGCGTTCTCCGTTCAACACTTTCTGAGCTATTTTTTGCAGATCGGTATCGGTAGTTTGAACCAGTGGTTGTATTGCGGCGGCCGTACTCATGTAACTGTTTTTTGTGAGCACAAAATTACTGCCTGTTCTTTAATAAAACCGAAATTGTTTACAGGCAAAAGGCACAGGGCTTGCCCCATGCCTTAATGCTTACCTGTGTAATGGAAAAAGTTATTGCTGTTTGCGCAGTTTATCTTTAAATACTTTCTGAAATTTTTCCACCTTAGGGCGGATAACATAATAACAGTAGGGCTGGGAGCCATTGTTGTTATAATAATTCTGGTGGTAGTTTTCTGCCACGTAAAAGTTTTTATAGGGTTCAACGGCCGTTACTATTGGGTTGGCCCAGGCCCCGCTTTTATCCAATGCTTCTTTATAGTGCTGGCTTTTTTGCTGTTGCTCTTGTGAGTGATAAAAAATGACACTGCGATACTGAGGCCCCACGTCGTTACCCTGCCGGTTTAAGGTGGTGGGGTCGTGTGTTTGCCAGAAAACTTCTAACAGCTCATCAAAACTGATTTTAGCGGGGTCGTACACAATTTGCACCACTTCTGCATGGCCGGTGGTTTTGCTGCATACCTGTTCATAGGTTGGGTTTTCTACATGGCCACCACTGTAGCCGCTGCTTACTTTTAATACACCTTCCAGTTGCTGAAATACAGCTTCAGTGCACCAAAAACAACCAGTGCCAAAAGTGGCAGTATCAGTAGCAAGTCCGGAAGGCAGTGCAGGTTCTGTAATTATATTTGTTTTGGTACTCATACTTTTTTTGGGGTTTTCATTATTGGCGCAGCCTGCCATTACGGCCAGCGTTGTTAAAATATTAAAGGCAAACAACATCATTTTCATACAACATCTTTTTAAGTGCATCCTTTTTTCAAATTTCGTGCAAATTAGGGGCATATAAAAGTTATTATTGGTAAGCTGTGCGACAACCGTACACACCCGGTGATACTTTAACAGCTCTTTAAATACGAAAGAACCATGGTGCTGGTTCTTAAACAAAATATAAAACAACCCTGATGCACTATTTGTTTAAGAGTAAACAAAGCAGCCGGGTTTTATGGCGCTACCCATTTAAATTACTTATTTTGCAAGCACCAATAACACTGCATGAAACAATATTTTTTAGTTGCCTGCCTTAGCCTTTTATTGGCGGGTTGCACCTTATCTGGTATAAAAAAAGCCAATACCCAATTACTTACAGGCCACTGGCTGATACTTTTTCCAAAGCATCATTTAGAAAATGAAGAGCAGGAAAAAATATACGCAGCAATACAAGATTCTATTATGCGTCCTATGGGGCTGGCACTTATTAATTTTACCGATGATCATAGTTTTTATTATACAGACAGCCTTTATGGAAAAAAGGGAAAGTGGACGTTGACCGGCAATACCCTTTTAATAGAAAAAGCCGGAGGTGGTTTTACTTACTTTAACGGTGAAATAGGTAAAATAGAAAAAGGAATAATGCAGGTTGAGCAGCAATTCAGGGTGGGTACTGAAACCATCCGTATTACCTGGCACCTTAAAAAGATAAAAGAAAGCAGCCCCCACTACCGGTTATTTGATAGCAGCGTAAACTGGTGGCGGCAGCCGCCTACCGCATCAGAAAATTTAAAAAGCCTTCAAAAACGTACCACAGCAATGGCAGCATATTATGCAGATTACTTTGCAATGATAGAAGGGGAAGCCAACTATTTTGCCCCGCGCCGTATTTTGATGCCACTGAATTTTTACCAGCATGCTATTGGTGTAAAGCAATATGATAGTACCCATGCCTTTAACCGTTTTTATTTTAACAGCAGCGATGCCCGGCAGGCAAATGCCATACTCGAAGATGGTATGCGGGGGCTGGGACCCGTGGAAAGAGGTGAAAACTATGTAGTGGAATATGCCAGCATTTTAAAACAATTAGCAACTAATATTTCCCCTTCTAAAGAGTAGCTGTTTTTTGTGATGAGCCTGTTATTAAACAAGGTTGCCGGTAAGCGTATTTTACCCGAAATTTGCTGCCTGTAAAAAATAAAGGCTTGAAATATTTTCCGGAATCGGCATTGGTACAATTAGAATTTGATAAGGTAAAAACCTTGCTGGCTGCGCATTGCCAAACAGAATATGCCAAAGAAAAGGCTACCGACCTACGCATACATACCCGCAAAGAATATATTGAGCTGGAACTGCAGCAGAGTTATGAGTTTAAACTCATTCTTGAAAGTGGCCAATACTTTCCGGCCGACTTTGTGTTGAATATTTCAAAAGAAATAAAATTATTAGGTATACCCGGCGCTTTATTAAAAGGCGATCAGTGGATGGAAATACGGCGACTGGCAGAAAACATGCAACGTATTTTCAGGTGGTTTGATAATGAGCGCAGGCTGGCCTACCCCGCATTAAGTAAGGTAATTGCAGCTACTTATTATGAAAAGGCAATTATTGCCTGTATTGATGAAGTGCTGGACGAAAGTGGCAATGTGAGAGACAATGCCTCTGAAGAACTGGCACAAATAAGAATGAGTTTATACCGCAAGCGGAATGAACTCCGTCGTTTATTTGAACGCATCTTACAAAAATTATCAAAAGCTGGCTATCTCGCTGATATTGATGAGTCTTTTTTAAATGGCAGAAGAGTGGTAGCCTTGCAGGCAGAACACAAGCGACAGGTAAAGGGTATTTTGCATGGAGAAAGTGATACCCGCCGCACCACTTATGTAGAGCCCGAAGAAACGATTGAACTGAACAACGATATTTTTTCTTTAGAACATGAAGAAGGCCGTGAAATAAACCGCATTTTAAAAGTGCTTACAGCAAAGCTATCTGTGTACGCACCCTTATTAGCTGCCTGGCATGCTATACTGGGCGAGTATGATTTTATAAGAGCAAAGGCAAAATTGGGTATTGATATTAATGGCAATTACCCCCAACTGGTTGACAAGGCCCATGTACATTTACTACAAGCCTATCATCCTTTGTTGTATCTGTATAACCTGAAAAATCAAAAGCCCACCATACCCACACAAATTTCTTTACACGAGAAAAACCGCATACTGGTTATAAGCGGCCCTAATGCGGGTGGTAAAACCGTTAGCCTAAAAACAGTGGGCTTGTTACAGTTAATGTTACAAAGCGGTTTACTGGTGCCCGTACATACCAATTCTCAGTTTGGTATTTTTAAACAACTGATGATTCATATTGGCGATACCCAAAGCCTGGAATTTGACCTGAGTACCTACAGCAGCCATTTAAAAAACATGAAGCATTTTATGGAAAATGCCAATGGTAAAACCTTGTTTTTTATAGATGAGTTGGGTAGCGGCAGTGATCCTAATTTGGGTGGCGCTTTTGCAGAAGTGATATTGGAAGAACTGGTGAAAAAGCATGCCTATGGCATTGTAACCACCCACTATCTTAACTTAAAAGTAATGGCCAATAAAACACCCGGTATTGTAAACGGGGCCATGGCTTTTGATGAAAAAACACTGATGCCCCTGTTTAAATTATTAATAGGCAAACCGGGCAGTTCTTATACTTTTTCTATAGCCGAGCGTATTGGTTTGGAAAAAAGATTGATACAAAGAGCCCGGCAGCTGGTGGATGAAGATCATTTTCGGTTAGATAAATTACTGAACCGCACCGAACAGGATTTGCAGAAAATAGAAAAGGAAAAGAAAGAACTGCAACAACTGATGAAAGAAAATGAGCGGCTTAAAAAAGAGATGGAGCAGCTGTTGCAAAAAGAAAAGCACAACCAGCAAATAGAACTCTTAAAGCACCAGAATAAGATTGCAGAAGACAAAATGGTTTACCTGAAAGATATGGAACGCAAACTGAAACAGGTGGTGTTTGACTGGAAGAAGGCGGCCGATAAAGAAGATAAAAAAGAAGTTATTAAACAATTACAAACCCTACTGTTTAAACAAGAAAAAAAACAAAGCACCGAAAAAGTAGCCAAAAAAATTACCAGCAAATATCAGGAAGTGAAAGCCGATATCAATATTGGTACTAAAGTGCTGATACGAAAAAATCACCAGGTAGGTGAAGTAATAGAATTAAGAGGTAAAAAAGCCGTTGTTAAAATTGGCGTATTGCCCATGCAGGTGGCGCTGGAAGAATTAACGGTGGTAATAGAAAAGCCGCAGGAACCTGCGGCTTAAAACGAATTATTATTTTTTTCGGCTGTTTATTTCATCTCGTATAGCAATGGCTCTTATGTAGTCTTCACTTTCAAGCACATCATTTAAAAGCGTGGTAAGGTCTTCAAGACTCATTGCCTTTAAATCATCGTTATTGCCACTGTCAGAAACGGGTTTTGAAGGTGTTTCTGATTTTTTCTTTTTACCCGTTCCGGTATCTTCCATTAAAATGCCGGCACTTTCTAAAATATGCTCGTAGGTATAAATGGGGCAGCCAAAACGCACCGCCAGTGCCAATGCATCTGATGTGCGGCTGTCTATTTCAACGGTATCTTTTTCACTCATACAAACCAGCTTGCTGTAAAAAATACCTTCCTGTAAATCGCTTATTACAATTTCTGTAAGGTCAACAGCAAAAGCATGCATAAAATTTTTCATCAGGTCGTGCGTAAGCGGGCGGCTGGGTTGCATTTTTTCTAATGCTACCGCAATGGCCTGTGCTTCAAAACCACCAATTACAATAGGCAAACGGCGCAGGCCATTTACTTCTCCCAGCACCACGGCATAGCTATGAGTTTGTGTAATGCTATGGCTAAGGGCTACTATTTCCAGTTCAATACGTTTCATATACTTCTCAATACGCGAAAGTAATGGAATTTATAACATAAAAGAAGGGCAAAAAATGCTGTTTTTGAGCCCGGCATTGGCGCTTTATTCAGCATCGTTGCGTCGCACACTTCAGCCAGGGTAAAAGGTGTAGGGCATAGGGTTTATGTGCTGCACCCTACGGCTTTCCGGCTTATATCTTTTCTTCTGTACAAGTGTGCGACGCAACGATGTTGATTTGAAATATGGCTGCTGGTTGCCTAATAAAAAAACACCCCGCAATTGCGGGGTGTTGTAAAATAAAAACCAATTCTTATTACTTCGTTTTAACAATACGCTGTGTTATTACTTTATTGCTATACAACAGGCGGAAGGTATAAGTACCGGCTGCAAATCTGGTAAGATCTACGGGTATCATACTTAATGCGCTGCCATTGTATTGTTTTTCCCAAATAACCTGTCCATTAGAGTTAATAACCTGTAAGCCTCTTAAGTCTGTTGGACGCAGGTAATGTTGTACATATACCCAGCCTTCACTTGGGTTAGGAGAAATCATATAACCCTGGCTCTTCAGTTTAGCCGGTAAGGTTACAGGGTTAATGTTGATGTTATCAATAAAGGTATTGTTACCATTGTTATTGATGTTACGGAACACTAACTGGAACTGGCCTGTTAAACCGGTTAAGTTGGTAATGTTTACAGAATCCCGTTTCCACTGAGATTTATTAGCAGGCACAAAACCTGTTAAGTCTGTTGGCGGATAAACGCCTGGGAAGTTTGGATCATCCACGCTTTGTAAATCTTCACCCCATTTCTTGTAAATAGAGGTGAGTGTTTTACCACAATCTTTGGTTAATAAAACTTCCAGTGTATCCAGTCTTACCGCTGTACTACCGGGGAAGCGGTTAGATACGTGTGCACGATCGAAGGTTAAGAACACAGAGTCAACATTATTAATTGAAACCAATGGTCCTAATAATTCTTCGCGGGCACCGCTGTTGTTATAAACACGGTTACGCATCCATGCAGAGGCAACACCTTCGCTGCTGCCTAAGGTATTACGCTGCCAGCTATAAGTAGCATTAGATGCAGACAGACCCCAGTTTGCAGGCGGGAAGGTATTTTGCTCAAAACCTTCTCTTACAGGGCCAGTTACCGGATCAAATACGGTGAATACTTGTTTCAAGGTATCGTTTACAGTCCACTGATCATCTAAACCATTTGGCAGGCTGGTGTAAGCAGTTAATGTGTACACACCACCAGCAGTTAATGTTGCTAATGGTAAAGCCTGTGTGGCAAACTGGTCAGATGCTAAAGAACCCGTCCAATTGAAGCTTTGTACCGGACCTGTAACGTTATTTACAGTAAGGGTATAGTTAATACGAACTGATTTCAGGGTATCGATACCCTTATTGCCAAATTCAAACAATGGAACAAAGGTTCTGGCGCAAAGACGTGTAAACGGATCTATGATAGTTCTGATAGTAGCATCTCTTCTGCGCAGTTTGGTAACCTTAATATTGATATCATCAATATGCAGGTTTTGACCGAAACCATTTTTACCGGTAAATGATACGGTAAAGCTGGTGGTACCCTGAGGCAGGAATGGTTTCAGGTTAACAGATTCTGTAAACCACTGTCCAGCTGTAGGTCTCCAGTTAGCCGTTGTAGGCGCCAGGTTATTAACTACTAATTGGGTGCCGCCTTTTTTCCAGGCTGTTATAGGGAAGCTTACACCACAATCTGTTGAAATCTGAATCAGCAACGTATCGTTAAAGCTGGTGGCAGATGTATTGTATTTTCTATACGCTCTTGCAAAGCTTACCTGTACAGTATCAAAATCAACCGCATCCACTATAGGTGATAACAGGTAATCTAAATGGTTTGTAGTACCATAGTTCCAGAAGTTGATTTGAGCAGAAGCGGTACCAGAATTAGCTACAGAAGTACCGCTATGCAGCCATCTTGTCCATGTTAAAGAACCGGCATTGGGGTTAACTACTCTCCAGCCAGTTGGCGGGAAGGTGGTGCTTTCAAAACCCTCAACAATTGGGCTTGATAATGGTGTTAGAATATTAAACGTAATAGTTACGGTATCATTAGCCGGAACCATATCAGCATTGCCATTTGGCTGGCTGGTATAAATTTTTAATGTGTGTAAACCCGGTGCAGATACCATGCTGGCAAGGTTAATAGTTGCAGATACACCGGTACCTATTGAACCGGTCCAGGGGGTTTGCACAACAGTACCATTATCTATTCTTGCATTTAATGTAAGATTGGTAATGGTGTTGGCACCAGAGTTTTTGAAGGTAACATTGGGTACTACTGTATTGCTACAGAAAGAAGCACCATTAACGGGGCTGTTAATACTAACCATTCTGGCATCCCATGGTAAAGGTTCTGCTAAATCTACCTGTGCTACACGTACATAACCGCCCCAGATGCTGGGCGAGCGGTGGTAATGGCCGGTAAACCAGAAGGTGGTATCATCAACCGGGTCAACCTGCATAGAGCTATAGTCACCTGAACGGTTATTTTGTGTTTGTGCTATGGTGCCTTCAATGATGGATGTTTCTTCATAAGTGGCTAATAAGCCAAGCGGATCGCTATCTTTTCTACCTGCAAAACGCAAGCTAGGGAACATGTTGGTTCCACTAATCATGTAGCCCAACGCCATTTCTCCTTTTCCGTTTACCGCTACAGATCCCATGAAACGCCAGTTGGCATCAGGTGCATAAGTACCCTGCTGGCGAAGAGTGAAGCCACTGCCTGTATTACGAAACTCGTACCAGCGAATACCTGCCTGCGGACCTGTTAAAGAAACCGTATGACATAAATAGATAGATTGGTGTGTGCCAAAATTTCTGTAAACCGGATAGTTCATTACACGCTGATCCAAAGTTTGTATACGGCTGGTAGTACCTTGCTGTGGAGCACCAGTACCTATAAATGCTGTATAAGGAGCCACTACCTGTGCACCAATAGTTACAGTTGAGGCGGCTGGTGTGGTAAAGTTGGGGTTTAAAGTAATAAAGCCAACACTGTCCACGTCTGTGGTGGCAGATGACCACTCTTCTGGGTGCAGGTACATAAACATACCGGGTGCGTTAGCAGCCGGTGATGTGCCCGCCTGGTAACCAACCGGGCTCATTGAATAATAGCGGTTGGTGGCAGGGTCTGTTAAAGAAACGGCAACCAATTCTGCAGTAGCATCTCCGGCCAGCATTTTTGCACGATTGAATGCATAAATCTGAGAGCCTGAATAAGAACCCAGGTTAGGGAATATATTGGCTGTTCCATAATAAGCATTGGGCCACACAGTAAACTTCGGATAATCCGGGAAGTTTATACCAAAGGCATAAGAATAAACATAGTACTGACCGGTGGGGTCATTGGTTTTTGAAATAGCAATGACCAGCTTATAAGGATTGGTTGAAGTAAATTCTGATAAGAACCATCTGTCGGCAAACTTATCATATAAAACTACCGGGTCTCCGGCAGCACCTGCAACAGCATGAATGTTTGAGAACAGTACATTATTTACTAAAGTGTTTCCGTTTTTATCAAATATTTTAATCCAGCTACCGCCTGAAGTGTTTACCATAGTAACAACATGGTTGGGGCCGGTGGCCGAGTTAGGATCCGGAGGGGAAACAGCGGTAATGCCATTTGCTTCCCAGTTGCGGATAACGGTAGATTCATTTAAACCAAAAGGATCATCACTACCCTGTAAGCCCTGCTGACCCGCATTGTAGTTTTTACCGCGTTGTACAACGGGGTCTTCTTTAATTGTTTTATCGTAAACTTTAATTGCAGGCTCTACGTTTTTTTCATTTTTAATGATTCGTTTGTAGATGCCCTCTTCGCTTTTTGTAAAGCTTTCATACATTTTAAGCGAAGCACTCACTCTTTCGAGCTTACCAATGATCACATCGGTTTTAATAGTTGGCTGTTGTCCGTAGGTCAACAGCACGAGGGATTGCAATAAGATTGCAATAGGTAAAAATTTCCTCATAAGCGATAGTTATTAGAATTGGTTGTTACACAAATTTAACAGGTACAAACTAGCTTGCCAACATTTGTTATACGGCAAGTTAAATTTAGAAATGGAATTTCAAAGGTGTATTGAGTGATTGAGTATTAAGGGCTAAATGAGCTTTGAAGTTACACAAAAAATTGATTACGACAAGGCCCCGGCAATACATCCGCACATTAAACAGGCAATGGTTCCGCCTATCAGGGCTTTTATACCCAGTTCCGTGAGGTTGCGTCGTTGATTGGGGGCTAATTGGCTGATACCGCCTATCTGAATACCAATGGATGCAAAGTTGGCAAAACCACATAATGCATAAGTGGCTATCAGTATTGATTTTGGATCTGCAATTTTACCGGCTGTCTTCATTTCGCCAAATGAAATATAGGCTACAAACTCATTTAAAATCGTTTTCTCTCCTAATAGCTGCCCCACCTGTACCATCTCATTACTGTTTACGCCAATCATCCAGGCCACGGGTGCAAAAACATAACCTAAAATCATTTGCAGCGATAAAGAATTGTATTTACCACCAGTTGCTGCAGCAATATCATCATTTAAACCAAGGTGGTAGCCAACAGACCCCAGTATCCAATTACACAAATACATAATGGCTGTAAATACAATCAGCATAGCACCTACATTTACGGCCAGCTTTAAACCATCAGTAGTACCCAGTGAAATGGCATCTAAAAAGTTATCACCAATTTTTTCGCGGGGTACCTTCAGTTCACGCATGTATGCATCTGTCTGCGGAAATAAAATTTTTGAAATAACTATGGCTGCCGGGGCACTCATTATAGATTGACTAAGCATGTGCAAGGCAAAATATTTTTGCTGGTCCACATCATTGCCGCCTAAGAAACCAACATAGGCTGCCAAAACACTGCCGGCCGTATTGGCCATGCCGCCCACCATAATACACATCATTTCTGATTTGGTCATTTTCTCTAAAAACGGACGAATCATTAACGGAGCTTCTGTTTGGCCTAAAAAAATATTAGCGGCAGTAGAAACACTCTCTGGTCCTGAGATGCCTATCTTCTGCAGTAACCATGCAAATACATACACTATCTTTTGTAAAATACCCAGGTAATAAAGCATGGCAGACAAGGCAGCAAAGAAGATGATATTGGGTAATACCTGCACCCCAAAAATATAGGCCCAGTTACCGGTTGGGTCTGCAAGGTTGCCAAAAATAAATTCAATGCCTTTGTGGCCAATATTAATCAGCTCCACAAATTTTTCACTAACCCAACCAAAAATAATTTTTACAAAATTTACTTTCAATACACCCAGTGCAAAACATATTTGTGCCACAATACCTATTAAAACCAGTTTCCAGTTAATAGCCCGGCGGTTATTACTTAGCAGCCAGCAAATAAAAATTAAAAAGAACATGCCCAGGGCACCCCGTAAAATATTTTCTAATGTAGCGTTCATGCCGGTTAGTTTTGGTGTAGCAAAGAATTGGCAATATAAGCGAATTTTTATTTTAAAGTGCGGTCTTCAAAAGGTACTATTGGTGAAGCGTATGCCCTTTAGTAAACTCAGCATTAATTAACGGGTGGCTGCCCATTGCGTTGCCGTTGAAACGAGCGTGGCAACGATGCTTAAGCACTGCGGTGCTGCTGGTTTCAAAATATTTTTTTAGCCCCTGCTAAATTCTGCTACCTTAGAAAAAGAAACTGGCTATGAATATAGACTACCAAACTATTACTGCTATTGCTTTAGGTGTGGCGTTAAGCGCCTGCTGCGGTTTTCGCATATTTGTGCCCTTGCTGGCAGCAGCAGTAGCCGGGCATTGGGGCATTGTAAATTTACCGGCCGATATGCAATGGCTGGCCGGCTGGCCCGCACTTATTTGTTTTGCCACTGCCGCCATTGTAGAAATTGGGGCTTATTATTTTCCATTTTTAGATAATATTTTAGATACCGTGGCCACCCCATTGGCCATTGGCGCCGGCACCGTTTTAGCCGGGGCATTAATACCCATGCCCGATAATGAACCCATGCTGCGTTGGGTTATTGCCATCATAGCTGGCGGCGGTGCGGCTGGCACCATACAGGCCAGCACTGGTTTGCTGCGTTTGTTTTCCACCAAAGCAACTTTGGGCACCGGCAACGGGTTAATTGCCACCGGAGAAAATGCTGCTGCCGTAACAGGTGCTGTATTTAGTTTTATTGTGCCCGTTGTGGTAGCTGCTATTATTATTGTGGTGGTGCTATGGATTTTATTTGCCACTCTTAAACGGTTAGGCAGCGGTAAAAACAGCCAGATTTAAAAGTAGGTTACCAGCATTGGTATTTCTAATCAGCAGCAATTGCGTCGCACCCTTCAGCGGCAACAACAGCCGCAGCCTTTTACCTGCAGGATATACGGCATCATTATTATTTAAAAGCCATTAAACACGGATGGTATTTTTTATGGTTTCAATGCTTGTACATAAATTGCCTGCCTAAAACAAGTTTACATGCCACGCAAAATTTTAACCTGTTCGTTTTTATTGTTGGTATTTATAAGTACGGCCTGGTGCCAGGGGGCGCCTAAATGGGCCGCCAACGGCAGCAGCTATTATAAAAGCGAAGCCGGAGAAATAACACTGTACCAATTACCAGAAAATAAGAAGCAGGTAATTATTACCAAAAAGCAATTAACACCAGAAGGACAAACCAAAAGCCTGCAAATACGAAATTTTCAGTTTGCAACAGATGAAAGCAAACTGCTTATTTATACCAATACCCGCAAAGTTTGGCGCTATGATACCCGCGGCGATTACTGGCTGCTGGATAAAACAAACAATACTTTAAAGCAATTGGGTAAAACCTTGCCCGCGTCTTCTTTAATGTTTGCCAAATTTTCTCCTGATGGAAATAAAGTGGCCTATGTAAGTAATTATAATATTTATGTGGAAGATATTGCCACCGGCATTATTACCGCGTTAACCAAAGATGGTAACCGTAAGTTTATTAACGGCACATTTGATTGGGCGTATGAAGAAGAGTTTTTCTGCCGCGATGGTTTTAGATGGAGCCCCGATAGCAAACAAATTGCTTTCTGGCAAATTGATGCAAGGGGTACTAAAGATTATTTAATGATTAATAATACCGATTCTATTTATCCCGTGGCGGTGCCGGTAGAATATCCTGTTGCCGGCGAAGCCCCATCGCCCTATAAAATAGGAGTGATTGATATTGCCAGTGCTGCTATAAAGTTTATGAACATACCTACCGACCCCGTGCTGCAATCTTATGTGCCACGCATGGAATGGGCCGGTAACAGTAATGAATTGATTTTACAACACCTGAACCGTAAGCAAAATGAAAGCACTATTCTTTTATGCAATGTGGCTACGGGCAACAGTACAGTGGTATACAACGAAAAAGACAGTGCGTGGATTGATATACTGCCTTTATGGGATAACGATTATACTAATGGCGGATGGGATTGGTTGAATGGTGGCAAAGAATTTTTATGGGCTACAGAAAAAGATGGCTGGCGTCATTTATACCGCATCAGCCGCGATGGTAAAAAAGAAACCCTGATTACGGTAGGTAATTACGATGTTATGGATATAGTGCGTATTGATGAAAAAAATAACCAACTGTATTTTATGGCATCGCCGGTAAACGCCACACAAAAATATTTATACCGTATAAAATTAGATGGTAAAGGCAAAGCAGAAATGGTAACACCCGCCACACAACCCGGCATGCACGATTATGAAGTATCTGCTGATGCAAAATATGCACTGCATAATTTTTCTAATTATTATACGGCCCCGGTAACAGAATGGGTGTCTTTGCCCGATCATAAAGGATTGAACGGAGAAAATAAAGTAAATGATGCGCTGGCAAAGGCAGATAAAAAAACATCCCCGGTTGAGTTTTTTAAAGTTACCACCACAGAAGGAGTGGAGATGGATGGCTGGATGGTGAAACCTGAAAATTTTGATGCTACCAAAAAATACCCGGTGGTG
This sequence comes from Flavihumibacter sp., assembly GCA_033761915.1. Lineage (GTDB taxonomy): Bacteria > Bacteroidota > Bacteroidia > Chitinophagales > Chitinophagaceae > JACMLD01. The sequence continues at coordinate 28,009 of JANRMC010000283.1, forward strand.
TTTTATGTGTATACAGAACCCTGGGGCCAAAACGTAAAAGATGAGTTTGGGGTAGAACAAAACTTTTTATACAAAGGCAATATGGCTAAAGATGGGTACATCTATATTTCAATAGACAACCGCGGCACACCAGTGCCTAAAGGCCGTGCATGGCGCAAATCTGTTTACCGTAAAATAGGATTGGTAAATATTAAAGATCAGGCCATGGCTGCCAAAGAAGTTTTTAAGTGGAGTTTTATAGATACCAGCCGCGTGGCCGTTTGGGGTTGGAGTGGTGGTGGCTCAGCTACCTTAAACCTGATGTTTCAATACCCTGAAATTTATAAAACCGGTATTGCCGTTGCAGCCGTTGGCAACCAGCTAACCTACGATAATATTTATCAGGAGCGTTACATGGGCCTGCCCCAAGAAAACCGGCAGGATTTTGTGAATGGTTCACCCATTACCTATGCCAAAAACTTAAAAGGAAATTTATTATACATACATGGCACCGGCGATGATAATGTGCATTACAACAATACAGAAATGCTGATTAATGAGTTGGTTAAATACAATAAGCAGTTTCAGTTAATGAGCTATCCTAACCGTACGCACAGTATTAGTGAGGGGCCGGGTACGTTTGCACATTTATCTACTTTATTTACAAACTACCTGCGGCAATATTGTCCACCCGGTGCCAAACCAAACACGGCTACGGGTACAGAGCGTAAAGCCGGGTTTTAATAGTATGTAGCCAGCATGGGTAATGCTATGCAGCAACTGTTGCTCGTTGCAAACCCCGATTTTGTTTTGTGCGATGCTATCGGGGCACACTTCAGCAGCAACAGAACAGGCAACTAATAAAGAACGCCCCGCTTTGCGGGGCGTTCTTTATTTTATAAAAAGTAGTTTGTTTATGCTGCTGCTTTTTTCTTATTCCAGAAATAGTAAGAAGCAATACCCAGTATTAAAGGCAAAGCAATGAACAAAGAACCGGGTTCAAACTTATTAGCCACTGCATTTACTGAATAAAGGGCACCTGCCAGATCAAAGAACAAACCGGCATACGCCCATTCTTTAATTTTATTTAGCCCTGGAATTAAAAGGGCTACACTGCCTGCAATTTTAGCCACACTGATAAATACAATAAAATAAATTGGGTAGCCCAGCATACCATTCATAAATGCAATTGCCTGCTCATTCTTCATTGCACCCGGTACTGATGACCAGATCATAAAGCCGGCAAAAAGAATGGTGGTTACCCAATACAAAATGTTGTTGGTTTTGGTACTCATACAATAGTCGTTTTTGTTTTGTGTAGTTGGTTTATTGTGCAGCTGCTTCTAATGCAGCAATATCAAATTTCTTCATCTTTAAAAAAGCCTGTATTACTTTAGGCGCTTTAGCAGGGTCGCTCATTAACTGCCCTAATACGGCCGGCACAATCTGCCACGATACACCGAAGGGATCTTTTAACCAGCCACACATGCTTTCTTCACCGCCGTTAGCTGTAAGTGCATTCCAATAATAATCTATTTCCTGCTGGTTGGCACAGGTTACTACAAAAGACAGGCCTTCGTTAAAACCAAATGCATGATTGCCCGGGCCGTCCATAGCCATAAAAACTTTCTTATCTAAAATAAACTGTGCATGTTTTACGGTACCGGCTGGTGCCACTTCATTTTCCTGGTAATGTAAAATACCATCTACAGAAGATTGAGGAAACACTTTTGTATACAACTGAAGGGCTGCTGCTGCTTTGCCAAACTGATTGCCCACAAACAACAGGGTGGGGGTTATTTTTTGGTTTACATCGCTGTATTTTCCTTTCATTAATTGCCAGCTTACCCCAAATTTATCCTGTAAAAAAGCATAACGTTCGCTCCAGTCGTATTTATTCAATGGCATCATTACCATAGCTCCTTCACTTAGTTTTTCCCACAGCTTATTTATTTCTTCATCCTCCTCGCATATTACCAGAAAGGAGATGGAAGGATTGGGTTTAAACTTAGGGCCACCATTTAAACCCATAAACAACTGACCATGTAATGTAAAGTTTACCACAATGGGTGTGTCTGCAACAATTGCAGATGCCGGAAAGAGGCTGCAATAAAAACTGGCAGCTTCTTTGGCGTTGCCGTTAAACCAGATGCAGGGATGCAAATTATGGTTCATGTTAGTAGTTGGTTAAAAGGTGAGACTACTAATGTAAGAAAAAACAGGCAAGGTACTGTTGCTTTTTGTGCTGGTGCTGAAGTGTGCGACGCAAGGATGATGCCATGAAAACCGCGGCTGGTAACATAAAAAAAGCGCAACACATGGTTGCGCTTGGGTTTTAGTTGCGTGGTTTTACTATGCAACGCCTTTCAGCTTTTTTACAGCTTCAATTATTTTAGGCATTACTTCAAAGGCATCGCCTACAATACCATAGTCGGCGGCTTTAAAGAATGGCGCTTCGGGATCTTTATTAATAACAACAATTACCTTACTTCTGTTTACACCGGCAAGGTGTTGTATGGCACCAGAAATACCCACAGCAAAATACAGGTTGGGGGCAACGGCGCCACCGGTTTGTCCCACATGCTCGTGGTGCGGACGCCAATGTGCATCGGCTACCGCACGGCTGCAGGCAGTGGCGGCACCTAATAATTTTGCAAGGTCTTCAATCATGCCCCAGTTTTCGGGTCCTTTTAAACCACGGCCACCGCTTATTACCAACTCGGCTTCGCTTAAAGGTACCTGGCCGGTAATTTTATTGGTAGCTGTTACTTTAATACGTGGCGCTGGTACAGTGGCTGCAAATGCTTCAACAGCGGCGCTGCCTTCTGTTGCTTTTGTTTGGTAAGCATTGGGGTTTAAAGAAATTATTTTTATAGCGGTGCTGATGCTGATATTGGCAAAGGCCTTGCCACTGAAAACACCTTTACGCATAGTAAAGCCATTACTGGTATCGGGCAGTGCAATGGCACCGGCTACCATACCTGCCTGCAGTTTAGCAGACAAACGCGGCGCTAATGCTTTACCATTTACATTGTGCGATAAAACTACTACGCTGGCACTGGTGGCTGTTACGGCCTGTGCAATAACATTGGTATATGCCTGCGCATCAAAACTATTCAATGCGTCGTTGGCAACGGTAAGCACTTTACTGATGCCGTATTTACCCAAGGCTGCCAGATCATCCTGCACATTACCTAAAACAATGGCGGCTGCACTGGTATTTAACTGGCGGGCTACATCGGCACCATAGGTTAATGCTTCAAAAGAAGATTTTTTTATATGGCCTTCTGATTGATCAATTATTATTAAAACTGACATGATAATTGTAATTTTTTGATTTTGAAACTTAGATAAAACAGCGCTTAGATTTTCAATTTTCCATTATCCCGTTCTTCACTAACTAAAATACTTTTGCTTCTTCGTGCAGCAGGCGTACCAGTTCTTCCGGCGTATCTGCAGATACCAGCTTAACACCAGCTTTTGCGGGGGGCATTTCAAAAGAAGCAATGCTGGTTAAAGCATTTACTGCAACGGGTTCAATCACTTTAAGTGGTTTGGTACGGGCACCCATAATACCTTTCATATTAGGAATGCGTTGTTCGGCCATACCTTTCTGAGCACTTAATACTACAGGCAAGCTTACCTCGCAGGTTTCTTCGCCTCCTTCAATCTCCCGATTAATAGTTGCTAAGGTTCCGTTTAAATCAAATTTAGTAGCCAGTGATACATACGGCATGTCTAACAATTCTGCCACCATGCCTCCAATAGAAGAGCCATTGTAATCGATGGTTTCTTTACCGGTAAATATTAAATCGTAGCCACCTTCTTTTGCCACGGCGGCAATTTGTGAGGCAATGTAAAAACTATCATGGCTGTCGGCATTTACACGGATGGCTTCATCACCACCCAGGGCCAATGCTTTGCGAATGATGGGCTCGCAATCTGCCGCACCCACAGTAATTAAATGTATATTAGTGGCTGCATCTTTTTCTTTCAGTTCAATGGCACGTACCAATGCATACCACTCATCGTAGGGGTTAATAATCCACTGCACACCATCCTGTGCAAATTTCGTGTTGTTATCTGTGAAAGCTATTTTTGCCGTGGTATCCGGCGTTTTGCTGATACAAACTAAAATTTTCATGTAACTGATTTTATTATAGCAATAAATAGTTGTTTATGCAACTAAGCAAAGATAACAGTCGTTTGCCATAATTCCACATAACATCACAAAAAAATTTCTGTTGTGACAGAACGTATCAAAAAACTAAAAGAATTTTTAAAAGCCAGCCCTGCAGATAGCTTTTTGCAACATGCCCTTGCGTTAGAATATATAAAGCTGGGTAACGATGCGGAGGCCCGCCATTTGTTTGAAACCATTCTTACCACTAACCCGGCCTATATTGGTTCTTATTATCATTTAGCCAAGTTGCTGGAAAAAATGAATGATACCCCCCTTGCCATGGAGTGGTACCAAAAAGGAATGGCAGCCGCACAGGCTGCCAGTGATATGCATGCATATAATGAACTTAGAGCTGCGTATGAAGAACTGAGTTTTTAAAAAGCCGTCTTTCTGGCAAAAGCAGTAATGCCTTCTACCAGCACATCTAAATTTTTGGTGGTGGTGTATACATTAGGTGTAATACGTACGCCTTTTATATTTTCCCATTCTATACCCACGGTATGTACTTTATAATTGTTCATTAAAAAACTATCCAGATCGGCCGGTTTCTTACCTTCAACACTTACCAAACCAATAGCACAACCAAACTCTTTCTTTAAAGACGTGCCCAGCTTTACACCCGGCACTTGCTGCACTTTCTGCATCCAGTAATTTTTTAAATAATGAAGGCGGGCTTCTTTGCGTTCGGCACCAATCATTTCATGAAACTCTATGGCTTTATGTATGGCCTGCTCAATAAAGAAGGGACGGGTACCGGTGTTTTCAAACTTGCGGATATTATCCCGCTGCGTATCGGGGGCACCAAATAACGGAAACAGGTTTTTAATTTTATCTTTTTTTACATACAGCAAACCGCTGCCAATGCAGGCGCTTAACCATTTGTGCAGGCTGGTGCCAAAATAATCGGCTCCCAATTGGGGTATGGTAAAATTAAACTGCGCAAAACTATGGGCCCCATCTACCAGCACTTCAATGCCGCGGGCATGTGCAGCATCGGCAATTTTACGTACGGGTAAAATTTGTCCGTTCCAGTTTATAACATGTGTAACATGTACCACTTTGGTTTTTGCCGTAAATGCATTGGTGTATTGGCGGGTAATATAATCCGTGTCTTCGCTGGGCAAATCCAGGTTAATCCAAACCAGTTTTATTTTATCTCTTTCTTCCCGTTGTTTCCATGCATTAATCATATTGGGGTAATCCTGTTTGGTCAGTACCACTTCGTCGCCTGCTTTCAAATCCAATCCAAATATTACTGTTTCTAATGCTTCTGATGCATTGCGGTGTATGGCTATTTCTTCTGCATCGGTGCCGGCCAGTTTTGCCAAACTGTTGCGTAAGGGCTCGCGGCCCTGGTCTACAATACGCCACATATAATAACTGGGTGCTTCATTGCTGATATCGTGATAACGCTTCATCGCTTCCTGCACCGATTTGGGTGAAGGGGCCACACCACCATTGTTTAAATTAATAATGCCCGATGATGTGGTATAGGCCTGCTGCACATAATACCAAAACTCTTCATCGCCGGCAAGGGCGGCAGGGGGCAGGGGGGCTGCTTTTTCCAGTGCATTGTGCAGGTTACGGCTCCAGGCGGGTTGTGTAATGCCGGCTGCAAAAGCGGCTAAAGAAAAACTACCGGCTTTGTTTAAAAAGCTGCGACGGTTAAATGCACTCATAGCAAAAGTTTTAGTGTAAGAAAGTTACACAAATACTGCTAAAACTGCTTATGGTTTTTTGTTAGCCGGCAATAGTAATGCTATTGAGCAGCTGTTGCGTCGCACACTTCAGCTACAGTATTTCTGATTTAAGGTTTCTAATTTCAAATCAGAAACACCAAATTTCAAATGTTGAAGTGTCCGCCTCTTTTGGCGGAACGATGTTGCTATGAAACGCCGCTGCTGGTTACCCAATAAAAAAGCCTGCAGTTATTGGCTGCAGGCTTTTAGTATTTATTAAAACAGTTTATGCTTTAGCAGCTGTTTTCTTTTCTTCTTCGTGAGGTA
>JANRMC010000284.1:0-10138 GCA_033761915.1 Flavihumibacter sp.
TGAGCCAATACAATATTACAGCTGGTGTAGGTTTACCCATGCGCAAAAACCCATACACCAACCAGTTTACATATATTAATCTGTCTTTTGAGTATGGCAGTCGCGGTAATAAAAACACACCCTTGCGTGAAAATATTTTCAGAGTTGGACTGGGTTTAACCTTAAGCGATCTTTGGTTTATTAAACGCAAATACGAATAATTAAAAATGTTTGCCTGCACACATAAACTTTTTATAACAGCCCTTTTGGTGGGCTGTTTTGTTTTTTGTGCCTGCGAGAATGATGAAAAAACTATTCCTAATTTTAAAGACAAACGCACCGCTTTAGAAGAAGGAAAGAATATTGAAAGTTATTTAAGCCAGAGTGGTAAGGTAAAAGCCCGGCTTACGGCACCCTTAATGTATCGCTACCAGGCCGACTCTCCATACATTGAATTTCCTAAAACATTACATGTTGATTTTTATGACGACAGCCTGCGCAAAGAAAGCAAGCTGGATGCCCGCTATGGAAAATACCGCGAGTGGGAAAACAAGGTTTTTTTAAAAGATAGCGTGGTGGTTATAAACTTTATTAAAGGCGATACACTTTTCTGCGATGAATTATATTGGGACCAGAACCAACAAAAGTTTTATACCGATAAATATGTGCGCATCAATCAAAAAGACAAAGTAATACACGGCAAAGGCATGGAAGCTGCACAAAATTTCAGCAACTGGGTTATTTACCAAAGTTATGGCACCGGCACACTGCCCAAAGACAGTCTCTGATATTTTTTTGATTTCAGCATTTGCAACTCCGGTTAAACATTCTTCTGCCTAAAAGGCGGACACTTGTACTGAAGAGTGTCCATGATCAATAGTTAATAGTAATACCCATTTACAATAAGCCTTGGACCATTAACCCGATACCGTACAAGAGTGCGACGCAAGGATGCTGCTATGAAGTACCACTGCCGGTATCCAAATTTTTTTCTTTCTCTTCTTTACGTTTTACAATTAAAAACCAATCGTTGTCAAGCGGCAGATACCCCATATCGTAACAGAAATAATACACATTGCCCTTTTTGTTGGTGTAAGTGTGCGTTAAATAATTAAACTGAAACCCTTTTTGCAATAGTTTTTCTTTGGTGGTTTTTGCCGTGTCTTCTGTGGCTGGTAATAAAGCCTCTAAAACACGGCGGTTTTTTGCTAAAATATTATTGATGTTGCGGATAAGAGCGGTGTGGACGCCAGATTTTAGTTGGTTATTGTAGGCGTTTCTGCAGGCATCATCACAAAACTTTTTATCTACACGGCCTTTTATGGTTCTGCCGCAATGCTGGCAGGTGGGGGTGGTGGTTGCATTCACACCGGTTGATTTTAAATGAAATAGGATGGTTAACGTTTAGAAAGTTAGCAAAAATTATCCGTGTATAAACGTTTATACACGGATATAAACGGATGTAAATAATTAAAAACCGGCTATGGCTTTTTTATAGGGCCACCTTTGTTTTGTAAGCCGCAGGGCTTGCTGAAATAAAAAAATTATTCAACCGCCCCTTTAAAAAGGGCACAAAACAAACACCATGTACGCATTAAGAAACAAAGTTCAGTTAATTGGTAACCTGGGTAACACACCAGAAATTAAAACTATTGATAGCGGTAAAAAAATGGCTCGCTTTAGCATTGCCACCAATGAAGTGTATAAAAATGCCAAGGGCGAAAAGGTGGTAGAAACCCAGTGGCACAATCTGGTTGCCTGGGGCAAGGTGGCAGAAATTGCAGAGAAGTTTTTAGAAAAAGGACGCGAAGTGGCTATTGAAGGAAAACTGGTGAACCGCAGCTACACCGATAAAGAAGGAACCAAAAAATATATTACAGAAATACTGGTAAACGAATTGCTGTTATTGGGCGAAAAGAAAACAGCCTGATTCCGATACTCTCCATCCGTATCAATAACCCACACCCGGGCGGCTTTGCTGCCGGGTGTTTTTATTAATTTACAGTAGCTTTATCCTTCTTTATGTTTACACCCGATTATAGTAATGAGTGGTTTCAGCTGGCCACAAATTTTGTTCAACATACCCGTCAATCTGTTTTTCTTACTGGTAAAGCCGGCACCGGAAAAACCACCTTTTTAAAATATATAAAAGAGCATAGTGGTAAGCAATCGGTGGTGCTGGCCCCCACTGGCGTGGCTGCTATTAATGCCGGCGGTGCTACCGTACATTCTTTTTTTCATTTGCCATTTGCTCCTTTTGTTCCTGCTAATAAAGGATATGGTGCGGGCAACCTTACAGATAAACATCAACTCATCAGCCGCCTGCGTTTTAATGCCGATAAAAAGGAATTATTAAACAGTCTTGAGCTATTGATTATTGATGAAATAAGTATGGTGCGTTGCGATGTGCTGGATGCTATTGATACGATACTGCGCTATTTCAGAAACAAACCGGCAATGCCTTTTGGTGGCGTGCAGGTGTTGTTAATTGGAGATATGTACCAGCTTCCACCGGTAATACCCGATAGTGAATGGAATTTACTGAGCAGTTTTTATGCCAGCCCTTATTTTTTTGATAGCTATGTAATGAAACAGGAACCTCCTGTTTATATAGAACTGGATAAAATTTACCGGCAAAACGAGCAACAATTTATAGACTTACTCAACAAAGTACGCAACAACCAGGTTGATGCCGGCGCCATTGCTTTACTAAAAACCCGTTACCAGCCAGAAGCTGAAATCAGCAACCACACCGATACCATTGTTTTAACCACCCATAACATTAAAGCCGATAACATTAACAGCTCGGCTTTAAATAATTTATTGGGTAAGGCTACTACTTATTTGGCCGCTATTACCGGAGATTTTAGTGAGAAGGCCTACCCGGCAGACGAAAGGCTTGTTTTAAAAGCAGGGGCACAGGTAATGTTTATTAAAAACGATCTTGAAAAAGAGCGCCGGTTTTTTAATGGTAAAATTGGTGTGGTACATCAATTGGAAGAAGACACTGTTACTATTGCCTGTACGGATGAGGTAATAGAATTAAAAAAACACAAATGGGAAAACATTCGCTATTCTTATAACAAGGGCAGCTCAAAAATTGAAGAAGAAGTGTTGGGTACTTTTGAGCAGTTTCCGTTAAGACTGGCCTGGGCCATTACCATACACAAAAGCCAGGGGCTTACTTTTGAAAAAGCCATTATTGATGCCGGTGCGGCTTTTGCACCCGGGCAGGTATATGTTGCGCTAAGCCGTTGCACCACATTAGACGGAATCATTTTAACCAGCCCTATCAGTTCTGCCAGCTTGCATGCAGACGATCGTATTGTTGCGTTTTCAAAAAACAAACAGCATAGCACATTTGTACAACAGCAGCTGGAGGCCGCTGCCATTATATATCAACAGGATTTATTAAAAAGCATTTTTGATTTTTCTGTTATTGCAACCAGGGGCAGCATTGTTTTTAAATTGATTTATGAAAACGCTGCAGCCCTGCACGAGGGTGGTGCAGAATGGGCCCGCCATGCAGAGCAACAATTAGAAACAATTACCAGCGTGGGGCAAAAGTTTAACAGGCAGTTAGAGCAGTTGTTACAACCCAACATAATGCCCGGCAACGATAACACCCTTATTGAAAGAGTGATGGCTGCTGCCAATTATTTTCATGCTCCTTGTAAAGAATTTGTAAGCAGTATAGAGCAATGCCCTGTAGCTACCGATGGATATTTACTGGCCGTACAAATAAATGCGGCATTAGAAGAACTCTATAAGCCAGCATATGCTTTATTGCCACTGCTTGCACTTTGTAAAACAGGTTTTGATGCTGATGCGCTGCAACAAAAAAAGAATGCATTAAAAACACCGTTGCTTAAAGTAAATGCCTACGCCGTATTTAGTAATAAAACCAGCAGTACCAATCATCCGGAATTATATGCTGCGCTGCGCAAAACCAGAGATCGAATCTGCGCCGGCACCAGCCTGCCCATTTACCGCGTGGCCAGTACAAAAACATTAGAAGAAATGGTACAATACCTGCCGCAAGACCCGGTAGCGCTGGAAAAAATAAATGGCTTTGGTCCGGCAAAAATTAAACAGTTTGGCAGCGATTTTTTAAAGGTGATAGCTGATTATTGTAAACAACATCAGTTAAACGCTCCACAGGATCTCTTACCCGCAAAAAAAGCACGAGCTGTTAAAACAGGCGGTACCCGTACTACCAAGCCCGACACAAAACAAGAAACCCTGCGTTTGTTTAAAGAAGGAAAAGCCATTGAAGAAATTGCCACCATCCGCAATCTTACAAATGGTACTATTGAAACACATCTGGCAGCATTTATTAAAACCGGAGAACTGTTAATAGAAACATTACTGGCAGCAAAAAAAATAGATATTATTTTATCGCTCTTAAATGAAGAAGCAGCGTCTTTAACCAGTATAAAAGAAAAGGCAGGAAGCGATATCAGTTTTGGAGAAATACGTTGGGTGCTGGCTCATAAAGAATATATAGCCCGGCAGCAAACCACTATCTGACATCGTTGCGTCGCACACTTCAGCGGCAACAATAGCATAAACAAGTAGCAATTATCTTTTACAAGGCCGTTGGCAGGCTTACCGCATAAAACCAATCGGTTTCTTTTTGCCAGCCATTTTGTTCATACACTTTTTGTGCTGTTTTATTATCTGCGGCTGTTTGCAACATTAAATACTTTGAGTTTGTTTCAGAGCCAAAATTTTTTGCATGGTTTAATAGTGCGGTTGCCACACCTTTTTTTCTGGCAGCTTCATTGGTATATAAGTCGTTCAATAACCAGGCCCTTTGCATACTAACAGAACTAAAAATGGGATAGAGTTGCGTAAAGCCAACGGCAGTATCATTCAAATACGCTATAAAAATTACCGACTCTTCCTTTTGTAATCGTTCTTTTAAAAAATTGGTGGCGGCCTGCTGGTCGGATGCTTTCTTATAAAATACCCGGTAGGCATCAAATAACGGAACCAATGCCTTCATATCTTCAATGCCCGCTTTTTTTATAGTAATCATTATGCGGTTGTTTTTTTGTAAACAGGCACGGTGCTGCAGGGCTCTCCATACATAATGCTTTTTGCAACGGGTACCAGTAGTTTTGTAATTTCAAAATAGGCAAAGTCATTAATGGTAATATCTCCACAACCTTTTACAACAACACGTTTGTCTTTATAATCTTCAGGGTGTATGTGTTGTTGTATGTTTTTTACAAAAAAGTACTGGTGTGCCGTATTTACATTTCCGGTGGTAATGTCTTTGGCATAGGGCTGCAGGTGGGTGCTAACCAACATATAGGCCCACATGGGTATTATGGCATCGGCAGAGCAGGTAACAGAAACCAGCTGGCCGGTGTATTTTTTAAAATCGTGTTCTTTTAGCGCCGCCCTGAATTCTTTTTCTTTTATTATAAGGCCCATAAACAAAAAGTCCTTCAGATCAAACACCACAATATTATCTCCGGGATGGTATTTTGCCAGGTCTATTTCTACTAAACCACTTTCGGCCACCCTGTTTACAATCACATCACTCATAAAAATTTGTTTGTACAAAATTACAGAAATGATCTGGCTTTGTTTATGCTGCTCATCTGTATGCTGTTGATACCACTTTAGGGGATTGTGTCGTCACTTTTTTCGTTCCTCATAGCAATGCCGATGAAACGAGCGTGGCAACAGTTGTTCAATAGTGTGTTGCGGCTGGTTACATAAAATAAAAACCCCGCAAAATTGCGGGGTTAAATATTGTAAGAACTCTATTAATAAAATTTTGCCCGGTTGTCTTTTACGGTTGCGTTTTTCTTAAGCGCCTCAAAGCTTCTTTGTGCGGCTTGTGCTTTTTGGTTTTGCATCATTGCCTGGCGCTGTTGTTCTACACTTGTACCATCGCTGGGTTTAGCGTAAATATTTTCTGTTTTTATTACAAACACGCCACCGGTTCCGGCAAGAGGCGCAGAAACTTTTCCTTTATTAGCAGCGCTGAAGGCATAACCACCCACTTTAGGTTCTTGTCCTGCATTAGGAAAAAAAGGTGTTTGGAAGGTTACACTATCTGCACGCAGCACTGGCATTTTGGTAGCAGCTGCTACTGCATCTAATGTATTTGTATTGCCAATTGATTTTTTTATTTGCTCGGCCTTCTTCTGGTTTCTTATTATAAACTCAACCATTGGTCTTGCTTTGGCAGGGCTCATGGTTCCTTCTTTATTAATCTCAGTTACCATTACAACAATTGATTTGTCTCCAACATTATTAAAGGCTTCTGAAATATCTCCTTTATCTGCTTCGTAAATCCAACGTACCAGTTGGCGGCTATTGCCCAGACCGGGTATTTCAGCATCCAATGGTTTTATATCAGCTGCAAGAAGTTTGTTGTAGTTTCTTTTGCGGGCATTTTCATCAAATGCTGCTGGTGTTCTGCTTTCGGCAGCAAATTGGTTAGCCAGTCCTGAGGCTTTATCCTGTGTTTCCTGACTGGGTAATATTGGTTTTGAAAGGTAGGCAACCTTGTATGCTGTTTCAAAATTTTTCTGACTTAATACTTCAATATAATGGTAGCCTACATAATCATTACTTTCTGCTTTAACCACTTCTTTGGTGCCCACCGGTTTATAAAACACCACATCATAAAAAGGCTTTACCAGATTGCTGGTAGACTTAAAATCATATTCGCCCTTTGTATTTTTGCTGCCTTCGTCTTCGCTGTATTTTAAAACCATTTCATTAAAGTCTGCACCCCCCTTAATTGCGGCCGCTATACTATCTATTAATTTTTTTGCAGTGCTGTCGTCTCTGTACTGTCCTCTCTGATCTGCCAACTTAATTAATATATGGCGGGCTTTAATACTATCTGGCACTGTTCTTTTGGCCATCATTTTAGCAACAGTAAGGTTGGTTGCATCTAAATAGGGTCCAAACAACTGACCATCGGCCAGGTTTTGAATACTATCTTTATAAGGCACCTGCATATTACTTTTTGTAGCAAATATGTCGGCATAGTTTAATGCAGAACCACTGCGTAATAAAAATGCAGGCATTTCTTTTTCTGAAGTGCTTGCAAACTCTGCTTTTAAATTTTCTAGCTTATTAATTAAGTCGGTTGTATCTGCGCCTGATGGTGCTGCATCAAAGGCCACATAACTTATGCTACGGCTTTCTGTTTGCTTATATTCTTCTTTATGTTTAGCAACATAAGCGGCAATATCTTCGTCGCTAACTTTTATTGTACTATCAACAATGGTGGCATAGGGCACATGTACGTATGATACAGCGGCCATTGCATTATTATCGCTGTTTTGCTTTTCTGCCATCCATTTTGGATAGTAAACACTGTTGGTGAGTAATGAAACATATTTTTCCTGCAGGCGGTTATCTACTAAAGCATTTAAATAGGTATTCATCTGGTCCAGAGACTCTTTTTCCTTTTTCTTCTTAACATCCGCAAACATTTGTTTCAGCCGGTTTACATCAAAAACACCTTGCTCGTTTGTATAAGCCTGCTTTAAATCCTGAGGAGGGTTTACATATAATATGTCATTCAGTTCTTTGTCAGAAACGTCCAGACCAAGCTTTTTTACTTCTGCCTTTAATGCTTCTTCGGTTACAAATTGGCTCCAGGCCTGCTCACGCATCCCCTGGCGCATCATTTCATTAACCGGGTAGCCAATACGTGCATACTGGTCTTCCATCTGCTTCAGCTTTAGTTCATAATCTTTCTGTTCAATTTCTTTTCCATTAACCACCCCAACACTGGTTGATTGATCGTTAAACAAACCATTTCCCCCTCTTCCTACAAGGGCATCCATTAATAAAAAGCCCAGTAAGCTTAGGGCAATTAAAATAAAAATAGCCCAGGCTGCCTTGTCACGAATCTGCTGAATGATTGACATAAAAGTTTAGCAATTATCTGTTTAAAATAAATTAAGGAGGGCAAAAATAGGGTAATTTAGTTTATGAACAAATTGTGGAAAACCCCTTAAAAATCCGTGTAGTACCGGGTTTTGGGCAATTTTTTGAGCTTTTGGTTTTCATGGCGGCATCGTTGTGTCACTCCCTTCAACAAAATTTTAATAATTGGGCGTTTTAAATAATAAAGCCTCTATTTATAAGTACATTCTATAATTTTGAACGACAGATTTAGCAGCAACCTTTTGTTAGTTTAAAATCGTCTGTTAATAAGCATATTATTTCTGTTAATAACCCTCATTTTTCTGTGGACTGGGTAGTCATTAATTAGAAAGTAATTTTATGATTTAGTGGTGGTTACTATTTAGGTGTTAGCTTGTAGTAGTTTATTAGTGTTTCACACAGCCGCAAATACAAATATTTTTATAAACGTGTAAGTATATTAACAGGGGTGGAAAAATGTAATAAAACAGCTGTATCATTACGTTTTTGGGTGTTGAATTGTTGTGAATTACTGTTAACAAACTTTACTATTAATATAAAACAAGTTGCAGTAAAATTAGTTTTCCACTAATTCACACCCATAATAATAATAGATTTATAAAAAAATAAGTATACTATGTATATTAAGGATGTTAATAAGGAAGAGTTACTTGATAATGTAAATAAATTTGGTTTTTCTAATTTGGAAGTTGGGGCTGAAATAGATTTGTTTTCGGAGATTGAAAAATTGAAGAAAGAAAAAAATGCCATTATTCTGGCGCATTATTATCAGGAACCCGACATACAAGATGTTGCAGATTTTATTGGTGATAGTTTAGGACTGGCACAACAAGCAGAAAAAACAGAAGCATCTATTATTGTTTTTGCTGGAGTTCATTTTATGGCGGAAACAGCAAAAATTTTAAATCCATTAAAGAAGGTCTTATTACCCGATTTAAATGCTGGTTGTTCTCTTGCAGATAGTGCACCACCCGAAGTATTTAAGAAATTTAAAGAAGCGCATCCCCAACATTTGGTAATTTCTTATATCAATTGTTCTGCTGGTATAAAGGCTTTAAGTGATATTATTTGTACATCCAGTAATGCCGAAAAAATAATTGAAAGTCTTCCAAAAGAACAACAGATTATTTTTGCCCCAGATAAAAATTTAGGCTCTTATCTCAATAAAAAAACAGGAAGAAATATGATACTGTGGGATGGAGCTTGTATGGTTCATGAGATATTTAGTGTAGAGAAACTAATAAAACTTAAAGTAAGACACCCTTTTGCTAAAGTAATTGCCCATCCCGAGTGTGAAGAACCTATTTTAAAATTAGCAGATTATATTGGGTCAACAACAGGATTATTAAAATACTCTCAAAAAAGTGATGCAAATGAATTTATTGTAGTAACTGAAACAGGCATTTTACACCAGATGCAAAAAACCTCTCCATTAAAAACTTTTATCCCAGCTCCTCCAGAAAATAATTGTGCCTGTAATGATTGCCCGCATATGAAGTTAAATACATTAGAAAAGTTATACCTATGCATGAAATATGAATTACCTGAAATTACAATGGACGAAAATTTAAGAATACTTGCAAAACACCCTATTGAAAGAATGTTGCAAATAAGCGCCAGGTTTGGGTTATAATTATCGCCCCATATATACCATTAGTATTTGCACATCGCTTGGGTTTACTCCACTAATTCGGCTTGCTTGTCCCAAGGTCTGTGGCTTTATTTTTTTAAACTTTTGTAGTGCTTCTGCAGAAAGAGCAGCTACCTTATCATAATTAAATGAATCCGGTATTATCAAGTCCTCTAGTTGTGACATTTTTGTAACTAATTCTCTTTCTTTATTTATGTAAGTATCATACTTTATCTGAATTTCTGTTTGTTCTATAATTTCAGCATTATATTCTTGAACATTAAAGGATCCAAGTTCTTTTAGTAGCGAGTTTATATCAACCTGGGGTCTTAGTAATAATTGCGATATTTTTTGTTTAGATGATATTATTGCTGAATTCTTACTTTTTAAATACTCATTAATTTCACTGGGTTCCAGCCATGTTGAATGCAAAAGTTGTTTTAGTTGCTCTACTTTTTCTCTTTTTTGAATCATTTTATTATATCTCTCATCATTGGCTAATCCTAGTTTGTGTGAAATTTCTGTAAGTCTTAAATCCGCATTATCCTGCCGAAGTAATGTCCTGTATTCAGCACGTGAGGTAAACATTCTATATGGTTC
>JANRMC010000285.1:0-8992 GCA_033761915.1 Flavihumibacter sp.
GTAAACAAAGAGGCTACTTTAGCAGCAGCCCGGTTAACCAATAAGCAGGGCGAAGTGCTGGTGGCCGATACCATGACCGTAAAGGAACTGGAGCAGGATTTTTTTGACAGCTTTGGTTTAACCGTGCAGGTGTTTAGAAAATCGGGGAGGCTGTGGTTAGAAACCACGATGACAGATAACTGGACGCTGAAGCAGCAAAATCAGCATGGTAAAGAAATTTCTGCACCCCCGCGAACAGATTAATATAACAGGTGTTGCAATTTATCTACGCTGGTTATTTTTATTTTGCCTTCTTTTATTTCTATCAGTTTTTCATTCTTAAAATCGCTGAGGGTTCTTATTAAAGATTCTGTGGCAGTACCCACGTATTGAGCTATATCTTCTCTCGAAATATCTAAAGGGTGTGCGGTACTGCCATCTTTATTAAACTTACTGTTTATATCCAGCAGGGCTTTGGCAATGCGCTTGCGTAAAGAATCGTAAGCAAGATGTAATAAGCGTTCTTCTTTTTCTTTTACATCGTGCGCCACCAGTTTTATAAAGCGGGCTGCCAGGTTTAAATCGCTGTACACCGTATTTAAAAACTCGTCTTTGGGTATTAAAACCACTTCTGCATCTTCCAGCACCACCGCATTATCGTTATAACTGGTGTTTTCTAATAAGGCTACATAGCCGGCATAATCTCCGGCGCTGTATAAATTGGTTATATATTCCTTACCATCTTCATTCAGCCGGAAGGTTTTAATTTTTCCTTTTTTTATATAATACAAATTGCGGGGGCGTTTTCCTTCGGCATACAGGGTTTGTTTTTTGGCCAGTTCTTCAGTTTCGTAGTTGGTCCAGTTCATATCTATTATACCAGAACCCTGCAGTTGTTTCATCAGCTCGTTTACGCCAGCTTCGCCGTTAAGAGACTGCTGCATAATGGCAGCTTTTTTCAGGCGCATTTCAATGGCCCGCATCAGTTCTAAATCGTCAAAAGGTTTGGTTATATAATCATCGGCACCCATTTCCATTCCCTTTCTAAAATCGGCCCGTTCTGTTTTTGCAGTAATATAAATAAAGGGTATGTTTTCAGTGTCGGGATTTTTTTTAAGCAGGTGCAACACACCATATCCATCCAGTTCGGGCATCATAATATCGCAAACCACCAGATCGGGTTTTTCTTTTATAGCCAGCTCCACACCTTTTTTACCATTATTGGCCGTAGTGGTTTTATAACCACCCAGCGTTAATATCTCGGCAATATTTTCCCGTATATCATCGTGGTCGTCAATAATTAAAATGTGTTTCATGCCGGTAAAATTATACACTCTGTACATAAGAAGGTGCGCCATTGGTAAATTATTTTTCAGTAAAGCAGCTATGCTGATGAAAGTCAGCAGTGGCTTTGAGAGCCGTCATACTTAAGGGTTAAGTGGCCACTTAGTTTTGTTAATTATGCAGCCAACTATTACCACTACCACCACACAATGCTACCACTGTGGCGAAGATTGCGTTACAGAAGCAATACATTTTAACGATAAAGACTTTTGTTGCCAGGGCTGCAAAATGGTATACCAGCTATTGAACCGGCAGGGTATGTGTGAATATTATAACCTGAATGAGAAACCGGGCATTAACCAGCGGTTGGCAGTGCGTAAAAACAAGTTTGCTTTTTTAGATGATGCAGCCATTATTCAAAAGCTGGTGCATTTTAAAAACGAACTGCAAACACATGTTACATTTTACCTGCCACAAATGCATTGCAGTTCCTGCCTTTGGTTGCTGGAACATTTGCACCAGCTGGAACCCGGCATTATATCTGCAAAAGTTAATTTCCCCAGAAAAGAAGTAACTGTAATTTTTAACCATCAGCAGGCATCGCTGCGCAAGGTGGCAGAACTGTTAACAGCTATTGGTTACGAGCCTTATATCAGCCTCCAGGATATGAAGGGCAAAAAGCCCGGTGTTAATAAGAGTATGATTTACCAGTTAGGGGTGGCAGGTTTTTGTTTTGCCAATATTATGCTGATGAGTTTTCCGGAGTACTTGGGGCTGGAGGCCGCTGAAAAAAACCTGCAGGGTATTTTTCGTACGCTCAACTTTGTTCTTTCACTGCCGGTTTTGCTATACAGTGCCCAACCGTTTTATATAACTGCCTGGAGAGGTTTGCAACACCGCTTTTTAAATATTGATGCCCCCATTGCATTGGCCATTATAATGACCTTTGTGCGCAGCGCTTATGAAGTAATCAGTGGCACCGGTGCCGGTTATTTTGATTCTATGACCGGTATTGTGTTTTTTATGCTGGTGGGCCGCATCTTACAAGATAAAACTTACCAGCAACTTTCTTTTGAACGGGATTATACCGCTTATTTTCCGGTGGCAGTTACCGTGTTAAAAGACAACAAAGAAATACCTACAGCGCTACCTGATATAAAGCATGGCGATACGTTGTTAATACACCACGAGGAGCTGATACCCGCCGATGGTATTATTACAAAAGGAAAAGCTTTTATTGATTATAGTTTTGTTACCGGAGAATCGTTGCCGGTAAGAAAAGAGATGGGTGAAATTGTATATGCTGGTGGCAAGCAAACAGCCGGCACGGTTGAATTGCTGGTGATTAAAGAAGTAGCGCAAAGCTATCTTACAAGGTTATGGAGCCGCAATGAATTTAAAAAGGAAGAACAGCCGGCATCAGATTCTTTTGTACATGCGCTCAGCCGCTATTTTACATACATTGTTTTTCTGCTGGCCATTACCGGTGCGGCGTACTGGTGGTTTACAGATACATCAAAATCGTGGCACGTTGTAACAACTGTTTTAATAGTTGCCTGCCCTTGTGCTTTATTATTATCTAACACATTTACCAATGGTAATATTTTACGAATACTGGGCCGTAACCGGTTTTACCTGCGCAATGCCACAACTATTGAAACCATTGCTGCCATAGACCATATTGTATTTGATAAAACCGGTACACTTACCAGCACCCGCCAGCAGGATGTACAGTATACCGGTGAGCCATTAACTACACAGCAGTTAAAACAGGTGGCAGCTTTAACGCAGCAATCAAACCATCCTTTAAGTAAAGCGCTAACAGAGTTTATTGGTAAAAGCAAACTGGGGGTAACTAATTTTAAAGAGTGGCACGGCCAGGGGCTTACCGGTTGGGTAAATAACGACAAACTGCTTTTAGGCAATGCCCTGTTTGCCGGCGTGCCCGATACCGGCGCCACTTGTGTGCATGTGGTTATTAATAATGACTATAAAGGCTATTATGCGGTTACCAACCACTACAGGCAATACATACCAGCTTTGTTGAAACAGCTAAACACTACCTATCCGCTTTCAATAATATCCGGCGATAATGAAACTGAAGCTACGCGGTTGCAGCAACTGGCGGGTAATAAAAGCATATTATTGTTTCACCAATCTCCGGAAGACAAGCTGCAATATGTGCAACAGTTGCAACAGCATGGCCGCCGGGTAATGATGATTGGCGATGGCCTGAATGATGCCGGTGCATTAAAGCAAAGCGATGCCGGTATTGCTTTAACTGAACACACCAATAATTTTACTCCTTCCAGCGATGGAATATTAGAAGCAGACAACCTGCAACACCTGCCTCGTTTTATTAAACTGTGCCGCATTAATAAGCAGATAGTACTGGCCAGTTTTATTGTATCCATTATTTACAATATCATCGGTTTATATTTTGCATTGCAGGGTGTGTTATCTCCGCTGGTGGCGGCTATATTAATGCCGGCCAGTTCTCTAACCATCTTACTGGTAACCTTTGGCTGCAGCAACCTGGCGGCCCGCTGGTTAAAATTATAATTCGATGCGGTGTTTTTTTGATAAAAATCAGTGGTAGCGGTGAGAAAGGTCATGCTGCAGTTGTTGCAGCAAAAATACTTTTACACCCGATATAAAAAGGTGGCTGCGTTGTGCACTACAGCACAAGTGAGTGACACAACAAATGCTGAACAGCACCACCACCGCCCACTACAAAAAATATAACATGAGTGTGATTGTTCTATTACTGATTGCCAGTATTTCTGTTGCGGCCCTTTTTCTGGCTGCTTTTATCTGGAGTGTAAAAAAAGGACAGTTTGATGATGACTATGCCCCGCCGCTGCGCATGTTATTTGATGATAAACCTGCTGATGATACCAATACTTCACTTTAACCCGATATAAATTAACTGTATGCAAGTTGAAAAATTTTATTACGACAACAAGACTGTTAAATGGTTTGCTTACGCCACTGTTATCTGGGGCATTGTAGGTATGCTGGTGGGCCTGTGGGTGGCTATTCAGTTTTATGCCCCTGCCACCACGCTTAATTATGCCGGCACCACGTTTGGCCGCTTACGCCCTATACATACCAACGCCATCATTTTTGCATTTGTGGGCAACTGTATGTTTGCGGGTATTTATTACTCGCTGCAACGTTTGTGCAAGGCACGTATGTTTAGCGATCTGTTGAGTAAAATTCATTTCTGGGGATGGCAGTTAATTATTGTGGCTGCTGCACTTACATTGTTTTTTGGGTTTACCACCGGTAAAGAATATGCAGAGTTAGAATGGCCCATTGATATTGCCATTACATTGGTATGGGTGGTGTTTGGTATAAATATGTTTGGTACTATTTTAAAAAGAAGAGAAAGCCATTTGTATGTGGCCATCTGGTTTTATATAGCTACCTGGGTTACGGTTGCCATGCTGCACATTGTTAACTCTTTTGAAATGCCGGTGAGTTTATTTAAAAGCTATAGCTGGTATGCCGGTGTGCAGGATGCATTGGTGCAATGGTGGTATGGCCACAATGCCGTGGCGTTTTTCTTAACCACACCCATACTGGGTTTAATGTATTACTTTATGCCCAAGGCTGCTAACCGCCCGGTGTATTCTTATCGGTTATCTATTATTCACTTTTGGGCGTTGATATTTATTTACATCTGGGCCGGGCCGCACCACTTGCTTTACACTGCTTTGCCCGATTGGGCACAAAGCCTGGGAACCGTATTTTCAATTATGCTGATATTGCCCAGCTGGGGTGGCATGCTGAATGGTTTGTTTACCCTGCGCGGCGCCTGGGATAAAGTACGTGAAGAACCGGTATTGAAATTTTTTGTGGTGGCTGTTACCTGTTATGGTATGAGTACGTTTGAAGGCCCTATGATGAGTTTAAAAAATGTAAACGCCATCTCTCACTTTACTGATTGGACCATTGCACACGTACATATTGGTGGCCTTGGCTGGAATGGTTTTATTGCTTTTGGCATGCTGTACTTCATCATTCCAAAAATGTTTGATACACCATTGTATTCAAAAAAATTAGCCACCAATCACTTTTGGTTAGGCACTATTGGTATTATACTGTACGCAATTCCTTTGTACTGGGCCGGCTTTACACAAGCCAGTATGTGGAGACAGTTTACCGATGAAGGACAAATTAAATTTCAGTTCTTAGAAACGGTTACGCATATTTTGCCCATGTACATTACCCGCAGCATTGGTGGCACTTTGTATCTGATTGGTGCTGTAATGATGGGGTATAACCTGTATAAAACTGCTGCCAAAGGAAAATTTATTGCCAATGAAGCAGCCGAAGCCGCACCATTGCCTGCTGTGGCAACTGCACATGGTAAAGAATACTGGCACCGATGGATAGAACGCCGCCCCGTGCAGATGCTGGTGTTAAGTTTAATTGTAGTAGCTATTGGAGGTATATTAGAACTGGTACCCACCTTTTTGGTAAAAACAAATGTGCCCACTATTACTGCTGTTAAACCCTACACGCCTTTAGAACTACAGGGCCGCGATATATATGTGCGTGAAGGTTGTTATACCTGCCACTCTCAGATGGTGCGCCCCTTCAGAGATGAAGTGGCCCGTTATGGCGAGTATTCAAAAGCCGGTGAGTTTATTTACGATCATCCTTTTCAATGGGGCAGTAAAAGAACCGGGCCCGATTTAGCACGGCTTGGCGGAAAGTATCCCGATAGCTGGCACTACAATCATATGATGGAGCCTGCACTCATGTCTCCGGGTTCTATTATGCCACGCTATGCCTGGTTGCTGGATAATAATATTGATACCGCATCCACTGCAGCAAAAATACGTGCCATGCAAAAATTAGGCGTTCCATATCCTGATGGATACGACCAGCAGGCGAATAAAGAACTGATGACACAGGCCAATGGTATTCGTATTAATTTAAAAATGGACAAAATACAAACACCCGCCAATAAAGAAATTGTTGCACTCATCGCTTACCTGCAACGGTTGGGTAAAGACATAAAAGCAGAAAATAAATCAACCACTGCCATGAAGTAATATAGTTGGGTAACCAACAGCAGTTCTTTGTTCAGCATTGTTGCGTCGCACACTTCAACTATAGTAAGCGGCATGGGGCAAACGGTTTAAGCACTTACACCTTAAGCCGTATGGCTGCTGCCTTTTCTGCTGCACAAGAGTGCGACGCAAGACTGCTGAGCAGTAATACTAAAGCTGACAATAAAAAATATTAAAAATGAAATTTATACACTACCTGGAAAAAGTAAGCGGCATAGATATTTATGGCCTCAGTTCTTTTTTATTGTTTATGAGTTTTTTTATCATCATACTGGGTTGGGCTATTAAGGCCGATAAAAAAACCATTGACGAAATCAGCCGTATTCCGCTGGATTAATAAGACAATAACCCTTAAAATTTTAGCTATGTTTTTTATAACACACAAACAAACCTGTTTAAAAGCCATTGTATTGGCCAGTGTTTTGTTTTTACAATTGCCGGCATGGGCAGCCGATGGTCCGCCACCACAATCATCTATGGATAACCTGCTTACTATTTTATTAGTTGTTATTGCAGGCATTTTACTTATTGTAATTGCCACGCTGGCACACACCGTGTTGGGTGCAGCTGCTTATTACCACGAGAAAGAAAAAGAACCTGCCAAAGGTAACAGTGGTGTTATACCTATGCTCATTGGGTTATTACTGGTAAGCAATATTGCCTTTGCACAGGCAGAAACAACAGCAGAAGTTGCAACAGCTACAAATTATGGGGGTATGACGGCCACTGCCTTTTATATTTTAATGAGTGTGATTTTTTTAGAAGTATTGGTGATAGTTGTGTTACTTATTAATCTGCGCATTTTAGTGGCAAAAGAAAGAAAGCGTATTGCAGTTATGAATGAGGCAACCGGCGCCGTTGAGTATCAGGTGGCAAAACCCACACGTACGTGGTGGGATAAAGTAAATAGTTTTCGCCCCATAAAAGAAGAAGCGGCATTAGATCTGGGGCACGATTATGATGGCATACGCGAATTGGATAACCGTTTACCACCATGGTGGCTGTATGGTTTTTATGTGAGTATTGTGTTTGCCGGTATTTACCTCTATCGTTATCATGTAAAAGAATCTGCTCCTTTAAGCAGCGAAGAATTTGCCATAGCCATGAAACAGGCCGAAGCACAAAAAGAAGCATACCTGAAAAAAGCAGCTAATAAAGTAGATGAAACCACCGTAAAACTTTTAACCGGAACGGGTGAATTAGCTTCAGGAAAAACTGTTTATACCAATAATTGTGTGGCCTGCCATGGCCAGAATGGGGAAGGTGGTGTTGGTCCTAACCTTACGGATGATTACTGGCTGGCGGGTGGCTCTGTGCAGGATGTATTTAAAACTATTAAATACGGCCGCCAGGAAAAAGGCATGCGCAGCTGGAAAGATGATTTATCGCCCATGCAAATAGCACAGGTAGCCAGTTATATAAAATCATTGCATGGCACAACTCCTGCAAAAGGAAAAGAGCCACAAGGGGAGTTGTATAAAGAAGATACTGCTGCCCCGGCAGACAGCACAGCCAAAGACAATAAAACGGCTGCGAACTAAAGCAGATTTATGGAAACCTTTACGGAAAATAAGAAAACAATGAATGCGCAGGAGGCAGATGTTTCTTTCAGAGACCGGATTGCTACTGTAGATGCAAGTGGAAAACGCAAATGGATTTATGCTTTAAAACCCAAAGGCAAATTTTATAATTACCGCACCTGGGTTAGCTGGTTCTTTTTTGCCGTGTTTTTAACCTTGCCTTTTATTTATATTAATGGCAGACCTCTTTTCTTATTTAATATACCAAAAGCAAAATTCATTTTGTTTGGTCAGGTATTTTGGCCGCAAGACTTTTTCATTTTTGGTATTACCATGGTTACGTTTGTGGTTTTTATTGTGTTGTTTACCGCAGCATTTGGCCGTTTGTTTTGCGGCTGGGTTTGTCCGCAAACCATTTTTATGGAAATGCTGTTTCGTAAAATTGAATATGCCATTGAAGGTAATGCCGGCCAGCAAAAAACATTGGCCAATGCACCATGGACCAGCCATAAAATTTTTAAGAAAACACTCAAGCACATCGTATTCTTTTTGCTGGCCTTTATCATTGCCAATTATTTTCTGGCGTATGTAATTGGTATAAAAGATTTGTGGAAGATTATTACCGAACCGGTAGCACAACATGTTGGAGGCTTTTTTTCTTTACTGGTTTTTTCCGGGGTTTTTTATGCTGTTTATGCCTTCTTCAGAGAACAGGCTTGCACCGTTGTTTGCCCCTATGGCCGCCTGCAGGGTGTATTGCTGGATAAGAATTCAATGATTGTGGCATATGATTACAAAAGAGGCGAACCAAGAGGCAATGCAAAAAAGCAAAAGGCTGCTGCAATAAACCTGGGCGATTGTGTGGACTGTTTTCAGTGTGTGCATGTTTGTCCAACAGGTATTGATATTAGAAACGGCACGCAGCTGGAATGTGTTAATTGTACTGCCTGTATTGACGCCTGCGATGATGTAATGACCAAAGTACATAAGCCCAAAGGCTTAATTCGCTATGCTTCTGAAAACGGTATTGCAACTGGTGCCCGCCTGCGCTACACCACCCGCATGAAATTGTATACGGGTTTATTGGTGTTATTGTTTGTGTTGCTGGTGGGCTTGCTGGCCACC
>JANRMC010000286.1:0-15973 GCA_033761915.1 Flavihumibacter sp.
AGAAAAATATTATACCGCTTTTTATAAACAAAAACCGCTTGCAATACCTGCATTGGGCGAAATGGGTTTTACAGATACTGGCAATAAGTTTCCGGCCGAAGAACTGGATGAAGAAATGGTAAAAAAATACAGCCAGCAAAGAGATTACCCAGCTATTAACGGCACTTCAAAATTAGGCGTGCATTTGCGTTTTGGAACCATCAGTATACGGCAATTGGTACAAAAAGCCCTGCCATTAAATGAAACCTACCTCAATGAACTGATCTGGCGGGATTTTTATCATATGATACTCTGGCATAACCCGCAGGTAGGTTTGGGTAAATCTTTTAAACCCGATTATGATTTTATTGAGTGGCGGAATAATGAAAAAGAATTTGAACTCTGGTGTGCAGGTAAAACCGGTTATCCTATAGTAGATGCCGGCATGCGGGAATTAAATGAAACCGGTTATATGCACAACCGGGTAAGAATGATTGTAGCCTCGTTTCTTACTAAACATTTATTAATAGACTGGCGCTGGGGCGAAGCCTATTTTGCCCGTAAACTATTGGATTTTGATTTGGCAGCTAATAATGGAGGTTGGCAATGGGCCAGTGGCAGTGGATGCGATGCTGCACCTTACTTCAGGGTGTTTAACCCCTATTTGCAAACACAAAAATTTGATGCTAATTTAAAATACATTCAAAAATGGGTGCCAGAGTTAAATGAGTTTAGCTATCCCAAACCCATCATAGAACATGAACTGGCCCGCAAGCGTTGTCTGGAAACTTATGCAAAAGCGCTCAAGAAATAATTACGCCTGCAAAAACACCGCATCGCTTTCAAACTCTTGTTGTTGGTTTTTGCCATACACATTCATTAAATGCAGCACGGCCGCCTTACCCGCTTCAACCAAATTGTAAGAGTATTGGTTTACATATAAATCAATATGCTGGCGCATTACCGCCTCTTCCATTTCTTGTGCATGGGCTTTTACATAAGCTGTTAAGCGTTGGTAATTATTTTTAAAAGCATGTGCCACACTTTCGGTAATAAGGGTATCAATCTGTTTGGCCACCTCTATCGGCAATTGGCGGTTTACTACAATACCGCCCAACGGTATGGGTGTTTGCGTGGTTTGTTCCCAATAATTTCCAAGGTCAATTATTTTATGTAAGCCTTTTTGCTGATAAGTAAACCGGTTTTCGTGAATGATAACACCCAGGCCTTTCTGCTGCAGAACAAAATCTTCTATTTCGTTATAACGCAGAAAAATTTTGTTGCGGGCATTGGGGTAAGCCAAAGAAAATAATAGATGGGCTGTGGTGTTTTCGCCGGGTATGGCAACAGGCATTTCGTTAATCATTACGTCATCCGCTGAAACAATATGTTTACTTATTAGTAAAGGGCCCACGCCATTGCCCAAAGCACCACCCGCATTTAAAACTGCATATTGTTTATAAATAAGCGGTAATACACCATAGCTTATTTTGGTGCAATCCAATTTACCACCAATGGCCCATTCGTTTAAAGTTTGCACATCTTCCAGATATATTTTAAAATTAATGCCGGCCGTATCAATGGCGCCATTTACCATGGCGTCAAAAATAAAGGTATCGTTGGGGCAGGGAGAAAATCCCAGGCTGATGGTCATAACCGTTAAATCAGTTTATTAATAATAGTAATCAGTTCTGTATTGAGCGTATCAATAGCGGGGCCTATTTTCCATTTGGTTTTATCCCGTTCGCCCACCATGTTAGAGATGCTGCGTACCTGTAAAAAAGGTATTTGCTCCAAACTGGCCACATAATGCAGGGCAGCGCCTTCCATACTTTCAATAATGGGGTTGTATTTTTTTATTAAACGGTGCACTTGTTTTGCATCGGTGGTTACCTGGTTTACGGTAATGGCACTTACCGCATCAAGCCGGCATTTATCCAGCAGGTGCTGGTGAGTATTAATAATTTTGCGGTTGCTAAAAGGCGGATCCTGCAAGCCTACCAGGTTTAAATCAAAGAGGTCTTTAATCTCTTCCTGTTCCAGAGCCAGCATGTCTCCAAACACTTCATCTTTTACCACTACGGTGGTGCCGGGTGGGTGCAGTGGATGAAAGCTGCCGGCAATACCAGCTTGTATAATTATTTCCGGCCGGCTTTTTAAAAGCTGTTTACTTAACTGGTACGTGGTGCTAACCATACCCACACCGGTTATTAAAACACCAATCTGGTGGCGGCTGTTTAAATACATACGCTCCTGCAGGTATTGCACTGCCGGCTGAATTTCCTGAACGGTGGCCGCGGTTAACAGCAATTTCATGCTGCAAATATCTTAATAATCGGCTTACCGGCAGGCATCCCTTTTTATGGGGGCTATATATTACCTTTGCTCAAAATTTTTTGAGGCATTATGGTATATCTTACCCGCTTAGAACATTTTAATGCAGCACATAAATTATACAACCCTAAATGGAGTGCTGAAAAAAATGAAGCTGTTTTTGGCAAGTGCGCCAACGAAAACTGGCATGGGCATAACTATGAATTATTTGTAACCATTAAAGGAGAAGTAGATGAAGACACCGGCTTTTTATACGATGTAAAAAAGCTGAGCGAATTGATAAAAGTGCATGTAATAGACCAGTTGGATCATAAAAACCTGAACATGGATGTGGATTTTATGAAAGACCAGATGTGCAGCACCGAAAACCTGGTAAAAGCCATTTGGCAGCAACTGGCACCACATTTACCCGGCACCGTACAATTGCATTGTTTAAAGCTGTACGAAACACCCCGCATTTATGTGGAGTATTTTGGAGAATAAAATTTGTAGTATAAACAAAATAACAACCGCCTTGTTATTTGTGAGGTTTAAATAATAGCAGCACCAACTATGAGTAAAAAAGTGGCCGTTTACAGACGGGAACATTTTAATGCCGCACACCGGTTGTACAATCCGCAATGGGATGATGCCACCAATGAGGCTGTTTTTGGTAAATGTAACAACCCCAATTTTCACGGCCACAATTACGAGCTGGAAGTAAAAGTAACCGGCGTGCCCCATAAAAAAACAGGGTATGTAATGGATATGAAACAGCTTTCTGAACTTATTAAAGTGCATGTGCTGGATGTGTTTGACCACCGTAATTTGAATAAAGATGTAAGCTATTTTGAAAACCTTAACCCAACGGCAGAAAATATTGCGGTGGTTATTTATAAAATATTGCGCAAGCAGCTGGATAAAAAACTGGCATTGCAGGTGCGTTTGTACGAAACACCCCGCAATTATGTAGAGTACCCTGCTTCTTAAAAATCATGAGTATGATACCGGCAGCAAAAACAATAGCAGCCGCGGTTGCGTCGCACCAGTTAACGGCAGTACATAGCCGGCCATTTATATATGTTCTTAAACAAACAATTAGCTGCATGTTGTGTTATTGTACAAGTGTGCGACGCAACTATGTTGAGCATTGTACTACAGCTGATTTCAAAAAAAATAAAAATTACGAATGGCATACAGTAAAGTAGAAAAATACGATGAGCAGGTAACTGAAGGGTTGGTGATTAATTACCGGCAAGCCTTATCGTTATTAGGAGAAGACCCTGAACGGGAAGGTCTTTTAAAAACCCCCGAGCGGGTGGCTAAAGCCATGCAGTATTTAACGCAGGGTTACCAGTTAGATGCGGCGGCTATTTTAAACTCGGCCAAGTTTCATGAAGATGTAAGTGAAATGATTATTGTAAAAGACATTGAGCTGTATAGCATGTGCGAGCATCATATGCTGCCCTTTTATGGCAAAGCGCATGTGGCCTATATACCCAATGGCTACATTACCGGTTTAAGTAAAATTGCAAGAGTGGTGGATGTATTTGCCCGCCGGCTGCAGGTGCAGGAACGCTTAACAACACAGGTAATGAATGTGATAAAAGAAACGCTGAACCCCTTGGGTGTGGCTGTGGTTATTGAAGCTTCTCACCTTTGTATGATGATGCGGGGTGTGCAAAAACAAAATTCGGTTACCACCACATCTGCCTTTTGCGGACAGTTTGAAAAAAATGAAACCCGCAGCGAATTCATTCGTCTGGTGGGAGCAAAACTGCATTAAATAATTATTTTACCTCTTTTTTTA
The DNA here is from genome assembly GCA_033761915.1 of Flavihumibacter sp. Classification (GTDB taxonomy): domain Bacteria; phylum Bacteroidota; class Bacteroidia; order Chitinophagales; family Chitinophagaceae; genus JACMLD01. The sequence continues at coordinate 4,103 of JANRMC010000286.1, forward strand.
GGTTTGCCCGAAAGTTGTACATACTTCAGGCAAACCTTTTATATTTGAAGCCATAATAAGACGCAATATGAAACACGCATTTGTATTTCCCGGTCAAGGCTCTCAGTTTACAGGCATGGGTAAAGCGCATTACGATAACAGCGCTTTTGGAAAAAAACTATTTGAACAGGCCAATGAAATATTAGGCTTTCGCATTTCTGATATTATGTTTGAAGGCTCTGAAGAAGATTTGAAACAAACCAATGTTACACAACCGGCTGTTTTTTTACACTCTGTTATAGCTTATAAAAGTATAGAAGGGGCCCGGCCCGATATGGTGGCTGGCCACTCGCTGGGCGAGTTTTCTGCGCTGGTGGCCAATGGTACCTTAAGCTTTGAAGATGCTTTGCAACTGGTAAGCATTCGGGCAAAGGCCATGCAAAAAGCCTGCGAGTTAACCCCTTCTACCATGGCGGCTGTATTAGCACTGGCCGATGATAAAGTGGCTGCTATTTGTGAAGAAGTGAGTAAGGAAACAGGCGAAGTGGTGGTGGCAGCCAATTATAATTGCCCGGGCCAACTGGTAATTAGCGGCAGTTTAAAAGGTATTGAAATAGCTTGCGAGCGGATGAAGGCTGCGGGTGCTAAAAGAGCATTGGTATTGCCTGTGGGTGGCGCTTTTCACTCTCCATTAATGGAGCCGGCTAAAGATGAATTGAAAGCGGCCATTGAAAAAACCACTTTTCATCAGCCCACAGCACATGTGTATCAAAACGTGGTGGCTAAAGCGGTATACGACCGCGATGAAATAAAACAAAACCTGATAGACCAGTTAACCGGGGCCGTGCGTTGGACGCAAAGTGTGCAGGCAATGATTACCGATGGTGCTTCTAAATTTACAGAAGTGGGTCCGGGTAAGGTATTACAGGGCCTTGTTTTAAAAATTGATAAAACCATGCAAACAGATGGGGTTAATTAATGCTTTGTTATAAACCTCATTCCTCCGATAAATACGAGTTGAAATAATTATAAAAAAAATCAGCAATCATTTTACATCAGCCCGGTTCATAATTTTTAATGATTATGCCATATATCCAAAACAATTAAAACCACTACATGAAAAAAGCAATTTTAATGGTTACCGTTATTGTGTTTGCACTGGCAGCAGCAGCACAAACCAGTAAGCAGCATTACCTGGATATTTATAAAAGAGCCGTAAAATACAACGATAGCCGCACTGCTATTAATGCCCTGCATGGTTACCTTGCATTGGGTGAGGAAGCTGCTTATAAAGACACGCTGGGTATTATTTATTATCTCTCCAGAGACTATTATTCTGCCTTAATTATTTCTAAAGAAATATACGATGCTGACAGCAAAAATATAGGAGCATTAGAAAGAATGGCCGATTGCTACAACCAGTTGGGTGATGTAAAAACAGCATTAGACAGTTATGAGAAGCTGGCGCCCATTACCCAAAACCCATCGCACTACTACGAGTTGGCGCTGGCGCAATACCAGTTAAAGAGAATAGGAGAGTGTGATGCCAGCCTTGGCCGCGTAATTGCCGATACCAACAGTAAACGCATTGCCACACCTTTTAATATTGGTGAAGGGCAAACACAAAATGTGCCTGTAATGGCAGCTGCATACAATGTAAAAGCCGTGCTTTTAATGGAAGTTAAAAACTACACTGAAGCCCGCAAGATGATTGCTAAGGCATTAGAGTTGTACCCCGATTTTGTGGGGGCACAACAAAACCTGCAAGCCCTAAACCGGTTAAGCGGTACCAAGCCGGCGCCGGTTAAAGCCCCGGCACCAACCACAAAACCAAAAGGTAAATAAAGTAAAAGCCCCGCTGCATGCGGGGCTTTTTGTTGAGAGAGTGAAAGGAGGTTACTAAATGAAACGGTTAATTAAATTTTCATAGTACTCCAGTTTGCCACTACGCATGGCAGGCTCTCCATTGTTCACAGCATAGGCTCTTAAATCTTCTAAAGTCATTTTTCCTTCTGCAAACGCTTTGGCTTCTTTGCTGTTAAAAGAAGCATAGCGTTCTTCACGTAATTTATTATACTCTCCGTCTTTAATAATAGCGTCGGCCGTAACCAGGGCTCTGGCAAACATATCCATACCACCAATATGGGCATAAAAAAGGTCGGCAGGGTCTGTACTGTTACGGCGTATTTTAGCATCAAAGTTGATGCCGCCACCGGCAAAGCCACCCGCTTCTAAAATAATCAGCATGGCTTCGGTTAGTTCATTAATATTATTCGGAAACTGGTCGGTATCCCAGCCATTCTGATAATCGCCGCGGTTGGCATCAATGCTGCCCAGCATACCAGCATCTGCAGCCACCTGCAACTCGTGTGTAAAGGTGTGGCCTGCTAATGTGGCGTGGTTTACTTCTATATTAATTTTAAAGTCGCTCAGTAAATCGTACTGGCGTAAAAAACTAATTACAGTAGCACTGTCGTAATCGTATTGGTGCTTGGTGGGTTCGCAGGGTTTAGGCTCAATAAAGAAAGTGCCTTTAAAACCATTGCGGCGGGCATAATCTTTAGCGGTGTGTAAAAAGCGGGCCAGGTTCTCCTGCTCTTTTTTCATATTGGTATTCAGCAAACTCATGTAACCTTCGCGGCCACCCCAAAATACATAACCACCGCCACCTAATTCAATAGTGGCATCCATAGCGGCCTTAACCTGTGCAGCACCATGGGTTAATACATGAAAATCGGGGTTGGTGGCGGCGCCATTCATATAACGCTCGTGGCTGAAGAGGTTAGCCGTGCCCCACAGTAATTGTATGTTGCTGGCTTTTTGTTTTTCTTTAGCGTATGCTGTTAATGCCTGCAGGCGCTTATCGTTTTCGTTAATATCATTGGTGTAATCCACCACATCCACATCATGAAAGCAATAGAAGGGCAACCCCATTTTAGTCATAAATTCAAAAGCAGCATCCATTTTATCTTTGGCTCTTTCCACGGCATCTGCTTTTTCATCCCAAGCAAAAAAATGGGTGCGGCCACCAAACGGATCGGCACCGTTGCCACAGAAGCTGTGCCAGTAGGCACAGGCAAAGCGAAGGTGCTCTTTCATGGTTTTACCGGCCACTACTTTATTTTCATCGTACCATCTGAAGGCGAATGGATTTTTTGATTGCACACCTTCATACTGAATTTTTCCAATGCCTTTGAAAAATTCTTTGCTGCCTGTAACGATACTCATAATAGATCTTTTTTTATTTTTTGTTGCCAGCTGTGGCGCTTTACTCAGCTGCTGTTGCGTCGCACACTTCAACATTTGAGGTTTGATATTTCAAATCTTGCATTAGAAATTCTAACGCTGAAGAGTGCGACGCAACGATGTTTAATAGCACCACCGCCGCTGGTTACCTGTTTATAAGAACTTATTTAATTGTTGCTGCCACTGCGTATAAATGTTGTTATACCCGGCTGCCTTGGTGGGCTCAATACGTGCCAGTGGTTTAAAACTGCTAAAGGCTTCTGCACTGTTTTTATAATAGCCCACACCAATACCAGCGCCCAGTGCTGCACCCACACTGCCATCATTATTATACAACTCAACCGGGGTGTTGGTAGTGTTTACAAAGGCTTCTGTAAATACGCTGCTTAAAAACATATTGGCATTGCCGGCCCGTATAACACCCGGTTTAATGCCATTACTACGCATAATATCCAACCCATACCGAAAGGCGCATGCAATACCTTCTTGCCCGGCGCGGTAAATATGTGCAGTGCTGTGGCGGTTTAAATCCACCCCCGTAATTTGTGTGCCAACCAGTTTGTTATTAAAAATGCGTTCAGCACCATTGCCAAATGGTAAAATACTAATGCCATCAGCACCCGGTGCAATGGCGGCAGCAGCTTCATTTAATTGCTGGTAACTGCTGTTGCCTCCAAAATTATTCTTCAGCCATTTGTTTAAAATGCCGGTACCATTAATGCAAAGCAGTACCCCAATTCTTTTATTGTTGTTGTTATGGTTTACGTGGGCAAAGCTGTTTACCCTAGATTGGGCATCAAAATCGGCACTGTCACTTACTGCATAAATAACACCCGATGTGCCGGCGGTGGCTGCCACCTCGCCGGGTTGCAGCACGTTTAGCGAAAGCGCATTATTAGGCTGGTCTCCTGCTTTGTAAGAAACAGGAATACCAGCCTTTAATAATAATGCTTCGGCTATTGGTTGTTTTAAGGACCCGTGACATGAGAAAGCGGGTTGTATGGTTGGAATGATGGATGCATCAAAACCAAAATGCTGCATTACATCATTGCTGAGTGTTTCATTTTTAAAATCCCAAAAAATGCCCTCGCTTAAAGCCGATGGGCTGGTGGTGGTTTGCCCGGTCAGCTGCATGGCTATAAAATCTCCGGGTAATAATATTTTATCAATCTTACTGTATACTTCCGGCTCCTGTTCTTTTACCCAGGCCAGCTTAGCGGCGGTAAAATTGCCGGGGCTGTTTAATAAATGCTGCAATGCCTTGCTATGGCCAATCGCATCAAATGCTTTTTGGCCGTAGGGTACGGCGCGGCTATCGCACCAGATAATGCTGTTGCGCAACACCTGCTGTTGCTGGTTAATACAAACCAGGCCATGCATTTGGTAGGCAATGCCAATAGCACCAATAGCATCGGGGTTGTACAGAGAAGTAGCATGAACTTTTAAGATGGCTTGTTGGGTAAAACTCCACCAGTCTTCTGCAGATTGTTCGGCCCAGCCCGTTTGTAAAGAAAGAATGGGGGCTTCTGTTTCGGGGTATTGCGCACTGGCTATACATTGCTGGGTGGCAGCGTCTACCACAGAAACCTTTACAGAAGAAGTGCCCAGGTCAATTCCTAATAGCAACATATGGCGCAATTGATTTAGTACAGCAAATTAAGAGAATGGTGATCGTTTTCCTTCTACTTTATTGTTGAAAACAACAACTATTTTAATAAAAATTATAAATTAGCAGCAATAAACCGCTTAAGATAGTATGGCCATACGCCCATTAATAGAAAAATTAACGCTTGCCGGCACCAATTCTTTTTTAGCCAGAACCTATTGCACCCCAAGTTTTGAAGTGCCCTGGCACCAGCATATAGAAACAGAAATTATTTTATTTAACCAGGGCGAAGGCACCGCTTTTATTGGCAATTATATTGGCCATTTTAAATCTGGCGATGTGTTTGTGCTGGGCAGCAACCTGCCGCATATGTTTCAAAAGTTGCGGGCAGATATGGAAGTGAGTGCTACCGTTATTCAGTTTACCAACGATTTTTGGGGCACCGCTTTTTTAGAACTGCCCGAAACATTGGCCGTGCAAAAATTATTGCAAACAGCACTGCAGGGGTTGCAGTTACAAGATGAATGCCTGCAGCAGTTGCGCCGGCTGCTGCCGCAAATAGAAATGGCCCATGGCTTTGAGCGCATTATTATTTTATGCCGGTGTCTGCAATGTATTGCCACTACACAACAGTTTAGCAAAGTATCCAGCCAGGTGGTAAAGGCTTTAAATTACAAGCAGCGGGAACGCATTGATAAAATTTACCAGTACACCATTAACAATTTTCAGGAGCTTATTTCTTTAAACACTATTGCTGCCATTGCAGATATGAGTGTGCCTGCGTTTTGCAGTTATTTTAAAAAGTGCACCAAAAAAACGTATATCGATTTTTTAAATGAAGTGCGTATAGGCTATGCCTGCCGCCAGTTAATGGAAACGCAAAAAAATATTGAAGCCATTGGTTACGAAAGTGGCTTTAATACACTGGCTAATTTTAATAAGCAGTTTTTAAAAATAAAGAAAATCAATCCTTCGCAGTTTCGCCGGCAATACAGCCGTGCCGTAACGGCAGAACTGGCCCCCACGCAGGATGCCGTACGCAGTTTTGAATAATTTTTTTTTGATACCAGCAGCAGATTTTCATAGCAGCAGTGGTTGCGTCGCACACTTGTGCAGTTGAAATTGAATGATATCAGTTAACAAAAATATTATTGCTTTATGAATTTTTTAATTGCAGTTTGTGTGCCGTTTGAATATTGTAGAATATAAATTCCTGCTTTTAATTGTGCAACATTCAACGTTACTGAAGAAGATTGTGTTTTGTTAAAAAGTACCTGTTGCCCTGTTATTTTAAAAAGTCTTATTTCGCCGCCGGGTTGAACACCGGTAAGGTATAAATCTTTTTGAACAGGATTGGGAGCAATTGTAAGCAATTGCCTGTTGCCTGTACTTAATTTTATAATCGTAGAGTAGCTAAACCGTTCATCGGCATCCACCATTTTTAAGCGGTAAAAATATATAACGTTGCTTGAAACAGTGGCATCTATATAAGTATATTGGTGCTGGTTGTTAAAGTCAACTCTTGCAATAGTATTAAAGTTGCGGCCATCATTACTCCTTTCTACAATAAAATGAGAAAAACCAGCATGGCTTCCTGTTGCCCATTTCAAATTTGCCGATTCATTTTCGTAATAAGCATTAAAGCCCAGTAATGTAATTGGTAAGGCAAATGTTTCCATTACAAAGCCACCATCTGTGTTACCAAATCTGCCTAAATTAATTACAATCCGGTAGCTACCGGCTGGCAGTGTTGCGCTGCCATTCAGATAATGCCAATTTTCGGTACCACCGTCTGCCGCTGTAAATAGTCTTGTGTCTGAAAGCGCTACCTGTGTATTGGCGGGTAATGAATAAATAGCAACACTGGCCGTCCAATCTTCATACCCTGAGGCCTCTTTACTGGAGAAGTAGGCACCAAAATTTATGGGAGTATTATTAGAGCTTATCGTAAAATCTTTATAAATGGTGCCAGATGCATTACTAAGACTTACATACTGTATTCCATCATTTGCAGTATCAGGCCCGCTGCTAAAACTGCTTCCGTCTGTTTTTACTACTGTAAAATTGCCACCAGTAGCAGTCCATCCGTTTAAGGTAGCTTGCCCGGTGGCATTGCTACCTGTGGCAGACTGCACAGGCATTTCAAAACTCCCATTAGAAACAAGGTTTGTTGTGCTGAATGAAGCCACCCATATATCTCCATTTCCGTGATTGCCGGATACATCACCGTCGTTTGAAAAACTTTGACCAATGGCAAAATACCGGGTGCCGTCATACAAAATACTTCCAAACTGATCATTATCTGAGCCGCCATACATCCGGGTATAAAAAATTGTATTAGCGCTATTGCTCAATTGAAAACGGGATACAAAAGCATCTGTTCCTCCTTTTGGTAGTAAAGACGAATTTGTGTCTGATGATTTACCTGCCAGCAAATAATGATCTGCCGGTAAGGGCAATAAGCCGCCCTTGCCTCCAATATTGTAATAACTTAAATAACCACTTATCGGGTAGGCGCATGCATCCGGTAAACCATTATAAGTATTTTCGTACGAAGACAATTTATTAATTAATCTGCCTGTTGTATTTGAACTAAAGCGGCTGCACTTTTTATATAAATAGATATATAATAGATCTGTATTGTTATAATTATTTGTAAGAAGCAGATTAAATAAAGACATAGGACCACCCGTAGAATTTTGATAAAGGGAACTATAAAAAGTACGGGAGCTGTTATTATTGGTTATTTGATAAATAACATATGAAGGGTTTGATCCTAAATCTGCAGCAGCCAACAGGTAATTAGAATTAGACAACTGAACTACATCATAACCTACGTATGGTGTGCCACTGGTAGAGCCAGCTAAGCGGGTCCACAAAACGTTTCCAGCAATATCAATTTTAGTTAACATAGCTCTGTAAAAGCCGGTAATTTCTGTATCCAACCCGGTAAGATCGCCGTTTGTAGAACCTGTAGTGCCTGCAATAACATAATTACCATCTGCAGTTGGTATAATTGTAATTGCAGAATCCAGGCCACTACCGCCAAAACATTTTTGCCAAAGTATATTTCCGTTTGCATCCAACCGTACCAACCATGCATCTTTTCCACCTTTGTAACCGCTCACATCTCCGTCGTTTGATGTTGTACTACCTGCTGCAATACACCCCCCATCTGGTGTTGCTGCTACTGTTTGCAAATTATCTATATCTGTACCTCCTAATTTTTTTTGCCATAATAAATTGCCAGTAGTACTAATTTTTATGGCCCACCCATCTGCTACAGTGGTACTGCCGTGGTGGCCACTGGCATCGCCATCGTTAGAGAGGGAACTGCCAACTATAATGATGCCACCGCTTACCAAAGCACCATGCCTGGCATTTTCAAACTGTGCGCCGCCATAGCAGCGTTGCCATTGCATGTTAAATGTATTCTGCGTAAAAGCAGAAAGTATACAAGTACTTAAAAGAAAGGAAAGGATAAAGCGGTTGGCCATGGTTAAAATACTTTCTACAAATATACCCTCCACGCCAAAATTAAAACCATAAGCTTTTTAATTTTTCATCATTTTTTTAGCCAGCTATACCGCATTGATTAACAGTGGTTGCGTCGCACACTTGTGCTTTATAATTGCTGATTTGAGATTTGAAATTTAAAACCAGCAATATTAAATCTTAAATGCTGAAGTGTGCGACGCAACGATGCCCAATAGCACCACTCATGCTGGTTACACAATTATTGCAGTGCCTGCTCTAAATCAGTTAATAAATCCTGCACGTTTTCTATACCAATACTCATGCGTATCAATCCATCGGTTATAGAAAACTGTTTTCTTTCTTCGGGGCTTAAGCCGGCATGGCTCATGCTGGCGGGGTGAGAAATTAAAGTATCGGTGGTGCCCAAAGAAACAGCCCGGGTGCACAACTGCAACCGGTCTATAAATTTTTTGCCGGCGGCTAAACCGTCTTTCAGTTCCATACTCATCATAGGGCCGGGGTGGCGCATTTGTTTGGCGCTGGTATAATAATCCGGATGATCGGGCAGGCCGTTATAATTTACTTTGGCAACAGCCGGGTGGTCTTGCAGGTAATGGGCTATTTCCATGGCGTTGTGGCAATGGCGTTCCATGCGCAGCTCCAGCGTTTTCATACCCAGGGTAAGCAGGTAGGCATCAAAGGCATTGCTGTTGCCACCCAGCAACCGAAACCACTTGGTCATTTTGGTATTCATAAACTCAAGGTCTTTACCCAGCAGCACGCCGCCAATAGCTGTGCCATGCCCGTTTAAAAATTTTGTGGTGCTGTGAAAAACATAATCTACCCCATAGCGAAAGGGTTGTTGCAGGTAAGGGGTGGCAAACGTATTATCTACAGAAACGCCGCACTGGTATTTTTTGGCAATGGTGGTGAGCTCTTCAATATCCACGCATTGAATGGTTGGGTTGGCGGGTGTTTCTAAATGCATCCATTTGATACCGGGGTTGTTTTTAAAAACGGCTTCGGCTTTATTTAAATCCCGCAGGTCTTCTATAATTATTTCAATACCCATGGGCGGCAAAATTTTATGCACCAGCTCATGCGTGCCGCCGTAGAGAGAATAGTGAGAAAGTACTTTATCGCCCTGCTGCAGGTTAGAAAGAAAAAGGGTGGTCATGGCGGCCTGGCCACTGCTGTGCAAAAAAGCTTTTAGTTGCAGCGGGCTGCCATTGGCATTATTAATACCCAGGCTTTCAAAGGCGGCAATTTTTGCTTCTGCTTCCGTAAAGTTAGGGTTGCCCCAGCGGGTGTATATATAGCCTTCTTCTTTATTGGCAAAACGGCGCATGCCTTGCTCTGCATTATCAAACGTAAAAGTAGAAGTGGCATAAATAGGGGTAAGGTGAGAAGACAACGGATCGTTTTGATGCCCGCCATGAACACCTACTGAACTAAAACCGGTTAAAGGAAAATTTTTTGCAGCCATATCTAAGATTGAATTTATTTTGTTGTGGTAATTGATAAAGCAAATATCTCTTTAATCTTCTAAACAGGCAGCAGAAAATTATGAAGGAATTGTTGCAACAATACACGGCGTATAATGTGTGGGCCAATCAAAAATTACTGGAAGCTGTATTGAAGCTACCGGAAGAAAGCTGGCACCGCGAAATTGCCAGCAGCTTTCCTTCTTTACACACTACTGTTTTGCATATGTGGGATGCAGAAAGCATGTGGTGGCAGCGTATGAAAATGCAGGAAGTGGTAACCCGCCCCAGCGACCAGTTTAAAGGCACCACAAGAGATGCTATAACCGCTCTGCAACACCAAAACAGGTTGTGGCAGGAGTGGGTGGCTGGTGCCAGCCCCGCCATGTTAGAACATGTTTTTCAGTATTACGATACCAAGCGCAATCATTATAAACAACCCTTGTACCAGATGGTGCACCATGTTATGAACCATGGCAGCTACCACCGCGGGCAAATTGTAACACTTTTACGGCAGCTAGGAGAAAACAAAATACCCCCTACTGATTTTGTGTTATGGACGAGAATGAAGAAATAAGAATGCTGGTAAGCAGTCTAACAGTAATGATGATTGTTTTTAAATGCTAAAAAAGAAACGCCTTCTAAAAAAGAAGGCGTTTTGTATGGTGTAACATTTTATAATTAATACTCCCACTTTACCAAAGTGGCGCCCCAGGTAAAGCCGCCGCCAAATGCTGCCAGCACCAGGTAATCGCCTTTATTAATTTGTTTACGGTATTCCCACAAACATAATGGAATGGTAGCGGCAGTGGTGTTGCCGTAGCGTTCAATATTCAGCATTACTTTTTCGTGAGAGAGGCCAATACGATTGGCTGTGGCATCAATAATACGTTTATTGGCCTGGTGTGGTACCAGCCAGGCAATATCATCGCCGGTCATATTATTGCGTTCTAATAATTCTGCACTTACATCAGCCATGCCTTTAACGGCAAACTTAAATACGCTTTGTCCTTCCTGGTAAGCAAAATGCTCTTTATTAGTAACGGTTTCTATGCTGGCCGGTCTTAAAGAGCCACCGGCTTTCATGTGCAGGTAAGGGCGGCCACTGCCGTCAGACTTTAATAAACTATCCAATACACCAAAGCCATCATGGTTAGGCTCAAGTAACACACCTGCAGCAGCATCGCCAAACAAAATACAGGTGGTTCTGTCGGTGTAGTCAACTATCGCACTCATTTTATCGGCACCCACCACAATTACTTTTTTGTAACGGCCGCTTTCAATTAAAGAAGCGCCGGTGGTTAAAGCAAATAAGAAACCAGAGCAGGCAGCACCAATATCAAAACTCCAGGCGTTTTTAACACCTGCTTTATCGCAGGCAATATTTGCTGTTGCCGGAAACACCATATCTGGCGTTACCGTAGCTACAATTACACAATCAATTTCATCGGGGCTGATGCCTCTTTTTTCGCACAACTGTTTAATTACCGGCGCTGCCATATCAGAAGTAGCCAGGCCTTCGCCTTTTAAAATGCGGCGTTCACTAACACCGGTGCGGGTACGTATCCATTCATCGTTGGTATCCACCATTTTTTCTAAATCGGCATTGGTTAGTTTATCTTCTGGTACAAAACCGCCAACGGCGGTAATGGCTGCGGTAATTTTTGGCTGCTGATTCATTATTTCGGGTAATTGATAAAAAAATTTTGGTAAATGTAGGGCAATTTTTTGTACTGCCTTTTACGGTTGTTAGCCATTGGGTAGCCAGCAGTGTTGCCAGTGGCAGCAGTGGTTGCGTCGCACACTTGTGCCTAAGGATGTCTATGGTCAATAGTTAATAATCCAAGCAATACCATTGACTATATACTATAGCCCATTAATCCGCTATTGTACAAGTCCCGCTAATGTCGGGATGAAGTGCAACAGCTACTCGTCCCCCGCAGCGTTGCAGCTAACATGTGCGACGCAACGATGTTGAATAGCGTACCGAAGCCGGGTTCATTATAATTGGTTTTACCTTATTTTCGCAACCTATGATAGCATTTGTGAGAGGTTTATTTGTAAGAAAAAGTCCGGCAC
>JANRMC010000287.1:0-3982 GCA_033761915.1 Flavihumibacter sp.
CACTCACTTTAATCAGGTTGCTGAAGTAAAGAACCATGAAACAGCATTTACAAAAAAGAAAATCAGTTTTATATTTACATAGAAATTTCAAAAAAACCGGGGCGGGTTTGCAAGCCCAGAGAAAACTCAATTTAAAACATCCGTAATGTTTACATTAGAACAAATTAAAATAGCTCACAGCAAAGTTAAATCAGGCGCAGACTTCCCCTCTTACATTAAAGAAATTAAAGGGTTGGGGGTTACCCATTATGAAGCATACGTTACTGACGGGCACATAGACTATCACGGCACCAACAATTTTACAGCAAAAGTGCCGGCAAACTATGACGCGATAGCTATTGCTGACACGGCAAAAGAAGAAGACTTTAAAGCAGCATTACTGGCGCATCAACAAGGAAAAACGGATTTCCCGACCTTCATTAAAATGTGTGCTGGCGTTGGTATTGAAAAGTGGGTAATTTCTATGGAGAAAATGACCTGTACTTATTATAACAAGGCAGGCGATGAAGTTTTGAAAGAACAAATTCCGGAATAAAAGCCACTTGTAACCGGGTGTTTATGCCAAACGCATGTACTATTTCAAATTTTTTTTTGAGACATGAACTTTAGTCATATCATTTTACTGATACTGGGTTGCTCATTTGTTTTGTTAGCAAAGCAACTGGCAAAACTACTTCCGCTTAGAATTTGGGTTTCAGGCGTAACATTAAAACCCGCAGTTTCAAGAGTCATCATTATTATAATCGGGTTGATACTAATTTATATTTCTTTGCTGACTGGTGGAATGTTTTCATAGCCCTCATACATTGTAGGGGGTACGTTTAAAAAGCAACACTGCATCAGACACATAAAATTTAAAACACGGTATTCTATTTTAAATTCCATTCCGGCTGAGTAAAGCGATACCGCTAAAGAATGCCCCGAAAGGGCTGCACAAACCAACTCGGGGTTTACAACGAGCAACGGCTGTTGCCCAAACTGCTGTGGCTGGTTACCAATAAACACATACTCTGTACTAAGCGTAGCGTATAATTTTAAAATAACAACGCTGCACGAGGCTTTGTATGCGTGGTTCTTTTTTGTAGCTTTCTGCCACCAACTGCTGCGGGCAGTGCGTTAAACCGGCAAATCTTTTTTTTTGAATGAGACTACTTTATATTTTGGTGATACTGTCCATCTTTGCTATTGCTTGTAAAAAAAGCAACCCGGCAGCCTCCCCCACTTACACCGACCCGTTTACAATTGTTAAGAATAAAATTTACCAATATAATAATCCGGTGCAGTTAATTGGCGCCAATGCGTTTCATGTATTTGGTGCCGGCGGAACTGATATGAACAGCTGGAATATAGATATAGCCCGTGAATTTGTTGGTAATATGGTGGAACAACCTTTAACGGGATTTCCGGTACGAGATGCAACAGGCGCCTATCTGCATTCGCTTCAGGCCGTTGTTGATAGTAACCGGGCCAATAAGAGAATTAGTATTATTTGCCCTTTCAGATGGAACGGAAGCGACTCCACCACTTTTAGTGGTAAAACACCCACCCAAACATATTGGTGGAATGATTTTAAAACAAAACTAAAACAATGGGCGGCGCATTTTAAAAATCAACCGGATGTTTGGATAGAAGCATGGAATGAACCCTACCGCTACGACCGGGCTGATGGATACACCGATGATAACTGGCTGAATACAATGAAGGAGTTGGTGGCGCTGATACGCAACGAAGGAAATAATAACGTCATTGTAATTCCCTGCGCAGAACAAGGACAGGATGAAAGCGTTTTAAACAATAAAGGAGCACTGTTATTAAAGAATCAAAAAAACATTTTGTTTGACATACATGCCTACGAGAAATGGCTTTTAGTGGCCGGTACTGATGTCAGCAACCGCATACAACGGCTGAAGCAAAATAACCTGCCGGTTATTTTTGGAGAGACGGCGCCTTTAAATGCCGGGGTTTTAATGAACACCAAACCGTTTTTGGACATTGTTTACAATGAGGGCTTATCAGTATGTGCCTGGGTTTGGAAATACGATGCCAATGACAAAGACGCATTACTTACCGCAACGGGGTTGCCCAATAACAACAACAATAATAATTGGGGAACTACTTTTAAAACCATCTGCCTGGGTGCCCGAAAACCATAGACCCATTTTGCCCGCCACTGACATGAAAAAAACATGCTGCCTGGGTTTTTAAAAGAAGAACTTTATTGTACAAATACGTTTACTGGTTTGGGCAAATGAAAACTAATAACCCTTCCTTATCTTTAAAAAACTATGGCAGACATAAAAGACAGTACGCATTTTGCCCCGGAGCTGCATATTCCGAACGGAACGATGGAGATTGATTTTTATAAAAATTTCGGAGCTACTGAAAACTTTTGCTTTCGCAACGATGACGGAAGTATTCATGTTGCTGAGTTAGAGTTTAACGGTGCCATTTTTCATGTGCATGAAACCATGCGCAATGCCCTGGAACCCATTAGTGCCAAAGGGGTAACCGCGGTTATTGGTTTATTTGTTCCGGATGTGGAGGCTGTGATGCGCAAAGCAATACAGGCGGGTGCAACGGAAATTAACCCCACAACAGACCATGACTATGGCTACCGGCAGGGTATGTTTCAGGATCCGTTTGGGCATTACTGGCAAATACAGAAAAAAATATAAAGCTGCAGGATTAAGTAGTTGTATAGTAGTCTTTTATAGACATTGTTAGATAAGAGAGTAACCTTGATACAACAACCTGTTTATTTTTGTAGCTTACGTATGCATCCTTTTCAGTTAACAATTTTTTAAAAGCTGTAGCCCATACAAAAGATAGCGCTTATGCGCTAATTAGTTTGATCTTACAAAATTGATTATACCAGATCGACCATTGTAAAAGAAATAATTACAACCTAAACCAATTTTCAACGCCAAAACTAAACGTTATGAAAAGTATATCCATCTGGGCCCGGCATAACAAATGGCAGGCTCGCTTTGCAATCACCATTTCATGGATTCTGCTTACACTTATTGGCTTGTACCTAGGACTAGTAATAAGAGAATTTAATTTCATGTTGCCTATGTCTGTGCTTGTCAGTTCAATAGTAGCTTTTCTTATGACGTTTCTGTTATACCCACTCAAATATCAACGGAAAGAAAAAAAATCATCCTTTTATGCATGGCAGAAAAATTCTGATTTTGTAGTTGCTACCGCTTCTTTTATTATGATTATTTATATTGCTAATAAACCCGAAACATTATTAAGCGGGTACCAATCGGGGCTTGCTGCTGTGACCAGTGAAATATCATTTCCAATAGACAGTGCTCATAGAACCTATATGTCAATCAAAGATTTTAATTCTTCAATGAAGGATGCCGATGGTAAGCTACTAAAATGGAAAGAAAGAAAAAAGCTACTAAAATCACAGATTAAAGCAATTCGGAAAGCAGATGATATGTCAAAAAGTAAAAAGACGGCCTTAATTATACTTTCTGTGATTGTGGCAATGGGCTTGCTGTTGTTGGTTAGTTCTGCCGCCTGCACACTTTCTTGCAATGGCTCAGGTGCTGCAGCACTAATTGTAGGAATTGGAGGGACCGCATTAGTAGTCTGGTTGCTGATAGTCGTCATCCGAAGAATAAAAAGTAAGACACAAAAGAAACAGATAAAGACAGAAACAATGGCGTCAATGAGTCAATAGTCCATCTTTGTGCATTTTATACATTGAAAAACCAATTTAGCACAAGGTTGCGTCAGACTCCAAAAACTTTAAGCCTCTATTCTCCTTGTCAATATCATTCCTGCCCGGCAAAATACTACCGCTGAAGGGTGCCCCGATAGCTGGGCTCAAACCCAATCGGGGTTTACAACGAGCAACGGCTGCTGCCCAAAGATCTGTGGCTGGTAACAAATAAACATTTAATTTTAAGTACTAAAACATATAATATGAAAAGAGGTACTGTAAAATTTTTTAATAAAGAAAAAGGCT
>JANRMC010000288.1:0-32231 GCA_033761915.1 Flavihumibacter sp.
TCAGCCGCATATTGTTAATTTTAGATTTGAAATTTCAAATCAGTAATATCAAATCAAAAATGTTGACGTGTGCGACGCAACGATGCTGAAGTGGGGGCTACTGCTGGTTACCAACTATTACAACCCCAAAGCATCACGCAACTTGGCATAGCCACTGCGGCTTACAGGCACCCGCAGGCCGTTTTTTAAAATGGCAATATGTCCGTCTTTCTCATATGGGTCTATGCGGGTAATGTGATGGGTGTTTACCAGGTAAGAACGGTGGCAGCGGCAAAACAGCGTGGCATCTAATGTTTTTTCAAAATGGGCCATGGTTTTGCTTTTTAAAAAGTTGCCTTCTGCCGTATGCACTTTTACATAGTCATCGGCGGCTTCTAAGTAAAACACATCCTGTATGGGGATGATTTTTATTTTGGCGCCGTTCTTTACTACAATGCGATTGTTTTGCGTGGGGCTTTGTGCCACGGTATCCAGCAAATCCCGCGTATTGTTTGTGGGGTTGCCGGCGGGTTGCTGCTCCAGCCACTTATTAATGGCTTTATCAAACCGTTCTTTACTAAAAGGTTTCAGCAGGTAATCGATGGCGTGGGTTTCAAAAGCTTTTAATGCATACTCATCAAAAGCCGTGGTAAAAATTACGGCCGGTGGTTGTTCTAACAATTCCAGCATTTCAAAGCCATTAATTTTAGGCATCTGAATGTCTAAGAAAATTAAATCGGGCTGGTGTTGTTGTATGGCCTTAATACCTTCAAACCCATCGTTGCATTCTTCTGCAATTTGCAGTTGCGGGTATTGTTGCAGGTACTCTGCCACCACGCTGCGGGCCAGGGGCTCATCATCTATTAAAACTATTTTCTTCATTGCTGTTTATTATGGTTGTGGTATGATTACGCTTACTATAAACTGGTTGTTTTGTATTTCTGTTTCCACCAAATCGTTTCGGGCAAATAATAAATAAAGGCGGCGCTTTACAGATTTTAAACCAAAACCCGTACCCTGCTCTTGTATCGGGCTATCGCTATCAAACGGATTAATAATAGTTATCACTAACTGGTTGCTTATAATGTGTGCATGTATTTCTATAGTAGTGGCGCCGGTGGTGCCATACAAGCCAAACTTAATGGCGTTTTCTACCAGTGGCTGCAACAGTAAAGCAGGTAATTTTAATGTTAGTGCTGCCGCTTCTGGCGCTACTACTGTTTGAAGGCGGTTGCCAAAGCGTACTTTTTCAATAGACAAATAAAGGTCTAACTGTTCCAGTTCTTCTTGCAGGGGTACCCATTGGTTTTCTTCTTTACGCAACGTGTTGCGTAAAAAACTGCTTAGTTGCTGTATCATGGTACGGGCTTCGGCAGGTTTGCTGCCAATGAGCGCATTAATAGAGTTAAGGCTGTTAAATAAAAAATGTGGTTGCAATTGCTGGCGCAGTTTAAACAATTCTGCTTCGCGGGCCAGTTGTTCTGTTTCTGTTTTGCGGCTGATGATTTTTTGTTGTTCATCAAAAGTGTACCACAGCACACTCATTACTGCCATAACCGCCACCTGTAAAAAAATTATGCAAGACCGGATGGTGAAAGAATTATCAAGCAGGTTGGTGTATGCTTCTGTGGCAGGCAATTGCTGTAAGCCCCAGCGCAACGCCAAAACCACCACGGTGGCTTCAAACACGCAAACGGCCAGTATAAACCAATACCGTTCTTTTTTGGGCATATAGTATTGCAGGTTGTTGCTAATAACAACAGAAGCCCCGCAAACCAATGCATTTGAAATGGCACTATCGTACAAAGCCAATTGCCAGCTGATGCCATAGCTGTGCAATAGCCAGCTATGCACCAGGGCCCAAATAAGCCAGCTGGCAATAAAAGGCACTAAAAATTTTTTCTGAGATAAAAGTGTTTTGGCCACAGCAGTTGGTTTAAACAAGTTGCAGTAACTCTAAGGTATTGCTGTTTTGAATATGGCTGGCTTTTTTGTGTACGCTTTTAATAAAACGGTCGGCTTCTTCTGCTTCATGCACACAAGAAAAAAGAGCCGCACCATCTATTAAAGTTTGCAATTGATACAGGTCGGTTATATTAATAAACTGCCAGTGTATTAAATTACCATTGCTGCTGTTTACCACGCTGCCTTCTTCTGCGTGGCCAATGGCCGTAGCTTTTTCAAAAGCAGCTTCTTTAGAAGTGGCCTGTACAATACGCAACTGCTCTTCAAACTGCAGCACTGTTTGGTTGCCGCAGATGCTTATTTGAAAAACCAGTTTGGTTAAGTACCAGTTCATAATAGTTAGTTTATGCTACCATAAAGCCATTGGCATTACGGTACTAAAAGGTTGTTGTAATTGTTAGCGGTAACAGGCAATTTCAATACCACCCATAAAAGCGGTGCCTTTTAATATCAATACTTTGTTGGGGTCGGTGGTTAGGGTATGTATCTCACGTTTGTCATCCACCCCGCCAAAAATGGCCGCTACTTCCTGGCGTATAGTCCAGTTGGGGGGCACAATCAGTTTAGCGCCGCCTAATATGGCTGTAACATCTATTTTAACGGTACCATTAATATCAGACTTGCTTAAATCAATTTCTGAGCCACCAAAAATATTTACGGTTTCGCCGCCTAAGAAATTTTTAGAAACAATATTCTTTTTTACACCACCAAATATGGCGGCCGCATCCAGCTTCTCAGCATCTGTGCCCGTGGCAGTATTGGTAAAATTGCTATTGGTATCTGCAGCGCTGGCGGTGCTGCCACTGTTAGATACCCACGATTTGGGTTCGTTCGTATTACTTTTCCAGCGGTCCTTCATGTTTTCCCAATTGGAATCTTTTTTTTTAGGACGCACTATAATCATTACACCAATACCCACCAAAATAGCCGGCACCAGGTAACGGCGCATATTGTGTACATCTAAAATATTATCTATTAAAAAAAAGCTGCCTACTATTAATAATACCAGCCAGCCCGGCCCTCTAAAGCCATGCTTAAACCCTACAAACAAACCCACGGCAATTAAAATCATGGGCCACGAAAAAAACCAATATGGAAAAAGCGCAATACCCGATTGTCTTAAAAAGAAAATTAAACCAATGGCAATAATAAGTAAGCCACCCAGCACCCGGCTGTTGTTTGAACTGTTTTTATCTGAAAAGCTCATAGTTGTAAATTTTAACCAAAACTATTGCGTGGCAAGTTGCCGGGCAATGCTGTATAGGCTATTTACCGCCCTTTACCGGTAAACGGCGGTTTTAATACGGTGAGTTATTTTTGGGAGCCGGCATTTAATGACTATTTGGCTTTGGTTGCGTCGCACACTTGTACTGAAGTATGTTTATGGTCAATAGCTAATTGGCTATGGTAATACCATTAACTATAAACCATAGACCAATAACCCGCTATTGCACAAGTCCCGCTAAAGTCGGGATGAAGTGCAACAGCTATTCGTCCCTCACAGCGTTGCAGCTAACATGTGCGACGCAACGGCTGCGCAATAGAATTACCACTGCTGGTAACTGAATAAAAAAAATCCCCGCCCATGGCGGGGATTTTTTTATTGCAATGCTTTTTTATTTGTTGCCCTTACTGTCTTGCAGGGTGCTTTCTTTTAATAAGCCTTCTTTGGTAAGTGCGTCTTTTACTTTATTATAATACTGCGTGGTTAACGTAGTGTTACTGTTTTCTGCCTTGCTTACTTCGTTTTGCAAAACGCTGATGCGTTGTATTTGCAGGTTGCTGGGGGCTGCTTCCTGCCCGGCTACGGCCTGGTACACATCGGTAATGCGTTCACGCAAACGTTCTTCATCGGCAAAGATGCTTTTTTGTTTGGTGGCCAAACATTCTGCCCGCAGGGTTTCTAATTTATCATGATACTCCTGCAGCAGTTTTTTTAATTTGGCATTTTTGGTTTTGTCAATATTATCCTTCAGCATTTTTTGTTTGCCGGCAATATCTTCTACTGTTTTTGCTAACTGCTCGTGCAGGTTATACAATTGCATGGAGGCATCAAATTGTTTTTGCCGGTCGCTGCTGGTAAAAGCTTTATTGTTTTCATCGTGCACCATTTGAATGGTGTTACTGTATTCTTTATCGGCCACTTTTAATTTTACCGTGTAGTTACCGGGCAATACCTGTGGCGCCAGAAAGCCGCCAAAATCTACTTTAGCACCACCACTGGCCACCTTGGGTGGTTTCATGCGCTGGTTCCAATACACACGGTTAATGCCTTTGCGTTTGCTGCCGGGTATGCTTTGTACCAGTTTGCCCGCGGCATCATAAATTTCCACTTTCACATCGCCGGTATTTAAACGGTCTTTTAAATAGTACTGTATGGGGGCAATAGAACTGGGGTTGCCACCATTCCATCCGCCCGTGCTGGGAAAGCCACCATCGCCAAAATTACCCGTTGTTAATTTTTGGGTACCAGCTTCAAACAGGTGTACTTCTTTATCGGCAATGCTTTTTGTAAGATTGCGTATGGGTGTAATATCATCCAATATAATAATGCCGCGGCCATGTGTGGCAATTACCAGGTCGTTGGTTTTAGGATGTATTTGTATATCTCTCACCAGTGCATACCAGGGTATATTATTTTTCATGCGAAACCAGGTGGCACCACCATCTATACTGGCAAACAAACCCATTTCGGTACCGGCAAATAATAGTTCTTTGTTTTGCAGGTCTTCTTTAATCTTATGTGCAAAGCCGGTAAACTCTGGGCTGTTAAACAAGGTCCATGTTTTACCCATGTCGGCCGATTTGGCAATATAGGTTTTATGATCTCCGTACATATGGTTATCAAAAGTGGCGTACACCACGTTCTTATCAAAACGGCTGGGCTCAATACTGCTAACCCAGGTTTGTGCAGGTATGCCTGCAGCTTTGTAGTTAGCCGCAACATTGGTCCATGTTTTACCAGCATCCGTGGTGTATTGCAGGTTGCCATCATCAGTACCGGCCCAAACCAGGTTTTCATCCAACGGAGATTCTGTAATAGTAAAAATGGTGCAGTGGTTTTCAGCAGACGTATTATCGGCACTTAAACCACCACTGTTTTCCTGTTCCTGCTTTTTCTTGTCGTTGGTGGTAAGGTCGGCAGAAATGCGGGTCCAGTTGCGCCCCTGGTCGGCTGATTTGTACAGGTACTGTGCCCCCATGTATAAGTTCTTTGGATTTTTTTGTCCGATGGCTAAAGGGGTGTTCCAGTTCCAGCGCAGCTTTTCTTCACCGGCTGCCTGTTGTGGTTTTATAGAAACATTTTTAATGGTAGTTAAATTAATGCGGGCCACATTGCCACCCTGGTATTCTGCATAAGCGGTGTTAGGGTCGGTGGGGTCGGGTATGGTCCAAAAACCATCACCACCATAAATGGCCATCCAGTTACTATTGCTAACGCCACCGGGTGCTGCACTGGGGGCTACCCAACTTCCATTGTCCTGTAAGCCTCCATAAATGCGATAAGGTTCCTGGTTGTCTGTTGCCACATGGTAAAACTGGCCAACCGGTAAGTTTTGTAAAAATAGCCAGGTGGCACCACGGTCCATGCTTACATACACGCCACCATCCGTACCCAGGTACATATGATTGGTGTTATTAGGGTTTATCCAAAGAGCATGATGATCGCTGTGTACCCAACCGCCATCGCCACTGGCTTCTGCAAAGGAGTAACCGCCATCTGTAGAATAAGCAAAACTATACGCCGGGCGATACACCCGCTTGGGGTCTTTAGGGTCTACCACAATGGTAGAAAAATAAAACGGACGGGATACCACGTTTAAAGTAGCGCTTTGTTTTTTCCAGCTGTCGCCACCATCGGCACTAATGTATAAACCCGTTTCTTTTGCTTCTACAATGGCTACTATATTTTGCGGGGCACTGGGTGCCAATGCAAAGGCAATGCGGCCAAAAGGTTTAGCGGGTAAACCATTGGTCAGTTCCTTCCATGTTTTACCACCATCTGTACTTTTATACATACCGCTACCATTGCCGCCGCTGTTAAACAGGTAGGGTAATCTTCTAAACTCCCAACTGCTGGCATATACAATTTCCGGGTTGGCAGGGTCTACAGCCACATCAGCCACGCCGGCTTTTTCATTAATGTATAAAATCTTTTCCCAGGTTTTACCAGCGTCGGTGGTTTTGTATAAGCCACGGTGTTTGCTATCGGCCCATAACGGACCGGGTGCTGCCACATAAACAATATCGGGGTTGTTAGGGTTAACCGCAATCTTGGCAATTTTTTCGGTGCTGTCTAAGCCAATACGGGTCCAGTTATCACCGGCATCTGTGGTTTTGTATAAGCCATTGCCAATAGAAACAGAGTTGCGCATATTACTTTCACCAGTACCCACATATACTACTTTTGGGTTTTTCTGGTTAATGGCAATGGCGCCAATGCTTTGGCAATATTTATCAAAAATGGATTTAAAAGAAGCGCCGGCATTGGTGGTTTTCCAAACGCCGCCACCAGCGGTGCCTATGTAAATAGTTTTGCCATCTTCGGCCACCCCTTCAATAGCGCTAATGCGGCCACTCATGGTGCCGGGGCCAATCTGGCGGGCCTCCATCATACCAAAGGTGGCCGATGTAATTTGTGCGTTGGCGTGTACGCAGCCAATAGAAACAACAAATCCTGTTAATAACAGCTTTCTCATATGCGTGGTAATTATTTTTTATGGTAATAAACTGCAGTGCATGTATCAGCACTGTTGTGTCACTCACTTGTGCCACATCGTATAAATGAACTTTTTTTGCCTCTTTTACCGGTTATTAATCACTAAAGCCCAATCGTATTTTGTGTTAAAAGCCAACCGGTATAGCTAACATAGCATTCAGGCAGATAAATGGGTACAGCAGGGTGGAGTTTGGTTGCAGGGGTTGGGCAAATAAAGCCCACTACAAATACATTCTTATGGATACGCTGAATTTTTTAAAAAAGAAATAGTGAGCTAAAATAAAAACAGGCATCATTTTAAATGATGCCTGTTTTTATAAAGTTATTGTACTTTAAAAATTTTCTCATCTACCGGTTGGTTAACTGTAATCTTACTAATGGTTAACTCACCAGGCCCAAAACCAGTTAAAGCAAACGGAAATACAAAACCTTCATCCAGTTTTTTAAAATTGCTGAAAGTTTGTGTTTGTTCTACCTCCTGACCGGTGGCTTTAGATTTTGATGTTACCTTAACTATATAATAGCTGGCAGGGTCAAAATACATGGTTTGTTCCATTCCTCCTTTTAACGCAATTTTCAATTTATGGCATTCAGTACCTTCCACATCTTCTTTACCTAAGTATTCTACTTTGTGCCCCTTGTCTTTGTAATTTAATAAAGCACCCTGAATGTCTAATAAATCAACAGACTCTTTTACGGCCTCTGCAGGCATTGCCTGAGGTGCAGTTTGTCCCTGAATGGGCATATAAGTCCAGCCATCTGTATTGGTTTGAATGGTATAGTTTTCCATACCCATTGCAGTAATATCTACCCGCTGTCCTTTGTTGTTCAGTTGTGTAATTTTAATCGGAATATCCATGCCCTGTACACTCAGGTTGCATTCCATTACAACAGAAGTAAGGGTTAGTAATTTTTCTTTGCCGCCAATCGCCTGCAGGTGTTTGTCAATCACCTCATCAGCCGTTTGTGCCTGTGCGGTAAATAAGGTTACCAGGGCCAGCGCACCGCTTAGTAAAAAACGTAGTGTTTTCATTTTGTGTTTGTTTATAGTTGATTTTTTTTTGAAACAGCTTTCTGATAAAAAACTATTGTTGTGGTTTGTATAAAGATGCATCCACTGGTTTGTTTACTTCTACTTTTTCGTAGGTCATACCAGCACCCATGCCGCCCATTGTTACCGTCATGGCAAACAGGTAGCCATCCGCTGTTTTCTGGTAATTGCTGTAATCCATTTTTACCTCACCATCGCCACCACCGGGACGGCGGCCACCGCCACCACCCATACCCATGCCGCCACCGCCTTTGCGTGTTTCGCGGATGAGCAGGTTGGTTTTTGCATCAAAATAATAAGTAGCCTCCTGGCCGTTTTTTTGTGTAAGCTTTACTTTATGGC
This sequence comes from Flavihumibacter sp., assembly GCA_033761915.1. Classification (GTDB taxonomy): domain Bacteria; phylum Bacteroidota; class Bacteroidia; order Chitinophagales; family Chitinophagaceae; genus JACMLD01. The sequence goes on from JANRMC010000288.1 coordinate 8,058, forward strand.
AGTCGGTGCCTTCCACTTCTTCTTTGCCAAGGTATTCTGCAGTATGGCCTTTCTCTTTGTAATTTACCAATGGGCCGGCACAATCTAGTTCTCCCTGCTGTATTTTTAAACGATCTTCTGGTATGGCTTCAAAGGCACCACCATTGCGGGGGTTGCTAAACCAACCTTCTTTATCGGTTATTATCTGAGTCATATTAAACATGGCCGATGAAATTTCGCGGCGCATCAGTTTATCCTGCACTTTATAAATTTTGGTACTTATCTCGGTGCCGTTACCCATTACAGAAACCCCTTCCATGTAAAGTGATTTTATGCTGAGCAATTTTTCTTTTCCGCCCATGGCTGTAACATAGTTATTAATTACATCATCGGCTGTTTGAGCATACAAGCCTATACAGGTAAGGCTTAAAAAAGCTGCAAAGAGCAGCGTGGTTATTTTTGGCATATGAAAAAGATTTTTTTCTTACCGTAAATGTAAGTGGCTTTTAAATTATTTGTATCCCGTTTGTAAATTAACTTACACCCGCCTGTAATTTTTTAGATTTTTTATACGGGTGGTTGGGTAGCGCTAGCTAATAAAGTTTTATAAATAAATAATATGACAACCATAAAAGGTTTTTTCACTGATATTCTTCAACAAAACACCTATCCGGCGGAACTGCTTATAAGCAACGGCCGGATACATGCTGTTACCCCTTTAGCCAGTTTGCCAGACAATGCGCCTTTTATTATACCCGGATTTATAGATGCCCACGTGCATATAGAAAGCAGCATGCTGGTGCCAGCCCAATTTGCCCGCATGGCTGTGGTGCACGGTACTGTTGCCACAGTTAGCGACCCCCATGAAATTGCCAATGTATGCGGCATGGAAGGTGTCCTGTTTATGATCGATAATGGCAATACCGTTCCGTTTAAATTTAATTTTGGTGCCCCCAGTTGCGTACCTGCTACTGTTTTTGAAACTGCCGGCGCCACCATCAGCCCTAAAGATGTGGAAACACTTTTAGCAAGGCCCGATGTGAAATACCTGGCTGAGATGATGAACTTTCCGGGAGTGTTGCATAAGGACCCGGAAGTATTACAAAAAATAGCGGCAGCACATGCAGCCGGTAAACCGGTTGATGGGCACGCCCCCGGCCTAAAAGGCGAGGCAGCAAAAAATTATATCGCCGCAGGCATCAGTACCGACCATGAATGTTTTACTGCCGAAGAAGCATTGGATAAATTGGAACAGGGCATGAAGATCATCATCCGCGAAGGCAGTGCTGCTAAAAATTTTAATGCCTTAATAGACCTGCTGCACCAATACCCGGAACAAATTATGTTTTGCAGCGATGATAAGCACCCCGATAGTTTAGCATTGGGTCATATTAACCAGCTATGTGCCAGAGCTGTTGCCAAAGGCATTAACGTGTACCATGTATTACGGGCAGCCTGCATCAACCCCGTGTTGCATTATAAGCTGGAGGTGGGTTTGCTGCAACCCGGCCATGCAGCCGATTTTGTATTGGTAAACAACCTGCAGGATTTTGCAGTACAGCAAACGTATATTAACGGGCAACTGGTAGCTAACAATGGACAAAGCTGTATTACTGTAACGGCAACTAATGAAACACCACTCAATAATTTTAAGGTAAGTACTATAACAACTTCTGCATTGGCTATGGCAGCTAGCCCCGGCCAAACAACCATACCGGTAATAGAAGCATTAGACGGACAATTAATTACCAATAAACTGCTGTTGCCTGCCACTATAACCAATGGCCAACTGGTAAGCAATACCCAAACCGATGTGTTGAAAATGGTGGTGGTAAACCGCTACCATGCAGCGCCGGTGGCTAAGGCCTTTATTAAAAATATAGGTATTAAAGAAGGAGCATTGGCCTCATCGGTGGCGCACGATAGCCATAATATTGTGGCTGTGGGGGTGGATGATGAAAGCCTTTGCCGGGCCATTAATTGGGTAATAGAACACCGCGGTGGGGTTAGTGCCGTTGCTGGTGCACAGCAACAAATAGTGCCGCTGCCGGTTGCCGGTTTAATGAGTAGTAATGATGGGTATGAAGTAGCTGCTGCTTACACCGCTATTGATGCAATGGCCAAGGCCATGGGCAGCACATTAACGGCACCGTTTATGACACTTTCTTTTATGGCCCTGTTGGTAATACCCCATCTTAAACTAAGCGATAAAGGGTTGTTTGATGGAGATAATTTTGAATTGTTATAAGGTAAAGGTTACAAGTTGCTGCCGCTTTTATTTTAATATGTTGTGTACAGCAGGTGTTTTTGGTAGCCGGCAGTTGTTTTTCATAGCATCGGTTGTTGCGTCGCACACTTGTACGTAAGGTCTATTCTCAAAGTTTATGATCCATAGCTATACCATTGACTATAAACAATGGACCAATCACCTGATCTCGTACCACCGTTGAAGTGGGGTGCCACTAAAATGTTTATTTGTATTGTGTGGCACAAAAGTGCGACGCAACGGCTGCCCAACCGGAGTTGCCAAAGCCCGCCACCCAATTATTTTACTTACCCACGCCACCGCCCAAGTTATTAACAGCCCCGCTCTTACTGGTTTTTGCTTAGCTGCAATGGTTAATTTTGAACACCTTTGAATACGTATACTCAGAGCGTACCATTATGATTATTTCCGGAAAAAAAATATTGGACACGGGCCGCAATTATTTGCCCGACTTAAGCAACGTGGTGGTTAAAGACCTGCGTGAATACGGCGTGGAGCAAGCCGGAACCTATAAAGGCGGCGTGGAAGCTTACAAAGGATTACTGGATAAAATACGCAGCGGCTCGGTATTAACAGAACAGGATGCGATACGCCTGGTGCCCAAAACCGAAGAAATAAAAAAGCGCATCCAAAAACAGATAGACGCTTTATTAGAGAAATACTACGAACTTAAAAGCAAGGCCGACGAAATACACAGCAGCCGCGACATTACAAAAGGTATTGTACCTATTAAGCAACAAGAAATAAACCTGCTGCAAAGCCAGGTAGATGAAATTGAACACAGCCGCAACAGTGTTACCCAACACAAATACAATGTGTTTAGCTGGGGCACCTATATCTTTTTGTTCTTTCTGTTAATTGCATTGTCTTTTTACCTGCTGTATTTCTACATGAGCGTGGCCGATTTTGCGCTGAATGGCGTGGATGCTTTATCCCTTTTTCAGGAAGGAAGATTAAATATCCAGCTATTACCCAATTTACGCAGGCTGGTATATCTTATTATCAATTATCCGCCGCTCATTGTTTTTCCTACCATCTTTTTTGCTTTGGGTACCGCTATACATTTGTTTTCAGAAAAAGGAGAACGCTTTAAAAAAGTAGTATATGGTTTATTGGCCCTGGTGTTAATTGGAGATGTGTTGCTGGCTTTTCAGGTGCACACGGCAGTAAATGAAATTTTAGTAAAAAGCAACCGCGAAGAATTTAAAAGTTTAATAGTGCCGGTGTATGCAGACAGCCGGTTTTACCTGGTATTATTTTTAGGGTTTGGTGTTTTTGCTATTTGGAGTGCGGTGTACTACCTGCTGCAAATGGAATGGGCTAAACGCAACCAGATTAAACTGCGCTTTAAACGCATAGCCCGCCTGCAAAACGAAATACTGGAAATGGAAGGCAAGCGGATGGGGTATGAAACCGAACTGAACCATATTGCGCAGCGCATAGAAAACCTGAGTAAAGAAAAAGACCGCATGGTATTGCCCGTAGATATTATGGAAAAAAACATTAACTACTTCCGCGACGGGTGGAATGGTTACCTGAGTACTTTATACGGAAGAGAGAAAGGAGAGGAGCAGATTAAAATTATTAATCACACCACCGATGTGTATGTAAAAGAACTGAAAGAGTTTCAGGATTCATATTTTAAATAATTAAACCACCTATGTTGCGAAGCTGGCATTTTATACTAATTATTTGTACGCTACTGGTTAGCTGCAGCGAGTTTCAACAGGCGGTAAAAGATGCACAGAAAGACATTCCGCCACCGCCCAAAGACAACTATATTGTTTTATTAGACCTCAGCGACCGGGTATTGGCCAATAATCAGCAACAGGTGGCTAAAGATCTTACGGTAATAAACAGTATTTATGCTTTGTTTAAAAGCCGGCTGGATGAGAAAGACCCTACACATCTTTATTACCGGGCTACTGATAAAATAAAACTGCTGGTGGCGCCACAGCAATCAACCCCGGTAGCGGTGTATGATATGGTGGGCAGTTTAAGAACAGAACTGGCTACAGAAACACCTGAGAAAAAAGCCACACAGGTAGATGAAACACAAAAAAGGCTGGCCACTGTTTTACCCGAGATTTATAAACAGGCCGTTATCAGCAACCGCAGTAAAGATTATAGCGGTGCTGATATATGGAAGTATTTTGATGAAGATCTGGAAGATGATTTAGACACGGCAGCACAAAACACTTTGTTTATTATTACCGATGGGTACCTTGATTTTGAAAATGGCACAGAAAGACCCACACAAAAAAACCGGTACACCAGTTGCGCCCAGGTTATTAATGCACTAAAAGGATTTACAGATTGGAATGTGAAGTTTGAAGAAGGCGATTATGGTTTGATACCAGTAAACAAACAGTTTAAAAAACTAAAAGTGGTGTTGCTGGAAATAAATCCCAAGCCCGAATGGAATGGAGAATACAATTTATTAACCCGCACCTGGAGCAAATGGTTTACTGAAATGGGCATCACTAACTACCGTTTTATTAAAGATGATAATATTAACGAGGTGAAGGAGTCGCTGGAGAAGTTTATGAAAACCACCATTACAGAAAAAATAGAGCCGGTAAGCTGGACGCCCGTTACAGCAGATGATGCAGCAGATGCAGGTACCACTAAGGCAAAAACAACCACTGCACCGCCTGCTGGCAATGTTACTAAAAACAGTGCAGCGATAAAGCCCCTGGTGCAAAGTCGTAAGCCGGTAGTAACAGCAGATGAAAGCGAGGAAGCCATGGCTGCTGCGGTAAATAAAAAAAAGGAAACAGCACCTGTAAAACCCGTACCGGCTGCTAAAAAGGAAGACGATATACTGAACGACGCAGCTCCCAAAAAAGGCTTTAATACCGGAATTAAAAAAACAAAAAAAGGCGGTAAATAAATATGAAGCACCTGGCCGCAATAGTTTTTTATTTTTTCTTGCTAAACGTAAACGTACAGGCACAGGAAGGCTATAAAAAAATTAATAATGCGCTGCGTTATTTAAAGTTGGGCAATACCCTGCGGGAAGCGCAACAATATGACCTGAGTGAGCAATACCTGCGCAAAGGCCTGCAACTGGTATCAGCACAGGGTGATAAATATTGGGAGGCGGCTATGTATGAAAACCTGGGCATGTTGTATAAAGACCAGGATAACCCCACTGAAGCCGCCCGTTATTTTAACCGCGCCATCAATATATACAAGCAATTGAAAATGTCGCTCAGTCAGAAAGCGGTGGAGCAATTATTAAACAGTTCTGAAGGGGTGGCGCAGGCGTATGCAGGCATAGAAATAACTACCAAGGGCGTTAAAATGAGTATTGTGGCAGTAGAGTTAAACAGTAGTAATGAGGTGGAATATGTGTTGCGTTCAGACACATCTGTAAACCCCGAGCCCGGTGCACTTACCACGCAAAGCAATCAGGAAACAGCCGATGCTATTAAATTTTTTTTAGAAGCTGCCAAAACCAAATACAATATTGCTACAAACAATATTTACGTGGTTATGGCCAGCAGTTTAAAAACAGAGCTGGATAAAAAAAATAAGCTGGCAGAATTTATAGCAGCTGTTACACCGGCCAATGCACCTGCGGGCTTTAGTATAAAATTTGTAACACCTGCAGAAGAAAGTGAGCTTTCCGTATTAGGCACCGTGCCCCCTAAAAGAAGATATACCACCAGCTTAATAGACATTGGCAGCGGCAGTACCAAGGGCGGCTATTTTATGGATGCTACAGAAACATTTGATCCATTGGTGTTGGGTATGGGCACCAAATCTTTTGGCAAGCTGATAAAAGATAAAAACCCCGCCGGTATTGCAGATTATGCCGGAAAGGCTGCATTGTTATGGAGAGACAGTTTACAACAGGCTGTACGCACAGAACTGGGGCGCCGTGCCGGGTTAAAAAACCGCGGCAGCGTATACGTAAGCGGCGGTATAGTGTGGTGTCTGGTGTCTTACCTGTATCCGGAAAAAGCCATGGATAATTATGTGGAAATTACCCCCGACGATGTGCGCCGGTTTAAAAATATGGCTTCGCAAAACTTTGGTGCATTAATACAACCGGGCATGGCGCATATTTTAAACGATAACACACTAAAGCAGGCCCGCATAAACGTTAGCCGTGCACAAAACACGTTCGACCAGGAGTCGGTAATAGCCGGCGCCATCTGGTTAGATGGATTGGTAACAGAACTCAACAGTACGCAGCCGCAAAAACGTTTTTATTTTCCGCGGTATGGTTATGTGGGCTGGATAAGCGGATACATTGCCCGTGCCGTGGCAGAAGATTACCGTAAGAAGAACGAAAATTAATTGCAGGTTACAGGCATCCTATCATTGGGCAGCAGCCGTTGCTCGTCGTAAACTCCGGGCAGGTCTGTGCGATGCAATCGGGGTACCCTTCACCCATAAAACTATTATAGACATAGCAAATGCCACTCTTGCATTAATTTCCGCAAAATTATTTTTGTTGAGCAGCATCAATACTACTGTTAAATTTGGCGCAAAGAGTGTTTAAATTTTCCTAACCGGCTGCAATAGGCTATTTTTGTTTCTAATCATTAAACCAGGAAACTAATATGCAAAAAATCAAATCACTCTTCGGGGTAATACTAACATTTACTCTCTTCATTTCTTTAGGAACCAAAATGAGCTCCTGCACCAAAGAAGTTATTGTCAGAGATACGGTAATAATAAAAGATACGATAACAAGAGTTGACACTTTTCCTTGTACAGATTTAAAGGAAGGTTTGGTAGCCTGGTATAAATTTACTGGCGGAAGTTTAAAAGACAGTAGCGGGTATAACAATGATATAGTCTTTAGCAATGCCACACCAACATCAGATCGGTTTGGTAAAACAAATAATGCATATCTTTTTAATGGTGGCAGTTATATGCGTGTAAACAATAGCGCTTCTTTAAACCCAACCCGTATTACTTTAGTTGGAATTGTTAAGTTTAACGATTTTTACCGTGGAGCCTATGGACAAAACCAAATTATAAAAAAAGGATTCCGAGATCAGAATGATGGGATTTATGGATTGAGAGTTGGAGCTAGTGATGCGGGTGGTTCTGTAGATACTACAAAAGAAATTGGGTACGGTTATTATGGCAACAATCAATTTGATCAGATTTCAGCTGCAGACAGAGTAAACTATATAAAGACTAATCAATGGAAAATATTTGTATTTACATACAATGGGATTGATGCTAAATATTATGTAGATGGCGTGTTAAGGGAAACAAAAACAGGAGTGGTAGGATTTACTCCAAACACCGATGGGCTATTTATTGGCCGTGCAGAAAACCCTTCTTATCCATTTTGGCTGACTGGCGTAATTGATGAGATACGTATTTACAACAGAGCTCTTTGCGATTGTGATATAAAAGAGCTTAATAAGCTGAAGAATTAAGTTTTCTGATTAAAATTATAAGCGGGGTAACGGATAGTTACCCCGTTTTTCTTTTCTTTGTTGTTATGAGTATGATTATTACGATACGGGCATTGGCGAATTTTAAGTTCAGGTACCTGTACAAGTCGTTTGCTAAAACGCCATTTAAATTATTAGATGTTGGGGCCGGCAATCATTCTGCCAGCCGCATTAAAAAACTTTTTCCGGCTTGTGAGTATTATGGTTTGGATATTGATAAGACGTATAATAATAGTGATGCTGACTTTTTGCTGATGAAGGATTTTTATGAATTAGATTTAACAAAGCTGGATTACTCTATTATTCCAAACGAAAATTTTGATGGCATCTGGATGGCGCATGTAATTGAACACCTGCATAATGGTACGGATGTTTTGCCCGGGCTATTGCAAAAACTAAAACCGGGAGGTTTTTTTTATATTGAATACCCGGGTAAAAAAAGTCTTACACTGCCTTCTATGCGGGGCTCTTTAAATTTTAAAGACGATACTTCGCATGTGCGGGTGTATACTGTAGCCGAATTAAAAAAAGTATTTGAAGCCAATGGCTGTGTGGTGAGAAGTGGCGGCACCCGAAGAAACTGGGTGTTTATATTAGCAATGCCCGTTCGCCTTATTATTTCATTGCTTAAAAAGGGATACGTAGAGGGTAATGTTTTTTGGGATATGTTGGGTTTTGCTGAATATTTATGGGTTGAAAAGAAATAAAACAACTTATTGTTGATTTGTATTGTGTAGCACAAGTGTGCGACGCAACCACTGCTGCATAGCATTACTATTGCTGGTTACCTTATTCTAAGACTGCCCCATCCACAGGGCGCCGTTTACAGAGGAACGGCTGGCGCCGGTTACGGTAGCTAATACATTGTTTTCTTCTCTCCAGCGCAACACACCTATTAATGCCATTACAATAGCTTCTTTGTAATTAATAATTGCGGCATCGGGTATTACCAGTTTTATATGTAATGGCTGCAGGTGTTGCTGTATGCGTTCCGTTAGATAATGATTGTGTGCGCCGCCGCCGGTTACCAGCAACTCGTAACTGTTGTTGTTGGCTATTGGCTGCAGGCTGTTTTTTATTTGCAGGGCTATATGTTCAACCACGGTAGCTAATTTATCGGCCGTGCTGAGTGCGGCATCGTTTACCAATGGGTACACCACATCGGTACCAAAATCGTTGGAGAGTGATTTGGGGTAGGCCAATTGATAATAGGCCAGTTCATTTAATTGCGTTAGCAGGTCGCTATTGCATTGGCCGCTGCGGGCAATGGCGCCTTCGTTGTCATACTCCAGCTGCAGTTCTTTTACCAGCATATTTAAAACACGGTTGGCGGGGCATACATCAAAAGCTGTATAAGCCTGTGCGGTGTTGTAAGATATATTGGCAATGCCGCCCAGGTTTAAGAAAAGAGGGTAGTTGCCCCATAATAATTTTTCGCCAATGGGTACAATGGGGGCACCTTGTCCGCCAAGGGCTATATCTATGGCCCGTAAATCGCTTACTACGGGCAGGGCTGTTGTTGCTGCAATGGCAGCACCATCGCCTAACTGGGCTGTGGTTTTTTGTGCAGGTATATGAAAGGTGGTATGCCCGTGCGAGGCAATGATATCTACTTTATGTTCTAACTGGTGCGTGGCAATAAACTGATTTACCTGCTGCCCGATATAATGACCATACTGGGTATGAAGCAATTGGTAGTTAAGCGCATTGAGTTGGGTGGCATGGCGCAGTTGGTTGGCCAGTTCAGCATCATAGGCATAACAATCTGCCTGTATCAGTTCAAAAGTCCATTTGCCGCCGGTTTCATGCAGGTGCACATAGGCTATGTCCAGTCCGTCTAAAGAACTGCCACTCATTAAACCAATTGCTTTATAGAGCATGTGTTATCAATTTGAAGCTTAAAATTCTTTCTTATTTTCGTTGCGCAAATATCCCGATTTTATTAATCACTAACTGCAAATAAATATGGTTATCAATTTATCAGCACAGCACAGTTTATTAGGAGAATGGGTAAGTGAATTACGTAATGTAGATGTACAAAGCGACCGGATGCGTTTTCGGCGGAACCTGGAACGTATAGGAGAAGTGGCTGCTCTGGAAATTAGCAAACAGTTGTTGTATGAAGAAAAAGAAATACAAACCCCGCTGGGCATTTCTGTATGCAATCTTTTAAAAGACCAGCCAGTGCTGGCTACAATTTTACGGGCAGGTTTGCCCCTGCACCAGGGTTTGCTGAATTATTTTGACAAAGCTGATAATGCATTTATATCTGCCTACCGCAAGCATCATAAAGATGGCAGTTTTGAAATAAGCCTGGATTATGTTTCTTGCCCCGAACTGGAAAACCGCGTGGTTATTATATCTGACCCGATGCTGGCCACCGGCTCTTCATTGGTAAAAACCATACAGTTTTTAAGAGAAGAAGGACACCCTTCACAAATACATGTGGTGGCAGCCATTGCCTGCACGGTGGGTATTGAGTATGTGCAGCGCAGCGAACCCAATTGTAAAATTTGGTGTGGTGCTATTGATGATGAGTTAACTGCCAAAGGATATATAGTGCCCGGGCTGGGCGATGCGGGTGATTTGGCTTTTGGCACCAAGGTGCAGATGTAGGGAATAGGTGTTCGTATACAAATACCCGCTTTTCGTCGCAAGCAGGGGGCTTAAACCTCGCTGTAAAGCCTTTCCTTACTATCTTGCCCCAACATGAGTAAATGGCAACATAATAAATGGCTGGTGGTATTGCTGCATATTGCAGCATGGCTGGTGTTATTTTCTTTGCCTTACTGGCTGCGTCCTTCATACAATGAAAACAGGGGTGGTTTTAACAATACCCAACCCGGCCTGGTGCACCTGCGCTATGTTTTAAACAATATTGTTTACGTGGCATTCTTCTACCTCAATGCGCTGGTATTAATTCCTAAATACATTTACCAGCGCCAGTATAAAAGATACAGTTTAGAAATTGTAGTCCTGTTTGGTGCTATTTTAGTAATTACCTGGTTTGTTTTTTTTAAGCTATTTCATATAAAAGAAAATAGTTTTAATATCAAAGGGCATATATTCTTTAATTTCTTTTTCTTTTTGTTTATGCTGGCGGCCAGTACGGCCTACCGGTTTATTACCGACCAGGTGCGCAACGAACGCATAGCCCGTGAAAAAGAAAACGAAAACCTGAAAACAGAATTATCACTGCTACGTTCACAGGCCAGTCCGCATTTTATGTTTAATGTTCTGAATAACATGGTGGCGCTGGCCCGTAAAAAATCTGATTTGCTGGAACCATCGCTTATGAAATTTTCATCGCTCATGCGCTATATGCTGTACGAGGCGGACGAAGAAAAAGTGTTGCTGGAAAAAGAAACCGAATACCTGCAGGCGTATATTGATTTACAGCAGCAGCGCTTTGGTAAAAATGTGGCGGTGGAAGTACATATAGCCAACCCCGATGCCCTGTACGAAATAGAACCCATGCTGCTGATACCGTTTGTTGAAAATGCCTTTAAACATGGCACCGGTATTATTGAAGCGGCACAAATAATTATTAACCTGCAGGCCACTAACAATCAGCTGTTGTTTAGTGTAAAAAACAAATACAACCCCGCTTCTGTAGAGGTAAAAGATAAAACATCTGGCATTGGCCTTGCCAATGTAAAAAGACGGTTAGATTTGTTGTATGGCCGCCAGCACCAGCTTACCATTTCAAAAGAGGATAGCTGGTTTACCATTCACCTTCAATTAAAATTAAACTGATGTTACGTTGCCTGGCCGTAGATGATGAACCACTGGCTTTAGAGTTGCTGGAAGACAACATCAGCAAACTGCCTTACCTGCAATTAGTGGCCAGTTGCAGCAACCCGCTGGAGGCGATGAAAGTGCTGCAGCAGCAACCGGTAGATTTATTGTTTTTAGACATACAAATGCCCGGGCTTACCGGCCTGCAGTTTATACAAAGCCTAAGCAACCGCCCCATGGTAATTTTAATTACTGCGTACGAAAAGTATGCATTAGAAAGTTACAATTTAGATGTGGTGGATTACCTGGTAAAACCCGTATCGGTAGAGCGTTTTGTAAAAGCCTGCAACAAGGCGTGGGAGCTGCACCAGCTAAAAAACAAACCCATAGAACAAAGCATAGAAAAAGCACCCGGTTATATTTTTGTAAATGCCGATTACAGTTTGCTGAAAGTGGTGCTGGATGATATTATGTGGGTGGAAGGTCTGAAAGACTATATAAAAATTCATCTTAAAAGTTCTTCAAAACCGGTTATTACCCGCATAACCATGAAGGCCATTGAAGAAATGCTGCCGGCTTCGGTTTTTTTACGCATTCATAAATCATTCATCGTATCGCTGCATTTTATTACGGCAGTGCGCAAAACCGCCGTTATGGTGGGCCCCACAGAATTGCCCGTTGGAGATACTTACCAGGAAGTGCTGGCTAAAATAACCGGCAAAACTTCTTAATAGCCCCTTACATTTTATACCAGTTATTTTTTGTTATCAGCCGCAGTGCTGGTGGCAGCATCGTTGCGTCGCACACTTGTACAATAGCAGGCTAATGGTCCATGGTTTATAGCAAATGGCATTGCTATGAACCATTAACTATAGACCATGGACATACTTCAGCACAAGTGTGCGACGCAACCGGTGCTGAAGGGCGTTCTGCAGCTGGTTACCCAATAAAATAATCTAGTAATAAAGGTTCGTCGCAGCATTTAGGCTGCACGTCTCATTTGGCGGGCAGGGCAAGTTGCTGCGGTATACTTTTGGGCCTGAATTAAAACAAGAAATATGAAAAAGATAATAAGCGTGTTGGTTTTAATGCTGGGTTTAATAACTGTGCAGGCACAGTTTCCGGCAGGTGGCACTGGTAAACCAGCACAGCAAATACCCAATATGGGCCATGTATATGGTAAAATAACAGATTCTGCAGGCGCTGCCATCAGCGGTGCTTCTGTGTTATTACTGCAAAATAAATTTGATACTGTAACTAAAAAACGCAAAGAGGTTTTATTAAAAGGTATTACCACCAAAGCAAATGGTGAGTTTAGTTTTAGTGAGCTGCCTATGTTTGGCCCGCTGAAATTAAAAATATCTGCTACCGGTTTTAAACCGCTGGAACAAACAGTAACCTTTCAGCTAAAGATGGATGCCGGTGCTGCAAGACCATCTGGTAACGATCCGGCACAGGCCATGAGCGCCGTTAGTAGCATGGCCAATGCGTTTGATAAAGACCTGGGTAATTTAAAACTGCAGGTGGATGTAAAGCAATTGCAGAATGTGACGGTAGTGGCCAGCAAACCTGCTATGCGTATGGATATTGATAAAAAAGTTTTTAATGTAGATAGAAACATTGTTAGCTCGGGCGGTACTGCATTGGATGTTATGCGTAATGTGCCTTCTGTGCAGGTGGATATTGATGGTAATGTGAGTTTAAGAAATGCTGCCCCACAAATTTATATTGAAGGCCGCCCCACCACCTTAACCTTAGACCAGATACCTGCTGATGCTATTGAAAGTGTAGAGGTAATTACCAACCCCTCTGCCAAATATGATGCATCGGGTGGTACGGCCGGTATTTTAAATCTTATTCTAAAAAAGAATAAAAAAAGCGGTTATAATGGTAACCTGCGTGCCGGTGTGGATAAGAGAGGTGCTATAAACGGCGGTGGCGATATTAATATTCGTCAGGATAAGTTCAACTTTACTGCCAGTGCAATGGTTAACCAAAACAAATCGAGAACCAGTGGTACTACAGACCGTTTAAATCTTTTTGAAAATCCGCAGACTTCTATTTTTCAGAACAACTATAACAAAACCAATGGTGCTTTTATTTTTGGCCGTGTAGGATTGGATTATTTTGTAAGCAACCGTACCACCTTGTCTGTTTCAGGCATACGGGTACATGGAGAGTTTAAGCCTTATGAAACCATTGGCATTAATACAGACAGCCTGTTTACCAGCGGTAAGGTTAGCAGCTTCAGCGAAAGAGTAACAACCGGCTCAAGAGAGTTTAATGCAAAAGGTTTACAGTTTGGGTTTAAACAATTGTTTCCGAAAGAGGGAGAAGAGCTTACTGCAGACTTTAACCTTTTTTCTGGTAAAAATGGAGGAGACAACTTATATGTTACTGATTATTTTACACAGGCAGGTGGTAATAAAACCAGCGAGTACAAACAGCAATTAATAAGCAGTGGCACCAACCGTTTTTTAACCGTGCAGACTGATTATGTAAAGCCTTTTAAAAAGATAAAACTGGAAACGGGTTTAAGGGCACAATTGCGCAAGCTTACCAATATTAATGACAACTATGTTTTTAATTATAATACCAACCAGTATGAACTGATAAGTGCTGCCACCAGCAACTATAAAAACAAAGACAATGTGTATGCCGGTTATGTTTCTGTAAGTGGTGCCGTAAAAGATTTTGGTTATAAAGTGGGCTTAAGAGCCGAAAGCTCTGAATACACAGGTACCCTGCTGAGCAATAACAGCACCTTCAGTAACAAATACCCTATCAGCTTATTTCCTTCGTTGTTCTTAAGTCAGAAATTAGGCAATAAACAGGAGCTGCAGGTAAGTGTAACACGCCGTATTAACCGCCCCAACTTTTTTCAGTTAATACCGTTTGTTGATTTTACCGATAACCTGAACATTACAAAAGGAAACCCTGCTTTAAAGCCAGAGTTTACACAGTCTTTTGAAGTTTCTTATTCAAAAACATTGAAAGGTAATAATACATTTTTGGCTTCACTGTATTACAAAAAGACAACAGACTTAATTACCCGCTACCAGGATAAAGGTGCACACCCGGTAACCGGCGAGGAAGTATTGATCAATACATTTATCAATGCCAACTCAAGTCAATCTTATGGTGCTGAATTAACATCGGTAAACACCTTAGCCAAGTGGTGGGATATTAGTACCAACATTAATATTTACAATTCAAAAATTGATGCCAGCAATGTAAAGGGCAGTGTGCAGGAAGGTATGTGGAGCTGGTTTGGTAAGTTTAACAGCAACTTTAAGCTGCCTGCCAAATTTACCACGCAGTTAACGGCTACTTACCAATCTAAAACCAACTTGCCTGTAAGTAGTGGTGGTGGTTTTGGCCCCGGTGGTGGTGGCCCGCCAATGGGTAATGCACAAAGTGCTGCACAGGGTTATATTAAACCAACCTATGGTGTTGATATAGCCATTAAGAAAACATTTATGAAGAATGATGCTGCATCTGTAACCCTTAGTGTGAGCGATATTTTTAAAACACGCAGATCTGTTCAGTACTCATACAGCGATTATTTTACACAAACCTATAACCGCCTGAGAGACCCGCAAATGATACGCCTGAACTTTACGTATCGCTTTGGAAAAATGGATATGAGTTTATTTAAACGCAAGAATATGCGACAAGATATGCAAGGAGCTACCGATGGTATGCAGCAGTAGTCAAGGTAAGGGGATGCAGTTGCATCCCCTTTTTTTAATTTTTAGTATTGAAACCAACCGGATTTGATTTAATTTAGAGCCTGCAACTTGCTGTGGATAATTTACAAAAAGCGATAACCGATATGTCTCCTTTATCAGGAGAAAGCATGAACGTGTTCAGGGCGGCCTGGCATCACTGGACAGTGCCGAAAGATTTTTTTTTACTGAAAGAAAATGCGGTTTCAGATTATCTCTACTTTATTGAAAAAGGGGTGGCCCGCATATTTTATCATAAGAATGGTAAAGAAATTACAGAGTGGATTGCTTTGGATGGAGAATTCTTTTTTTCAATTACCAGTTTTTTTAAGCGCAGGCCCAGCCACCTTCAAATTCATACACTAGAACCTTCTGTTGTTTACGGTATTCATCACGACGATTTTATGGACCTGGCAGACCGCTACCACGATGTGGAGCGTTTGCTGCGTAAAATGGTAACAGGTTCATTGATTCTCTCGCA
The DNA here is from genome assembly GCA_033761915.1 of Flavihumibacter sp. Taxonomy (GTDB): domain Bacteria; phylum Bacteroidota; class Bacteroidia; order Chitinophagales; family Chitinophagaceae; genus JACMLD01. Next base: position 23,676 of record JANRMC010000288.1, read on the forward strand.
GGTAAGAATGGATTCTATACAGTTTGAAATAGCACAGCAACGCTACGAACGCCTGATGCAGTCTTCTCCAAAAATTATACAGCGGGTACCACTTACCTACATTGCTTCTTTTTTAGGGGTAACCCTGGAAACCCTGAGCCGCATACGGGCTAATAAATAATGGCTTCATTGAAATACCAACGATGAACGGATTGCGACGCAAGGATGTTGCACCGGAGAGGGGATGCTGGTATTACCTGCACTCTTAAAATAGCTTACGGTATTTGTACATTTATTATTTGACTATTATCAAATTGCTTTCGCCCTTTTTGAGTGGAAATTTACAGCAAGGATTGCTGCATTAAAATATTTGTTGTAATAACCCGGATTGAGATATCGGCTTGTGTTTACTACAACCTTAGTTTGCATCAATAACAATTACTATAGTATTGGTTGGTGTATTATCAATGTACAATCCCTCTGCAACTGCAGAGGGATTTGACTTAAATTAGTTTTAAATTTAAACAACAAACGAAAGCTTCTGTATGAAAAAGATAATTACTCTTAACCTGTTGTTGTTTACACTAGTGGTTGCAGTGGCGCAACAAAAAGTAATTCCGCTATATGCCGGTGCGGCACCGGGTTCAGAAAACTGGACCTGGGGCGAAGCGGAGAACGATAAAAACGACTGGCAAACAAGAGTGGTTTATAATGTTAGCAAACCAACACTCACTGTTTTTGCACCAGACCCTGCAAAAGCAAATGGTACGGCAGTTATTATTTGCCCCGGGGGTGCTTTTCATGCTTTGTCAATAGACAGTGAGGGGTTTGATGTGGCAAAATGGTTAAGCCAAAAAGGCATTACCTGTTTTGTATTAAAATACCGCCTGGCTCACAGCCTTACTACCGACCCCGTGGCTGAAGTAATGGCTAAATGGGGTAAGAAAGAATTTAATGATGCAAATGCCGCCACTATTCCGCTGGCAATTGCAGATGGTAAAGCTGCCATTGCTTATGTACGCAGCCACGCATTAGATTATAATATTAACCCAGAGCGTATTGGTATAATGGGTTTTTCAGCTGGTGGCACTGTTACATCGGGTACGTTGTTTAATTACAACGCCGCAGATAAACCCAATTTTGCTGCACCCATTTATGCATTTTTTACAGACGAAATGATGGGCAATGTAAGCAAAGATGCACCTCCATTATTTGTGGCAGCAGCAACAGACGATGGATTGGGATTGGCACCTCATAGTGTGGGCTTATACAAAAAATGGACTGCCGCACAGGTGCCGGCAGAACTGCATATGTATGCCAAAGGCGGTCATGGTTTTGGTATGCGTAAACAAAATTTACCTTCAGATAATTGGATTGAGCGCTTCAATGATTGGCTGGATATGCAGGGCTTATTAAAAAAAGCTGCCACTAATCCTGCTTATGCCTTGTTTGAACGAAAAGAGTTTGCGGCAGCAGATGGTAAAAAACTACCTTACCGTATTTTGTTTCCGGAAGGATATGATAAAACAAAAAAATACCCGCTGCTTTTATTACTTCACGGTGGCGGAGAAAGAGGCAACGATAATGAGAAGCAATTAACACATGGCGCTAAATTATTTCTTACCGCAGCCAACCGTAAAAATTTTCAGGCAATTGTAGTAATGCCACAATGTGCTGAAGATACTTATTGGGCCAGTGCCAAAATAGACCGCACCACACAACCTTTTAAAATTGAAGTGGATTATACCGCCACCCCCAACTGGCCGCTGGTGGCGGCTAATGAGTTGGTAAAACAATTAATAACTACTGAAGCGGTAGATAAAAGCCGTGTTTATATCAGCGGCTTATCAATGGGTGGCATGGGCACATTTGAATCGGTATACCGCTATCCGGAATTGTATGCAGCGGCCCTGCCTATTTGTGGTGTGGGCGATGCCGCCAGCTATGATAAACGTGTTGCAAAAATTCCGTTCTGGGTTTTTCATGGAGATGCGGATATGGTGGTGGATGTAAAAAACTCAAGACAGATGGTTGAAAAATTAAAAACATTAAAAGCTGCTGTTAAATACACAGAGTACCCCGGCGTAAATCACAATAGCTGGGATAATGTATTTGCCGACCCCGAATATTTAAACTGGATGCTGCAACAAAAACGTAAAAAATAAAACAAACTACTATGCAACGCAGACAATTTTTACAAACAACCAGTGCGGCCACATTAGGTGGTTTGTTGCTGAACAATTTGCCTTTTGACTGGAATGCTAAACCAGTTTTTGGCTTACAGTTATTTACTTTCTTCAACGTAATAGATGATGATGTAACCGGCACTTTAAAAAAGATTGCGGGGGTGGGCTATACAGAAATAGAATCTGTCTTCAGTAAAAAGGGTGGTTACTATGGTTTGAAGCCAAAAGAGTTTGCTGCGCTTTTAAAAGATTTGGGTATGAGCTGGAAATCGCATCATACTATTGGCGCTCCCTTCAAATTACCTCCCGGTGCTAAATTGCCAACCGGTGCAGATGGTAAACCCATTACCATTCCGCCCATGCGCAACCTTAAAGATAATATGCAGGAGTTGGTAGATGAAGCTGCCGAAGGTGGTGTAAAATACCTGGTATGTGCCAGCACACCCATTACCACTTTAGACGATATAAAATCTTCTATTGAAGTGTTGAATAAAACAGATGAGGCCTGTAAAAAAGCAGGTATTGGTTTTGCCTACCACAATCACGATGCAGAGTTCAGACCGGTGGAAGGACAGATACCGTACGAGATGATGCTGTCTCAAACAACCATGAAAATGGAACTGGATCTTGCATGGGCTACTAAGGGTGGCAAAGACCCGGTTGCTTTATTTAAGCAACACCCCGGCCGTTTTCCGCTATGGCATGTAAAAGATTTGGATAAAGAAATGAATACTATTTTGCCCGTGGGCGAAGGGACCATTGATTACAAAAGAATTTTTGATGCTGCCAAAACTTCGGGCATGAAACATTTCTTTATTGAACACGATATGCCTAAAGATGCCATGGCCAGCATTACCAGCAGCCATGCGTATTTAAGTAAAATGCTGAAATAATTTTTTTGTTACCAGCATTAGTTCTTTGAGCAGCATTCTTGCGTCGCACCAGTTAGCAGTAGTACTAAACCGGGCTGCTTTGTCTTTGCTGAGTGGTCAGTGACGAGCGATAAAAACGTTGGCAGATGTTTTACTTTTCATTGATCACTCAGCATTGTATAATTCTCGGCTGAGACCTGCGCTGCTGTTGAAGGGTGCGACGCAACACTGCTGACCAGCGTGGAAATGCTAAGTACAAAAAAATAATTAGTTGTTTTTTTACACCACAAAAATTGTTTGTAATGAAATATTTGAAATTAACCTTTGCTTTATTAGTAAGTAGCCCTGCAATAATGGCGCAGCAAAAATGGAGCGAACAGGCGCAGGGTACGTTTACTTTGGTAAATAATACCGGTGGCAAAACACTGGGTTATGCGCCGGCATCTGGCGTAAAAATTATTAGTAAAGATGGCTTTGCGTTTAAAGACCTTAATAAGAACGGGCAACTGGATAAATATGAAGACTGGCGCCTGCCGGTAGACGTTAGAGCAAAGGATCTTGCATCTAAAATGAGCATAGACCAGATTGCGGGTTTAATGCTATATAGTCGCCACCAGGCCATACCTACCGGCAGCCGTGGTTTTTTTACCGGCACTTATAATGGCAAACCTTTTGAAGAAAGCGGCGCCAACCCCGCAGATCTGAGCGATCAGCAAAAAGAGTTTTTAATAAAAGATAATCTGCGCCATGTATTAATTACCACAGTAGCTTCTGCAGAAGTGGCTGCTGCATGGAATAATAATGTGCAGGCGCTGGTAGAAGGAAATGGGTTGGGCATACCGGCCAATAACAGTTCTGATCCGCGGCATGGCACCAGTGCCAATGCAGAGTTTAATGCAGGTGCCGGCGGTTCAATTTCTATGTGGCCAACTTCTTTGGGTATGGCTGCAACTTTTGACCCTGCCCTGGTAAAACAATTTGGCAGCATTGCGGCGCAGGAGTATCGTGCACTGGGTATCAGCACTGCATTGTCTCCGCAAATAGATATTGCAACAGACCCCCGCTGGAATCGTTATAACGGTACGTTTGGAGAAGACCCGGCATTGTCTGCTGCCATGGCAAAAGCTTATGTAGATGGCTTTCAAACATCGGCTGGTAAAAATGAAATTGCTAACGGTTGGGGTTATACCAGTGTAAATGCCATGGTAAAACATTGGCCCGGTGGTGGCAGCGGAGAAGCAGGTAGAGATGCACACTATGGTTTTGGTAAGTACGCCGTTTACCCCGGTAATAATTTTAATGAACATATGGTGCCCTTTACGCAAGGTGCTTTTAAGCTAAGTGGTAAAACAGGCATGGCTTCTGCAGTAATGCCGTACTATACCATTTCTTATAATCAGGATGTAAAGAATAAAGAAAACGTAGCCAACAACTATAATAAATATATTATTACCGATTTGCTGCGCACCAAATACAAATACGATGGAGTGGTGTGTACCGATTGGTTGGTTACCGGCGATGAAACAGCCGTAGATGTGTTTATTACCGGCAAACCATGGGGGGTAGAAAAATTAAGTATTGCAGAGCGTCATTATAAAATATTAATGGCGGGTGTAGACCAGTTTGGTGGTAATAATGATGCTGGTCCGGTAATAGAAGCCTATAAAATGGGTGTAAAAGAAAAGGGCGAAGCATGGATGCGTGCCCGCTTTGAAGCATCAGCCGTGCGATTGCTGCGTAATATTTTTAATACCGGCATGTTTGAAAACCCATACCTCAACCCAACTGTTTCAAAAAGTATTGTGGGTAAACCCGAGTTTATGAATGCCGGTTATCAGGCCCAGTTAAAATCGGTGGTTATGTTAAAAAACAAAAGCAATGTATTGCCTTTGCAAAAAAACAAAACGGTATATATACCCAAACGCTACCGCCCTGCGGGCCGTCATTTCCTGGGTTTTCCCACACCCGAGTTTAATGGCTATCCGGTTAATTTAGATATTGTAAAAAAATATTTTAACGTAACAGAAAACCCCGACGAAGCAGATTATGCATTGGTGTTTATTGATAACCCTGCCACTGGCAATGGTTATAAAGCAGAAGATGCAAAAGCCGGTGGCAATGGTTACCTGCCCATCAGTTTACAGTACGGCAGTTATACAGCAACAGATGCAAGGGCCAACAGTATTGCCGGCGGAGATCCGTTGGAAAAATTTACCAACCGCAGTTATAAAGACAAAACGGTTGAGGCTTCTAATATTTCTGATATGAAAATGGTTACAGAAACCCAGGCAAAAATGAAAGGCAAACCGGTTATTGTAGCCGTTAATATCAGCAACCCCATGGTGTTTTCAGAAATAGAAAAACAAAGCAATGCCATATTGTTAAGCTTTGGTGTGCAAGACCAGGCCTTGTTAGATATTATGACCGGTGCCGCTGCACCCTCTGGTTTATTGCCCATGCAAATGCCCGCCTCTATGCAGGTGGTGGAAAAGCAATTTGAAGACAAGCCACACGATATGCAATGTTATAAAGACAGTGAAGGCAACGTGTATGATTTTGGCTTTGGTTTAAACTTCAAAGGTGTTATTAAAGACAACCGTACACTACAGTTTCAAAAAGCAAAAAAGAAATAAATAGTTTTTTTGTTACCGGCTTTTGTTCGCTATGCAACATCGTTGTGTCACTCACTTCAACGGCAGTACTGCAGGCAGCAAAAGCCGGTTTTTATTTCCAGGCCCTTTGTAAAAAGTGTACCCAATTTTGATGCAGTATATTGGCAATATCTGTATGGCTGTAACCACGCTGTGCCAGTAGTGTTTCCATTTTTTGTAAATCGGCAATGGTATCAATATCTGCCGGAGATTGTTCTTTGCCAAAAGCACCATCCAGATCAGAGCCAATGCCCACATGTAAACTATTACCTGCCAACTGGCAAATATGATCTATATGATCTATAATGCGGTTCATGGTACAGTTCATCTGTTGTGGTGTTGATTGTCCCTTAACCCAACCCGGCACAATCATCCACGCATCAAAGGCAGCACCAATAACAGCCCCTCTTTCAATTAATGTTTTTAATTGCTCATCGCTAAACTGCCGGTTATGGTTTACCAGGCTTCTGCAATTATTATGGCTGGCCCATACATGCCCGTTAAAATGATCCATGGCCTGCCAAAAAGCATCATCGCATAAATGGGTGGCATCTAAAATAATATTCAGCGCTTCCATTTTTTTTAGCAGTGCCAAACCTGTTTCATTCATAGGGCCAGTTGCATCGGTGCCGTTGGCATAACGGCCGGGGCCATAATGTGCCGGGCCAACAGCTCTTAACCCATATTCATAAGCTGTTTCCAAATGTTCAATACTAATTAATGAATCAGCACCTTCTAAACTTAAAATATAACCAATGGGTTTGTCGTCACCGGGGCTACCATCATTCCATTGGTCTAAATGAATGTTTAAAGACTTCCGGTCTTTTAACTGAATCATTTCACCCTGCGCGTCCATGGCTTTGTACCAGGCCAGTTGTGCCTGCGTTTGTGCCCATGCCTGCTGCGGAGAGTGCCAGCCGGGCAATTTATTTTCTGGTGCTACAAAACGGGCAATTTGTGTGGCTACCACTAAACCAATATTACCCTTGCGTAGTGCAGGTAAAGAAACTGTATTCTTTCCTCTATCAGGCTTGTCTGTTAAACCTTCTTCTCGCTGTCGGATGGCGGCTACTTCTAACTGAAGATCGCGGTTCCACTCCATTGCGTTCATTGATAAATCAAGGTGTGCATCTATAATAAACATAACTGTTCGGTTCAGATAGTGAGTGTGCGGTTGCGGGCAATATTCTGCCAGCTACCGGTTATCGTTCCGTTTTCGCAGGTAAACACTTTTTCATAAAGCGCAACGGTAGGGCAAATATGAAAAGGCAAACCATATAAAATACTGCCTGTTTTATATGCGTGATTGTTGGGTGCAGTCACAACCAGATGTTCTTCGCTTTGGCTTATTGGCTGCAGTTCCGGGGCATTTAAAAAAAACACCCTGCGGCTTATTTCATTTTCTGCTGCAACCGATTTATGCCCCAGATCGAGGCAGATTTTATCTGCGGCGGGTAAAGAGATAACACGGGTAATTAAAACAGCTGCTGGTAAAAAGTTTTGTTCGGGGCACAGGTTGCTGTATCCTTTATCCCAATAAACAAATGTGCCGGGGCTGCATTCAATATGGCTTCTTTTACAATGCACCGAAAAACTGGGCGACCCGCCAACAATTATTACCGGCAACTGCAATTGATTGTTTAATGCAGCTACGGTTTCAAAAACAGCATCGCATTTTTCTTTCTTAGCAGCATAGTCACTATCCCGTATATGTCCATCATAAGCATGCAGCCCTTTTAGTTGTATGCCGGGTAAGAAGCGGCAGGCATGCGCTAATTCAAGCGCTTCTTTATCAGGTAAAATACCGGTGCGGTTCATGCCAACATTTAAATCTATAAATACAGGTATGCAAAGTGCGGCTGTTTCAAACGCTATTGATTGTTCGGTAGCAGCTGCAATATTATCTGTAAGACAAGAAAACTGTGTGCTGGTAAATTTTTTTGCCAGGTTGATGAAGCGTTGCAGCTTTGGTCCGGTTGGCTGATATGCTAATAACACATCCGGCGCCTGGCATTGTGCCAGCATTTCTGCCTCTGCAATGGTGGCACATTTAAATTTTGTAATGCCTGCCTGCAACAATAACTGCGTAACCTCTTTTGATTTATGTGTTTTTACATGCGGTCTTAACCTTTCTGCCACACCCACCATTTTAATAGCTTCTGCAATATTGTGTTTTACACGTTCTGTAAAAACCACCAATGCCGGCGAGTCTAGCTGGTTAGTATCATTTATTTCGTACCAGTTTGTCATCGTTAATGTATTTCAAACAGTGCTTCAATTTCTACAGCCACATTATTAGGTAATGAACCCATACCCACAGCGCTTCTTACACCAATTCCATTATCGCTGCCCCATACACTGGCAAACAATTCGCTGCAGCCATTAATTACAATAGGGTGCTTTTCATAATCGGGGGTGGCGTTTACCATGCCCAGCAGTTTAATTACCCGTTTTACATTTCCTAAATCGCCCAGGCCTTCTTTTAAAGTGGCAATGATACCAAGACCGCATTGGCGGGCTGCAATTTTGCCGGCTTCTTCATTCAGGTCTTTACCCAGTTTGCCGGTAATATAGTTGCCATCTGCATTTACAGATACATGGCCCGATACATACACATATTTTCCATCAACCAGCAGTTTTTTATAAATGCCTTTAGAAGGTGGCAATACGGGCAATACATAACCCAGCTCTTGTAATTTTTGTTCTACTGTCATGTTTTGTTTTTTATATAAATAAGTTGAGTATTAAAACGCCAATAAGCCCTACCACAGAAACAATAGTTTCCATTAAAGACCAGGAGCGGATAGTATCTTTTACGGATAGATTGAAGTATTCTTTAAACATCCAGAACCCGGCATCATTAACATG
>JANRMC010000289.1:0-20944 GCA_033761915.1 Flavihumibacter sp.
ATTTATCTTTTAAAGCTGCATCCACCGCTTCGTAAATATTTTTGTACACCGTTAACCAGGGTAGTAATGAGTAGTTCTGAAAAACAATTCCTCTGTCGGGACCGGGCTTGGTTACCAACAATCCATTGGCAGTAACACTGCCTTTGCTGGGTGCCACCATGCCGCTTACCGTGCTCATTAATGTAGACTTACCACAACCGGAGTGGCCGATAATAGAAACAATTTCTCCTTTCTTTATACTCAGCGAAATGTCTTTTACAGCCGTATAAACACCGGTTGGTGTTTTAAAACTTACTGTTACATTATCCATTTCAATACTGTAAGCAGAATTTATTGGCTGCATGCTGGCCTTTGTAAATATGCTTTTGCGACTCTCGTTTATTTCTGGTGCTATAGTAGTGCTCATAATTTTTTATTTTTTAGGTTAAACCGCAAAGCTGAATTTCTTTTGCAGGTACATAAAAATGCGGTCCAGTAAAAGACCCACAATACCAATAATGATGATGGCAACAATAATCTTTGCCACGCTGCCACCATTAAAACCTTCTTCCCAAACAAAATAGCCTAAGCCCATACCGCCAGACAGCATCTCGCCGGCAACAATAACCATCCATGCCACACCAATAGAAAGGCGCAAGCCTGTAAGTATATGCGGCAACGTGTAGGGTATTACAATTTTGGTAACGTACTTCCAATTAGAAAAACCAAAAGCTTTGCTTACATTTTTATGGTCTTGCGGAATATGAGAAACTCCAAATGCTGTATTAATGAGCGTGGGCCATAACGAACAAATAAAAATCATAAAAATGCTGGCCTGCGGTGAATCCTGAAAAATAGCCAGCCCTAACGGAAACCATGCTAATGGAGATACCGGGCGTAAAATTTGCACCATTGGGTTAATAACATTCATAATTATTTTGCTGCTGCCCATTAGCATACCAACCGGAATAGCAATTAAACTACCGGCGCCAAAACCAATGCCCACTCTTTGTAAAGAGCTTAACAGTTTAACACCAATGCCTTTGTAGTCCGGATCGTTTTGCATGGGGTTTTGCATTACCTCTTTAAATACTACCCAGGTATCTTTTGGCGATGGTATTTCGTTTTTAGTGAGCGATGATATCAGTTCCCAAATACCACCCATTAAAGCAAGCCCACCTATAAAATACAGTATAGACAATGCGTTTTGTATGTTGAATATTTTTTTCATGCTTCAGTATTAAAAATTCTTTTGTTACGGGCAGTAGTGCATGGCTCATCATTCTTGCGTCGCACCCTTGTACGGCGGTGCAATGCTGGGCTATGCACTGCCGTTGCAGTGAGTGACACAACGATGTTGCATTACTTGTTGCTGCCCGTTAAAAAAAGAACTTGTTGTAAGAACAGGCAGCAATGCCACCCGTTCCTGAAATTTATTTAGCGCTTGGTTGTTTTTAAATAGGCACTTACGTTGTTAGGGTCAAACGAAACATCGTAAGTGGTTTTAAATGGTTGCATATCTGGCTGCACGGGCACACCCATTTCTTTGGCAACCTCCGCATACAAATCATCCAGTATCAGTTTTTCAGCAATGCCTTTATAATCGGGATCGTTTTTTAAATAACCAAAACGTACATACTGCGCCATAAACCAGATGGCATGAGACTTACGTGGTGTGTTTACATAGCCGTTGTTGTAAAAGGTCATGTAATCATCTTTATACTTTTGCACGCCCAGGTCGCAACCTAAGTCAGACGAACCCTTCAGGCGGGCTTCAATTACCTGCAAGGGGGCATTTACATAATTGGGTTTTGTTAACCAGGATGCGGCTTTAGAACGGTTGCTCATTACATCCAGCCATTTGCAGGCATCTATAATGGCCTTCATTACTTTTTTTAAATCTTCTTTGTTGTTAGCAGCAAAGGCACTGTTAACCACCAATGCTTTTTCCGGGTGATGCTTCCATATATCTTGCGAGGCGATATGTGTGAAGCCAACGTTTTGTGCAGCAGCCACACCATTCCATGGTTCACCCACACAATAGCCTTCCATATTATCCACTCTCATATTAGCCACCATCTGAGGAGGAGGGATTGTAATAATGCCCACAGATTTTTGATTGATGCCGGCAGCCGCCATCCAATTGCGCAGCCATATATCATGCGTGCCACCTGGAAAGGTCATGGCAAATGTTACCTCTTTACGGCCTTGTACATTTTTTACGGCGGCGGCTACTTTGTTTACTTCTTTATAACCGGATAAGCCGCAAAAGTCTTTTGATAATGTAATGGCCTGTCCGTTGTTGTTGAGCACCATGGCAATTTTCATTTCCTGCCCGGCCTTACCACCAATACCAGTATACACAGAAAAGGGCATAGAAAATAAACAATGGGCGCCGTCAATTTCGCCGTTTAAAATTTTATCTCTTACCACCGCCCACGATGCTTCTTTTTCCAATTCAACATCTACGCCGTATTTAGCAAACAGCCCTAGTTCTTTGGCAACCACCAGTGGTGCGCAGTCTGTTAATGAAATAAACCCCAGTTTTATTTTTTTAGCAGGGGTAGGTGCCTTGAAAGAAAAAATAGCTATTAAGGCTGTTGCCAGTGTTAAAGAAAGTATGAGTTTATTTATCGTCAGTTTCATGTTGTAATGTTTTAGGTTAAATTGGATGGGTTATTGTTTAATGGCTACGGGTTTGGTATAAAAGAAATCTGGTGTAAACCGCAGCATTGCATAAAACCAGGTACCGGTTTTACGATAGGTATCAGCCACTGCATCGGTAGTTGCCTGTGCTTTTGCAAAAGGCATGTTGCGGCTGGCTTTCATGAGCGAGTAACCCAATTCTATATTGGTAAACTTGTTCATGTTATAATTCACTAACAAGTCTATTTCGGTTCCCAGGTTTTTACCTACCAGGCTACCATCTGCTTTCTTCATATCTTTTTGCAGCGAGAAAGTATGTACATCCACCCCGGCTGTAAGTGTGTTGCCGGTATATTTAAATTTCAGGTATGGGTTTTGTAAACCACCTGCCGGAGAGCCGGTGCCTACATAGAAATAATCCATATAACCCCAGTGGCGGTGGGGGGTACCATATAAGGGGTCAAACTTTTCATCTTCTGCAGTAGTGGCATCGTTACCACTTAATACATCATACCCTGGTGCAACACTCAATTTGCCTTTTTGGTAAATAACAGAAGCGGTATAATGATAAGCCCCTTTCATTTTCACCCCATCCCGGTTCTTACCACTCTGTGCATAATAAGCAGCTTGTATAGCAATTTTTCCAAAGCCAGATGCATTACCCAATGTGTGATTAATCATTAAACCATACGTGTAGCGTTGGTTGGTGCCGCTGTAATCAAACGCATCGCTGGCGCCGGCACTGGCAAACCTGCGGCCATATACATAACCGGTGCCTGCAGTGCCAACAGAGTCTAATTTGTATTTGCCAAAATTGTCGTTAAAGAACAGGGCAGAAAATTTAGTCTGGTTAAACTTTTTGCTTACATATAAACTGGTAAACGATTTATAATCCTGGTTGCCACCATTGGTAGAAGGAGGGTTGCTCCATACCGGCGTGCCACCTTTAGCACTGTTATTGCCAGCATTGCCACCCGTAGCTAATGGTAACAAACCACCCGGTGTAGGTACCAGGTTACCTAAAGAGTTTTTTACATAAGCAGGTACATTGGCCGGCACATAAGAAGTACCAGTAACACCAAATGCATCGCTGTTTTGATTAAAGGCAACGCCTAAATCAATCTGCCATCCTTTGTGAACGGTTTTTAGTAAAGCCATGTCGTGGCGGCGGGCTTGCTGCAACCAATCCAGGTTGCCTATTAAACGTACATCATCATAAATCAATTCCTGACGGCCAATTTTTATGCTCATCAGGTCAATACCTTTTGCTTTAATAGTAGTATCGGCCTTGTTAAATAAAGTAAGGTCGGCCCAGCCTTCATGTAACATAAAGCGGTTGCCATCTGCATTAGAAATGCTGGAGGCATCCTGCCCCCAAACACGCACATCCTGTACGGCAACACCAAAAGTTAAACGATCCCATTTATAGCCAAATGCCAAACGGGTACGTTGAGATGTAAATACAGCAGCCTTGCTTCCTTTTAATACTAAGTTGCCCAAACCATTACGTATTTCTGTGCGTGTACGCAACTGGCCGGTTAATGTAAACTGCGCAGCTGCTGCAATTGTCATTAATGTGCAACAACATAATAATAGCACTCTGATGTTTTGAAATTTTGCCATAGCTTTGTTTTGGTTTTATATTGTTTGTCAATTTAAAATCGTTGCCCCGGACGAGCTTCCATTTCGAACCCGGGGCTTTTTTATTACCACCACTGGCAGCAATAAAAAAGCGCAAATTGTATTAAGTCATATATTTTATTTTTTTTGTTAATCATCTTTAGTAGTTATACCAGCATCGTTGCGTCGCACACTGCAACTGCAGTGCTAATTCCGGCTTATTATTCAGGTATTGCTATAAACACTTTGCCATCTTCTACTTTAACGGCATAAGTTTTAATAGCACACTCATCGCCACTCAAACACTCACCTGTTTTTAATGAAAATGTTTTTTTATGAAACGGGCAGGCCACTTTTGGTTCATCACCCTGTGTACCAATCATGCCACGGCTTAATGCCATTTGGTTGCGGTGCGGACATTCATTTTGTGTGGCATACCACTCATTTAACCGGGCAAAATGAAAGAGTGCAATTTGTTGGTTGTTATATTTTACACAAACACCGCCATTATCCGGCACATCTTCTGCCAGACAGGCATAAAACCAGGTTGTTGTTGCTACCATTATTGTTTATTTAAAAAAAGGTTCACGCTTTATTATTTCATAAAGCAAGCAATCGAATAGTATTACACTAAAAAACGCTGAGTAAATCAGCAAAGGCAGGCAATCGAAGAGGCGTTCTGATATGGGCTTTTAGAAAACTATTTACAAGGGGTATTGATTTTTTTTTGTTGAATGGAGGGCAACCGCTGAAGGGTGCCCCGATAGCATTGCACAAACCGAATCGGGGTTTACAACGAGCAACGATGTTGCCACGGGCCTTTCAGCTGGGTTATCCATTATATTATTTCCATTCTTTAGCTCTTTTTTGCTCACGCATTTCTTCAAAGCGTACAGTAGGGTCTTTCTCTTCTGGCGCATTTACAAAGTGATTAAAGCGCTTGCGTATTTCTGGTGTTTCTACTGCAACTTTCCATTCGCACTCATAAGTGGCCACATGACGGTTCATTTCTTCTTCCCACTGCGCATTCATGCCCAACGCATCATTCAGCACTACAGATTTTAAATAATCAATCCCACCTTCCATTTTATTTAACCAGGTAGCCGTACGTGTTAACGGGTCGGCCGTTTTTACATAAAACATCAGGAAGCGGTCAATTAATTTTATACAGGTTTCTTCATCCACATCGCTGGCAAGTAACAGTGCATGTTGGGGTTTACTGCCACCATTGCCGCACACATATAAATTCCATCCTTTTTCTGTGGCAATAATGCCAAAGTCTTTGCTTTGTGCTTCTGCGCATTCGCGGATGCAACCACTAACGGCGCTTTTCAATTTGTGCGGAGATCTTAAACCGCGGTAACGTTCTTCCACACGTATGGCAAAACTTACACTATCGTGTAGTCCATAGCGGCACCAGGTGCTGCCCACACAACTTTTTACGGTTCGTAAACTTTTTCCGTAAGCATGGCCACTTTCAAAGCCAGCGGCAATCAGCGCTTCCCAAATTTTTGGCAAATCGGTGAGGTGGGCGCCAAACATATCTATGCGCTGGCCACCTGTAATTTTTGTATAGAGATTATATTTTTTAGCAACTTCTCCAATTACAATTAGTTTGTCCGGAGTAATCTCTCCGCCCGGAATGCGGGGTACTACAGAATAAGTGCCGCCTTTTTGAATATTTGCCAGAAAGCGATCGTTGCTGTCTTGCGCGGTGGCGTTTCCCTTTTTCAGAATCATTTCATTCCATAAGCTGGCCAAAATAGATGCTACCGCCGGTTTACAAACCTCGCAACCATGACCCTTGCCCAGTTGATCCAAAACTGCATCGTATGTTTTTAACGCATGAATTTTTACCAAATCAAATAATTCCTGACGGCTGTAATTGAAGTGTTCGCACAAAACATTTCTCACCAACTTGCCCTGTGCTTTCATGGTGTGATGCATCAGATCTTTTAGCATAGGAACACAACCACCACAACCCGTACCAGCTTTTGTACATTTTTTTATGGCATCCAGCGTTTCGCAACCACCTTCACTTACACTTGTGCAGATCATTCCTTTTGTAACCGCTTCACAACTGCATATCAATGCATCGTCTGGTAAGGATGTAACGCCTGCACCAGTGTCTGTTTCTCCACCTCTTGCTCCTAATATTACATCTTCTGGGTTAGGGGGTAATACAACCTTATTCTTGCAGGTTTGTAACAGCATATTATATTGCTCTGCTTCGCCCACTAAAATACCGCCAAGAAGTGTTTTGCCATCTTCACTAATATTGATGCGTTTGTAGATGCCTTTGTGCGTATCATTAATGGCAATAGATCGTATGCCGTTACCGGTAATGAACGGATCTCCAAAACTGGCAACATCCACACCAATCAGTTTAAGTTTGGTGCTCATATCAAAACCAGTGAAAGATTTTGAGGTGCCGGTGATATTGGCTGCCACAACTTCTGCCATTTCATAACCGGGGGCTACAAGGCCATAAATCATACCTCGGTGTAATGCGCATTCTCCTATTGCATAAATAGAAGGATCGGAAGTTTGTAATTGATCGTTTACCACAATGCCGCCACGCTGGCCTGTTTCAAGCCCAGCCAGTTTTGCCAGTTCATCCCGTGGTTTAATGCCAGCAGAAATAACCAGCATATCCACATCAATTGTACTATCATCTGAAAACTGCATACCACCAATGCAGCCATCACCTAAAATTTCGGAAGTGTTTTTATTGGTTAAGATTTTTAAGCCGATGCTCTCCAGTTTTGCTTTTAAAACATTACTCCCGGCATCATCAATTTGCCGGGGCATTAATCTTGGAGCAAATTCAATTACCGACGTGTCTGTTACGCCCAAATCAATCATCGCTTTTGCAGCTTCCAGTCCTAGTAAGCCACCCCCAATAACTGCCCCTTTTTTTGCCTTTTTTGCATAGGCAGTCATTAACTCCAGATCTTCGATGGTGCGGTAAATAAATACACCGTCTTTTTCTGTGCCCGGTATGGCGGGAACAAAGGCAGCAGAACCGGTGGCCATAATTAAAATATCGTATGATACGGTAAGCCCTTTATGTGAGTCTACAGTTTTTGCCGCAACATTAATTTGGGCGATAGGATCACCAAGGTGTAGTGTAATATTATTATCAGTATACCAGCTGGCCGAAGCCATTGTTAAATCTTCAGCAGACTTGCCGGCAAAATATTCACTCAGGTGCACCCTGTCGTAAGCAGGCCTGATTTCTTCTCCAAAAACAGTAATAGAAAAGGAGGCTGCAGCAGGTTTTGAAAGTAATTTCTCACAAAATTTGTAACCCACCATGCCGTTGCCAATGATAACTATCTTCATATAGTTGTTTTTAAAAATGCCTTTTCTTTAGGCACCAAATGCTGGCAACGCAATCATATATTAAAAAATATCATATTTAAAAAACAAAATCAATTATCAATAATTACATCAATTAAATATGATAGATGTCATAAATATAGATAAATTTTCAAAAAATAATTGTTAGTTATATTGTATATTTCATATATTATTTTTATTAATTTGTTATTTTTGCTATTTTTTGGCTTTAAGCCATAGATTAAAATCTCATTTGCAAGGCTTTTCGAATATTTTTGCGAAAGCTGGGTATTGTATTTATTAATAGGCCTGGTACCTGATAGAAAATCTGAAAGGAAATGAAAAAAGCAAAAAAAAGCTGCGATCTTAAAAGTTGTTCTTTTTGTAAGTTATGCTTAAAAGAGTGGTTGCCTGCTGTAGATGCCAACAGGCACACCTATATGGTTGAGAAGGGTGAAGTTTTGTTTGAAGAATCAAAAGAGGTGACGGGTGTTTACTTTGTATTTGAAGGGGCTGTAAAAGTGCATAAAAAATGGGGTGAAAAGGAATTGATTGTTCGGTTTGCCAAAAAGGGAGATATTGTTGGGCACCGCGGACTAGGTAACGACATCTTTTACCCGGTGTCTGCAACAGCTATCGAGCCCTCGATTGTTTGTTTTATTCCTATTGATTTCTTTCTTTCTTCTTTGCGGGTTAATCAGGAATACTTATATCAACTGATGTTATTTTTTGCTGAAGAATTAAAAGTGTCTGAACGAAAAATGCGCAATCTGGCCCATATGCCCGTTAAAGGAAGGGTGGCGTTGGCCTTACTGACACTACATGAAAAGTTTGGTACTAAAGAAAACGGTTACATTGATCTTACACTCAGCAGGCAAGATCTTGCATCTTACACTGGCGCTACCTATGAAACTGTTTTCCGTGTATTGAATGATTTAGCGCAAGAACAATTAATTGTCGTGAGCGGTAAACAGTTTAAGGTACTGAATAAGCAAAAGCTAACATTAGTTTCAAGCCTGCCTGAATAGTCTAATAACTTCTTTCGCAATCTTTAACGAATTGCACAGGTAATAAATAAAGATATTTTTTGACGAATAGCTTTACGTGATTTACTTTTACAATCCATTAGTCTACTAAATAAGTAGGAATATTTATTAAATAAATCAACATGTTAAGCTTTAGAACCGAATTAGAAAATCCTGTTGTGGAGAAAGATATTATAGAACTGGAGCGAAAGATTCAGCTTTTTAAAGAAGGTAAAATTGCTGAAGAAAAATTCAGAAGCCTGCGATTAGCCAGAGGCGTATATGGTCAAAGACAGCAAGGGGTACAGATGGTGCGTATAAAACTTCCTTATGGTAAAATGAGTTTTGCGCAATGGCATCGTATTGCTGCCGTGTCTGATGAATTCAGCAATGGCAACTTACATTTAACCACCCGTCAGGATATACAAGTACATTTTGTAAGCCTCGACAGAACGCCGCAGCTGTGGGCGGAACTGGAGAAAGATAGTGTAACAATCCGCGAAGCTTGTGGCAATACAGTAAGAAATATTACTGCATCTGATACCGCTGGTATTGATGTTGAAGAACCCTTTGATATCACACCCTACGCACACGCTATGTTTGAGTATTTTTTGCGTAAGCCTTTGTGTCAGGAAATGGGACGTAAGTTTAAAATTGCGTTTAGCAGCAGCGAAAAAGATACCGCACTTACTTTTATGCACGATTTGGGAGCCATCCCAAGAATACGGGTGGTAGATGGTAAAGAGGTAAGGGGTTTTAAAGTATTAATTGCAGGTGGTTTGGGGGCACAACCACACCTGGCAGTGACCACGCATGAATTTTTAGAAGCAGATTTGTTAATTCCGTATTTAGAAGCTGTACTACGTGTGTTTGATCGTCACGGTGAGAGAAATAGCCGCCATAAAGCAAGAATAAAATTTCTTGTACAAAAAATAGGTATAGATGCTTTTAATGAATTAGTGATTGCAGAACAGAAAGCACTTACCCACCAGACTTACGTAATTGATGCAGCTTCTTTTCCTGAAGCAGTACTGCCTTCTTATTCAGCCAGTGTTGCTACTTCTGCCGTACCTGCCAATCCTTATCAATATGAGTTATGGCAAAGCACCAATGTTATAAAGCAAAAGCAGGATGGTTTTGTAGCGGTCTATGTTAGAGTAACAAATGGCAACATCAGTAGTGATACCAGCCGTATTTTAATAGAGCAATTGAAAGATGTGGTGGCAGATGATGTAAGAGTAACCGTAAATCAGGGTTTGCAGTTCCGTTTTGTTAAGCCACAGCATCTGCCCTACATATTTAATGTGCTAGATGCAGTAGGTTTGGCAAAACCCGGCTTTGGAAGTGTGGCAGATGTTACCAGTTGCCCAGGCACCGACACCTGTAACCTTGGTATCAGTAACAGTACCGGCACTGCTATTGCGCTGTCCGAATTAATTGAAGAAGAGTTTCCCCAGTTTTTATACAATAAAGAACTTGCTATTAAAATAAGCGGCTGTATGAACAGTTGTGGTCAGCATGGCATGGCTTCAATAGGTTTTCATGGAAGTTCTTTAAAAGCAAAAGGACAGGTGCTGCCTGCACTGCAAGTGCTTATCGGTGGTGGGGTTTTAGGCAGTGGCAATGGTAGAATTGCAGACAAAGTAATTAAAGTGCCCAGTAAAAGAGGTCCGGATGTTTTAAGAGCCGTATTAAACGATTTTATTAATAATGGGGCCGGCGATACCTTCCTCAATTATTCTCAGCAAAAAGGAGATCGTTATTATTATGAGTTATTAAAACCATTAGCCGATCTTGAAACACTGCAAGCAGAGGATTATATAGATTGGGGCCAACAGGAAAAATTTGCAACCGCCATTGGGGTGGGTGAGTGCGCCGGTGTAATGATTGACCTGGTTGCTACTTTGATACTGGAAGCAGAAGAAAAAATTGAAAACAGTAAACTATGTCTGGATAATAACGCATGGGCAGATGCTATTTATCATGCCTATGCTGCGCAGGTACACAGCGCCAAAGCCCTCTTATTACAGCAAGGGGTGCAGTGTAATACCCAGCATGGAATTCTAAACGATTTTGATAAGCACTTTACAGCTACAGGCTTGTATACTGCCTCAGATTCTTTTAAAGAAAATGTAATGCGTATGAATGATGCAACTCCAAACGCTGCATTTGCAAACCAATACCTGTTGCAGGCTACAGATTTTATTGCTTATGCCAAAACTTTCAGAGAACAGCAGGTGCTGGCAGAAAAAGAAGCATAAGCCACCTTATATCAATAAAAATGCGCCTGTTGTCAGGCGCATTTTTATTTTGTAACCAGCTGCAGTAAGTATAGCAACATTCTTGCTACGCTCAGTTCATCTGCAGCGCAGCTGTCAGCAATTTTATTGTAATAAAATTTTTTCAATAGCAGATGCTTTCAGTTTACACTCTTCGTATTCCTCTTCGGCTTTGCAATAATGTGTAATACCAGAGCCCACCTGGTAAGAAAGATATTGACTGCTTTTGTTATACACTATACTTCTTATAACCACATTAAAGTCAAAATCGCCGTTTGGAGTAATATAACCAACCGAACCGGAGTAAATACCCCTGCGTGTTTTTTCATACCTCTCAATTAACTCCATTACTCTTTTTTTAGGGGCACCGGTCATTGACCCCATTGGAAAACTGGCTTTAATAATGTCAACAAAAGAAGTATGAGGTAATAATTGGCCTGTAATGGTAGAAATCATTTGGTGTACCTGCGGAAAACTGTAAAGCCCAAACAACTCATCAACAGTAACGCTGCCGTTTTTGCAAACTTTTGAAAGATCATTTCTTACAATATCAACCACCATTACATTTTCTGCCCGTTCTTTCTGGCTTTGTAATAAATATTGTTTACTCAGTTCATCAGCTGCTGCATTATTGGTATTGCGTTTGCCGGTGCCTTTAATGGGCTGAGATAAAATTTGTTCTCCCTGTTTTTTTAAATACCGCTCAGGGCTGGCGCAAAGCAGGTATTTCTCTGCCAGTTTATAAAAGGCCGCAAAAGGATTGGGCGAAGCAATACTTAATCTGTTAAAAATAGCAACCGGGTCAATAATCGCTTTTTCTGCATAAAATTCCTGGCAAAAATTCAGTTCATAACAATCCCCTCTTGCAATATGTTGTTTCAGCGTATCTATTGTATGCAGGTATTCCTGCCTGCTAAACCTGCTTTCAATGGCGTTTAGTTTAGTGGTATGTATTGTATTTGTATGGGCCGTATTATTGATTGCTTCAAAAACAGCCGCTGCCTCAGCCGCATTGTTGCAGTAAATGCTGCACTGCTGTTGGTTTAAAAACAATACATATTGAGGTATAAAAAAAAATAAGTCGGGAAACTGGCAGTAATCCGGATTTTTACTATAAAGCTGTTCCAATTCATTCTTAAGATCATATGCCAGGTGGCCAAACAACCACCCGTTGTGTTGTTGCTGAAAAATTTTTAACTGCTGCAACGCATTACCAGCCCGGGCCGTAATACTATTAATGGCACCAACACCAGCAACACACTCATAGCTGCTATGCTTAAAATCATAAGCATTGCTATCTAAAAAACAACAAATGCCAAACTGGTTCGCCCAATTCAGCATTCGTTGTTTAAAAACTGTAAAATTACTTATTGCAAAAGATGCATGGTAGTGGTGCACGTGTATAGGTATATACCTTGCTTAAAAATCGTCCTCTTCATCATCATCAAACCCGCCACGATCATTAAACATATCTTTAAACTCATCATCCAAACCTAAATCATCATCATCTTCTTTGCCTTTTTTGGCACCGCCACCGGTAGCTTTCTTGCCTTTTGATTTAGGAATATCAAATTCATCAAAATCCGGATCCCAATCTTCTTCTTCCTCAACTTTTTCCCAATCATCTTCTACATCCACATCGTCATCGTCTTCCTCTTCATCATCTTTCTTTTTTGAAGCGCCTGCTTTTTTAGAAGCTTTCGGAGTTTCTTCCTCCTCGTCAAAATCGTCATCCTCCTCTTCTGTTTCTTTCTTAGATTTTGAAGAAGTCTTTACTGGTTTTTCATCTGCATCCTGCGGAGCAGCCTTTTTGGTTGGTTTGTCTTTACTTGACTTTGCCATGGTCGGTGGACTTTTTTATTGCTGTAAAATTTCTATGAAGTTCTTAAATAGCCAAATTTTTTTTCAAAAAAATGCAAATAATTTTTTTGAAAAAATTGTTGCTGCTTAATACGTAGGCCTGCACTGAATTTACGTATAAAATAAATGAAATTATTTATTAAAGTTTTAGGCACTATCAGCCCACTGTAATTAATTGGTCTCTTCCGGGGCCATTAGAAATATGAGATATAGGGGCACCAATATATTGATTGATAAACGCTACATATGTTTTCATTGATTCCGGAACGGCTGCAAACTCTTTTATGGTTGAAGTTTGTGTATTCCAGCCTTTAAATTCTTTCAACACCGGCACAATTTTGTGGCGGGTCATCTGAAAAGGTATCTGCTGGCTCTCGGTTCCATCAATATTATAACCGGTGCAAACCTGCAGGCTTTCAAAATTATCCAACACATCAGCCTTGGTCATAATTACTTTATTAACCCCATTAATCATACAGGCATATTGTAACGCCACCAGATCAATCCAGCCACAGCGGCGGGGGCGTCCGGTGGTGGCACCAAACTCAGTACCCAGTTTTCTCAATTCTTCACCGGTAGCATCTTCCAGTTCTGTAGGAAAAGGACCACCACCCACACGGGTGCAGTACGCTTTGGTAACACCCATAATATCTCTTATTTTTTGCGGTGCAATACCCAGGCCAGAACATATACCAGACGATGTGGTATTAGAAGAAGTAACAAAAGGGAACGTGCCAAAATCTACATCCAGCATACTGCCTTGCGCCCCTTCTGCCAGTACCTTTTTGCCCTGGCTTATTTTATCATTAATAAAATACTCTCCGTTTACCACATTTAGCGTACGCAAAAATTCAATTGCCTCAAAAAATTCGGCTTCCCACTGGCTAATATCTTCATCAAAATTATAATTACCCAGTAATTGCAGGTGTTTCTGGCGCAATTGCTGGTACCAGGTATCAAAATTTTTATCCAGCACATCACCCACACGCAGTGCGTTACGGCCGGTTTTATCCATATAAGCCGGGCCAATGCCTTTTAAGGTAGAGCCAATCTTGTCATTACCCTTTGCTAATTCTGAAGCCTTATCAAGAGCCCTGTGTGTGGGCACAATAATATTCGTGCGGTGAGAGATAAAAAGATTTTTCTTAACATCAGCACCAAACGCCGCCACCGCATCGCATTCTTTGCGCAGGGTTACGGGGTCTAATACCACACCATTGCCAATAAGGTTAATGGTGCCTGCATGAAAAACGCCCGATGGTATCTGGTGCAACACTATTTTTTTACCCTCTACATACAGTGTGTGCCCTGCATTTGGCCCCCCCTGAAAACGTGCAATTACATCGTATTGCGGCGCAAAAAAATCTACAATTTTTCCTTTTCCCTCATCACCCCACTGCAGCCCTAAGATAGCGTCTACCATAACAGTTGTTTGTTAAGCGTTATTTGTTTTACAACGCCGGCAAAAATAGAGCAATACATCCACTTATCTCAAAGAGTTTTCAACAAAAACTATTTGTTTTTAACCCCATCTTTTAGTAAGTGTTTTTATAGGTTACCGGCATTGGTATTGCTGGCAGCAGTGGTTGCGTCGCACACTTGTACGGAAGTATGTGCATGGTCAGTAGTTGATTGTGCATAGTAAATACCATTAACTATAAACCATGGGCCATTAACCCGCTATCGTACAAGTGTGCGACGCAACAATGCCGGGCTTTAAACCGCTGCTGGTTACATACATCTGTAACGCAATTTTTACGGCGGTTTAACTGTTATACACAAGGCTTTTATTGTAAATTCGTATTATATGGAGACAGTTGCTGCCACACCAAAATATAACTTAACAGAAGAACAGGAAAAGAAACTGATTTTAAGAGAATACAGGGCTTTATTGCGCGGCCTGAAACCAAAATTAAAGCCGGGCGATAAAGAACTGGTACGTCATGCCTTTGAAATGGCGGCAGATGCGCACAAAACCATGCGCCGTAAAAGTGGTGAGCCTTATATATTACATCCATTGGCAGTAGCACAAATTTGCGTGGAAGAAATTGGATTGGGCGTACGCTCTACCATTTGTGCCTTAATGCATGATACCGTAGAAGACACCGATATTACTTTAGAAGATGTGCAGCGGGAGTTTGGAACAGAAATAGCCCGCATTGTGGATGGGCTTACTAAAATTTCAAATGTAATTGATGTAAATGCTTCTCAGCAGGCAGAGAATTTTAAGAAAATACTGCTCACCCTTACGGATGACCCCCGGGTAATTTTAATTAAACTGGCCGACCGCCTGCATAACATGCGTACCATGGAAAGCATGAAGCGGGAAAAGCAATTGAAAATATCTTCTGAAACAGTATATGTATATGCACCCCTTGCACACCGCATGGGTTTGTATAACATAAAAACCGAGATGGAAGATCTTTCAATGAAGTATCTGGAGCCGGATACTTACAAAGAAATTGCCCGCAAGCTGGCAGAAACAAAGCGGGAACGTTCCCGGTATATTAATGAGTTTATAAGGCCTTTAAAAGAAAAACTGGAAAAGGCTGATTATAATTTTGAAATTTATGGTCGCCCCAAAAGCATTCACTCCATTTGGAATAAGATGAAAAAGAAGGGTGTGACTTTTGAAGAAGTGTATGATTTATTTGCCATACGTATTTTATTAAACGCCCCGCCCGAGCAGGAGAAAAAAGAATGCTGGGGTGTATACTCTATTATAACCGATGAATATACCCCGTCTCCGGAACGGTTAAGAGACTGGCTCAGTAACCCTAAAAGTAATGGGTATGAAGCCCTGCATACCACCGTTATGGGCCCCCAGGGTAAGTGGGTGGAAGTGCAGATACGCAGCAAACGTATGAATGAAATTGCTGAAAAAGGCTTGGCCGCACACTGGAAGTATAAAGAAGATACCACCGATGAAAGCCGGTTTGACAAATGGTTTCACCAGATACGTGAGGTTTTAAATACACAGGATACAGATACGGTTGATTTTTTACAAGACTTTAAAACCTCTTTTTTAGCAGAAGAAATTTATGTGTATACCCCCAAGGGAGATGTAAAAATGCTGCCGGTAAATTGTACGGCTTTAGATTTTGCATTTTCTATACACAGTGCTGTGGGCAGCACCTGTATTGGTGCTAAAGTAAATCATAAGCTGGTACCCATCAGCCACAAACTGCGTAGCGGAGACCAGATAGAAATTATTACATCCAGCAAACAAAAACCCAATGAAGATTGGCTGAATTTTGTAGTAACAGCCAAGGCCAAAACAAAAATTAAAGATGCTTTAAAAGAAGAGAAACGCCGCATTGCTGATGATGGTAAAGGGTTTACACAAAGAAAAATAGAAGCCGTTGGGGCTACTTTTAACCAGCATAATATAGATATAGTTACTAATTTTTATAAGCTCTCCTCATCGTTAGAATTATTTTACCGGGTGGCCGTAAAAACGATTGATCTTAAAGAACTGAAAGATTTTTCTGTTATTGGCGATAAACTGGAGCCGCCACGCCCCGTTAAACCACTGCCAGAAATAAAAGCAGAGCCAACCGCCCTGCCTAAAAAAGATGCTGAGCTAATAATTTTTGGAGAAAGCAGCGATAAGATTGTTTACAACCTGGCCAACTGTTGCAAACCCATTCCGGGCGATGATGTGTTTGGCTTTGTAACCACCGGCAAAGGGCTTACTATACACCGCACTAATTGCCCCAATGCTGCTAAATTAATGGCCAATTATGGGCATAGGGTGGTTAAAACCAAGTGGGCAAAAAACAAAGAAATTTCTTTCTTAACCGGTTTAAAAATTGTGGGGCTGGATGATGTGGGGGTTATACATAAAATTACCAACCTCATTAGCGGAGAAATGAAAATTAATATTGCCGCTCTTACAGTAGAAGCCAAAGAAGGGATCTTTATGGGTAATATTAAAATTTTTGTGCACGATAAAGAAGAGTTGGAAGACCTGGTACAGCGCCTGCTTAAACTGGGTGGCATCCAATCGGTTGACCGCTATGATACAGATAAAGAATAAGCCACCTTGCAGCAATGGGCACCAACCTGTTTATTTATATTACTCAGCACAAGTCCCCCGCTGAGGCGGGATGAAGAGCAACTGCTATTCGTTACTCATAGCGTTGCAGCTAACATGTGCGACGCAACGATGCTGCGCCGGCTTACTAAAGCCCGGCTCAAAAAAGCCCTTTAATCCTTTCGGTTATTTGGGTAAATGCCCTACATTTGCAGCCCTTAAGCAGAAATGCCAACCCGGATGTGGTGAAATTGGTAGACACGTCAGACTTAGGATCTGATGCCGCGAGGTGTGGGGGTTCGAGTCCCTCCATCCGGACAAACAAACACCCCCCTGCCATTATGGAGGGGGGATTTTTTTAAAACGTAAATAGCTAAAAGCTACAAACATCATGGCAACAATTACCAGAGAAAACATCGGTTTGTTGAACGACAAAATCGTTGTTACAGTGGCAAAAGATGATTACCTGCCTTCATTTGAAAAGTCTTTAAAGGGTTATGCCAAGCAAGCAAATATTCCTGGTTTCAGAAAGGGTATGGTGCCTGCCGGCGTAGTGCGTAAAATGTATGGCGCTTCTGTTTTTACAGAAGAAGTATTGCGTTCTGTTGAAAAAGGATTGAGCGATTATATGGCAAAAGAGCAACTGGAAATTTTTGCACAGCCTTTACCACTGCCAGAAAATGATGCTGCCAAAATTGATGTAAACAGTCCGGCAGATTATGTGTTTGCTTTTGAAGTGGGTTTAAAACCTGCATTTACTATTGCAGATTTGGCAACTGCCAAAACCACCCGTTATAAAATTACCGTAAGCGATGAAATGCTGTACGAAGAAGTGGCCCGTATGCAAACCCGCCATGGTAATATGACAGAGCCAGAGGCTGTGGATACTGAAGAAAATATGCTGAACGTTACGTTTATTGAAAGCGATGCTTCAGGTAATGAAACAGAAGGTGGTGTAAAAAAAGACAATTCGGTACTGGTTAAATATTTTACCCCGGCACTGCAAAGCCAGTTAATGGGTAAAAAGAAAGATGAAAGTCTGGTTATAAATATTGCTGCTGCTTTTGGCGATAAAGAAAGAGAGTGGATTGTAAAAGACCTTGGCATTACAGAAGAAGAAGCAGCCAATAAAAACTTTAAACTGCTTATTACAAAAGTAGGGCTGGTAGAAAAAGCCCCGTTTGAAGAAGCATTATTTAAAGCAGCCTACCCCAACCGCGAGGATATTGCCACAGAAGCCGACTTTAGAAATGCTGTTAAAGAAGATATTGAAAAGTATTTAGACAGCCAGAGCCGCAACCAACTGCAAGATCAGATTTATCACCAGCTGTTAGACCATACGCAAATAGAATTTCCTGAAAGCTTTTTAAAGCGCTGGATGGAAACCGGAGGCGAAAAACCAAAATCTGCTGAAGAAGTAGCTGCAGAATACCCTTCATTTATCAATAGCCTAAAGTGGACATTGATTATTGATAAACTGGTAAAAGAAAACAATATTGAAGTTACCCCCGATGATTTAAGGGCTTTTGCCAAACAGCAATTAATGGGTTATATGGGCGGTGCTATGATGGATATGGACCAACCCTGGGTAAACGATTATATTGAAAGAATGATGAAAGACCGCAAGTATGTGGAAGATAGTTACCACCGCATACAAACCGATAAAGTGTTTACATGGGCAGAAGGCCAGGTAAACCCAACAGAAAAAGCCAT
The DNA here is from genome assembly GCA_033761915.1 of Flavihumibacter sp. Lineage (GTDB taxonomy): Bacteria > Bacteroidota > Bacteroidia > Chitinophagales > Chitinophagaceae > JACMLD01. The sequence goes on from JANRMC010000289.1 coordinate 18,501, forward strand.
TAGTGTAGATGAGTTTAATAAACTGCAGGAAGGACATCACCACCACCATTAAAAATTTAAAAGAATATATAAAGCCGCCGCAGGGCGGCTTTTTTATTTCAGTATATTTTACTTTATTTACTTATCAACCACGCTGGCAACCTGTCAGTTTTTTGGCAATTTCAAAGTTTGGACGGAGATTTGACAGAAATCACCCAATTAAGTATAAAAAACCAGAAAATCTAGTATATGAATTTTGGAAAAGAATTTGAACAATACGCCGTAAAACACCGCGGCATCAGCAGCAACACCCTCAACGATTTTCAGAAATACACAGTAACCAACCTTACGCCCAATATTATAGAAGAGCGACCCATGAATGTTGCCGTAATGGATGTGTATAGCCGGTTAATGATGGACCGCATCATTTTTTTAGGCTACCCCATTGGCGATGAAGTGGCCAATATTGTAACCGCACAATTACTGTTTATGGAAAGCACCGACCGTGGCCGCGATATACAGATGTATATAAACAGCCCCGGCGGCAGCGTATATGCAGGCATGGGCGTGTACGATACCATGCAATACATAACTCCCGATGTGGCTACCATTTGCATAGGCATGGCGGCCAGTATGGGTGCTGTATTGTTAACCGCCGGCACCAAAGGCAAACGCACTGCCTTAAAACATAGCCGTGTAATGATACACCAGCCAAGCGGCGCCATAGGTGGTCAGGCCAGCGATATAGAAATAACCGTAAATGAAATTAAAAAGCTGAAGAAAGAATTGTACGACGTTATTTCATATCATACCGGCAAAGAAGTAAAGCAGGTGGAAAAAGATTGCCAGCGGGATTATTGGTTAACTTCTATAGAGGCAAAAGCCTACGGCCTGGTAGATGAAGTATTACTGGTAAATCCACGTAAAGAAAAGAAAGAAGAATAAGTTAACCGGCAGTTGTGGCAATAGCAGCATCGTTGCGTCGCACACTGGTACTGCATAACAGCAAGCAGCAATAAGCATATAACAATTAAAAACACACTGGCATGCCAGTAACAAATAAAAAACTATGAATCGCTATCAACAACATTTTTTACAGCCATTAAGAATGGATGATGAACCGGAAGAACAACCCACACCCGACAAGCCATCTGCAGAAGGCATGATGCTGATGAAGAAAATGGAGAAATTCTTTTTTGAAACCCGCAGTGTTTACCTGTGGGGTGTGGTAGATGATCGTTCTGCAAAAGAAGTGGTAAACAAATTATTGTTGCTGGATGCCGATAAACCCGGCGAAGAAATTAAATTCTTCATCAATAGTCCGGGGGGTGTGGTAACCAGCGGTATGGTTATGTACGATACCATGAAGATGCTGAAAAGCCCGGTAAGTACCATTAATATGGGTTTGGCCGCTTCAATGGGGTCCATCTTATTAAGCGGGGGTGTTAAAGGCCGTCGTTTCATTTACCCGCATGCAGAAGTAATGATACACCAGCCCAGCATTGGTGGCCATTACCAGGCTGTAAGTACCGATCTGGAAATACAAGCCATACAAACCAAAAAAACCAAAGAAATCTCAGCCCGTATTTTAGCAGAAAACTGCGGTAAAAAGTTTGAACAGATAATGAAAGACTTTGATCGTGATTATTGGATGGATGCCAAAGAATCTTTGGCCTATGGCATTGTAGATGGTATTATAGATAAGTTATAAGCCAAAGCCTTTAGGGGCATTTAAATACAAGCTTTTTGTACAATAAAACCGCTGCCAGCCAGCGGTTTTATAATTAAAAGAATACTTGGATGTACTAAAAAAGTTTGTGACCTTTGTAAGCTACTCTAAAAGTATTATTGTACAACAGGCTAGCCTGTATAATAAATAACTTATGGCAAAAAACGCATTACATTGTTCCTTCTGTGGTCGCAGCCGCGATGAGGTGAAGATTTTAATAGCCGGGCAGGAAGGACATATATGTGAAAACTGTGTAGAACATGCACAGGAAATTATTGAACAGGAACTGATGATACGGGATGATGCTGCTGCCAAAACTTCTCAGTTTAAATTAAACGTAAAAAAGCCGGTTGAAATAAAACGCTTCCTGGATGAATACATTATTGGCCAGGACGATGCCAAGAAAGTATTGGCCGTAGCAGTATACAACCACTATAAGCGCCTGCAACAAAAAGTACAGGATAGCGAAATAGAAATTGAAAAGAGTAATATTATAATGGTGGGAGAAACCGGTACGGGTAAAACCCTGCTGGCTAAAACCATTGCCAAATTATTAAACGTGCCTTTTGCTATTGTTGATGCTACGGTGTTTACAGAGGCTGGTTATGTAGGCGAAGACGTAGAAAGTATTTTAACCCGGTTGTTACAGGTATGCAATTACGATGTTACTGCTGCAGAACGGGGTATTGTTTATATAGATGAGATAGATAAGATTGCCCGTAAAGGAGACAATCCT